>CAZPSQ010000172.1:0-12109 GCA_964588755.1 uncultured Prosthecobacter sp. | reverse complement strand
AAACCAACTACTTAACGATAAATAATTGTTTTCTAAAAAAACTGTTCTAAATTCTTTAATTACATCAATTGTGCTTTTAACATCTTTGCTTTTTGCTATAGGAACAACAAAATGCAAATCAGGATGAATTAACTTGCTCACTTTTATGCATGAATTGCAAATACCACAAGCATCGTCAACTAATTTATTTTCGCAATACAAATGTTGTATAAATGCTAAAGCAGCGGGTAAATTACCTGTACCCTCTTTACCAGTAAACATTAAAGCATGTGGTACACGCTTATCTAACACCATTTTTTGCAAACGGGTTTTGGTTTCATTTTGCCCTATAATATTTTTGTAAAGCATTGGGATATAAATATACGGGATATTTTATCAATAGTATTTTTTGTTAATTAACAATGTTTTTTTCTGAAAAAACTACTATTTTTTAGATATAATAATTTTTTTTAACCCTTGCTTTACATTATATTTGTAATACACAATATTATGGGACAAGAGAATATAGCTTCGATTAAAAATAATTTAAGTTTCGACGATTTTAAAAAAATTGTTTTAGAAGATTATCAATTAATTAACGAAAGCAGGCAAGCAAGTTTATTAGGTAGAAAAGAAGTACTAACTGGAAAGGCTAAATTTGGAATTTTTGGTGATGGTAAAGAATTAGCGCAAGTTGCATTAAGTAAAGTATTTAAAAACGGAGATTTTAGAAGTGGGTATTATCGTGATCAAACATTTATGATGGCTATAAAAGCCATAAATTTAAACCAATGGTTTGCAGGCTTATATGCTCATACTGATATTGCTTATGAGCCAATGAGCGCGGGTCGTCAAATGGGAGGTCATTTTGCTACACATAGTTTAAATGAAGATGGTTCCTTTAAAGAATTAATAAATCAAAAAAATTCAAGTAGCGATATTTCACCTACTGCATCTCAAGTTCCACGTTTACTGGGCTTGGCATACGCATCTCATTTTTATAGAATAAATAAAGATTTACAAAAAGCGCCATTTACTAATTTTAGTAATAACGGAAACGAAATTGCTTTTGGAACAATTGGTGATGCAAGCACAAGTGAAGGATTGTTTTGGGAATCAATTAACGCAGCAGGAGTATTACAAATACCAATGTTGATAAGTGTTTGGGATGATGGTCATGGAATATCTGTTCCTAAAAAATATCAAACAACTAAAGAAAGCATAAGCGAAATTTTAAAAGGTTTTCAAAGAGATAAAAACGGAAAAGGATACGAAATATTTAAAACTAAAGGCTGGGATTACGCTCATTTATGCGAAACCTATGAAAAAGCTGCTAAAGTTTGTAGAGAAGAACATGTTCCTGTTTTAGTTCATGTTGAAGAAGTAACTCAGCCCCAAGGTCATAGTACAAGCGGAAGCCACGAACGTTATAAAAGTAAAGAACGCTTACAATGGGAAATTGATTTTGACTGTGTTAAACAAATGCGATTATGGATTCTTTCTAATGCAATTGCAAGCGAAAGTGAATTAACTAAAATTGAAGAAGACGCTAAAGAATCCGTTAAAAACGCTAAAAATACAGCATGGGCAGATTATCTTTCTCCTATTAAATCAGAAGTAAAAGAAGTTTGTGATATTTTAAATCAATTAAATGAAACAAACTGTCAAAAAATATCTAATGAATTACAAAGCATTAAAGAACCTATAAGAAAAGATATACATGTTGCTGTTAAAGCTGCATTACGTAATTTAATTAACGATAGTAGTGAGGCAAAAACAAAACTTATACAATGGTTGCAAACCTCAAAACTTCAAAACAATTATAGGTATGGCTCTCATTTATATTCGCAATCAACAAATAATGTTGCAAGCATTGCGCCATGTGCGGTTGAGTATGTTAATGAAAAAATGATGGATGGTAGAGAAATTTTAAGAGATAATTTTGATGCCATTTTAGAAAAATATCCGCAAGTATTAATTTTTGGTGAAGATTCGGGAAAAATTGGTGGCGTTAACCAAGGACTTGAAGGCCTACAAACAAAATATGGCGAACATAGAGTATTTGATACTGGTATTAGAGAAGCAACCATTATGGGTCAAGCAATTGGCTTAGCAATGCGCGGTTTAAGACCAATTGCCGAAATTCAATATCTTGATTATTTGTTATACGCATTACAATTAATGAGTGATGATTTAGCAACTGTACAATGGCGAACTAAAGGCTTACAAAAAGCGCCCGTGCTAATAAGAACTCGCGGACATAGATTAGAAGGCGTATGGCATAGTGGATCGCCAATGGGAATGATTGTTCATGCTTGCAGAGGTATAAATATTTGTGTACCAAGAAATATGACCGTAGCATCTGGCTTTTATAACACTTTACTTGAAGCTGATGAACCAGCTTTAATAGTTGAACCACTTAATGGTTATCGTTTAAAAGAAAAACAACCAACTAACTTTGGAAAGTATAAAATAGAATTAGGTATAACCGAAACCTTACAAAGCGGAACAGATATTACTTTAGTAACCTACGGTAGCTCAATTAGAATTGCACAAGAAGCTATAAAATTATTAGAACCGTTTAATGTAAGTGTTGAGTTAATAGATTTACAAACTTTAACTCCTTTTGATAAAAATCACTCTATTGTAAACTCAATTAAAAAAACAAATCGTTTAGTGGTTTTAGATGAAGATGTACCTGGTGGAGCAAGTGCCTATATTCTACAAAAAGTGTTAGAAGAGCAAAACGCTTATAATTATTTAGATTCTACACCTACTACTATAACATCAAAAGAGCATAGACCGGCTTATGGTAGCGACGGTGATTATTTTAGTAAACCAAGCGCAGATGATGTGTTTGATATATTATATAAAATAATGAACGAAAGTAACCCAACAAAGTATCCTAAAATTTATTAATATTGTGTCTTATTTAAAATGAAAAAATTAGTTTTTTTAATTGCATTAATTAGTTTAAGTTTAAACCTTTCGGCTCAAAAAGAAGAAGAAGGGAAAATTATAAGAGAAATTATTTCTCTTGAAGTAGAAAGACCAAAACCAGCAAATGTTAATCCAGATGTGCCCGACACGTTACCTCCAACAATGGCTGCACCCGAAGCAGAAGTTTTAAAACGTGCCGAAAATTGGTATAAACTTAAACACATTAAATACGAAAAAAGTAGTGGAGCAACTGCAGGTAAAACAATTGCTTGTAAAGCAACATTTATTTTTAAACAAAAAGTTTTAAACCCCGAAAATGATGTAGATGGTAAAATTATAATGGATGTAATTGTAGAAGCTAAAGAGGGAAAATACCGTTATACCATAAAAAATATTACACATAAAGCTAACAAGCCTGGTATGGATTGCGGCGATGTTTATGGTAAAATACCAGCTTGCGGCTCTATGAAGGTAAATGACCTAACTTGGAAACACGTTAAATCTGCAGCTTTTGCAAGCGCAAAAGTTCTTACAGATGATTTAAAAGCTGTAATGAAAAAAAGCAGCGATGAAGAAAAAGACGAGTGGTAAAAACTTAAGTTAATTTTTAATTTATACTCTTTTTTAAAAATCTACCTTAATTTATAATAAATTATTTAAAAAAATTTGCGAAATCAGGTTTGCGCAATTAGATGATTTATTACAAACAATGAAAAAAAAGAAAAATGGAAAATAAAAATTACTGCGCATTTTTACGTGGTGTTAATGTTAATGGCACAACCATGAAAATGCAAGATGTTTGTTCTGTTTTTGAAAAAGCAGGAATGACTAAAGTAAATTCAATACTTGCATCTGGTAATATTATATTTTCTTCTAATAAAAATAAAAAAGAATTAAAACTTTTATTAGAAAAAGCAATGTCAAAACATTTTAATTACGAAGCTTTTTTGTTTTTAAAAGAAAGAACAGAAATTGGAATTATAATTAAAAATAATCCATTTATAATAAATAAAGATTATCACAATTATTGTTTTATTGGTGTTGATGAAATTGAGAAAGTATTAATAGAAAAATTTAATAGCTCAACTAAAATCAAGGGCGAAGAAGCTCAAATCAACTCAAATACTTTTTACTGGAAAGTTTCAAAAGGAAACACACTTGAATCTGAGTTTGGAAAAATATTAGGGCAAAAAAACTTAAAAAACAGCTTTACTTCGCGTAACATAAATACAATAGAAAAAGTTTTAAATAAAATGTAAAATTAATTATTGGTCTCCCAAATTTTTTGGAGGTAGTTCCCAATATTTGTCTTTATCAATTATATCTTCATTTTCTTCAGGCCAATAATGTTCTGTTTTTTTAGGTCCTTCTTTTCTATAATTAAATGCAACTAATGCACCACTAATTGCGCCAAACAAATGCCCTTCCCAACTTATTTCGGGTTGTAAAGGAAAAATGCCATGGGTTATACTACCGTATAAAAAAACAACTAATGCAGATACAACCATTAGATTTTTATTTCTTCTAATTATGCCACTGAAAAATAAAAAAGTTGCTAAGCCATAAATAAGTGTGCTTGCGCCTATATGATAATTTTGATTATCCAAGTTATTTCTTCCTCCAATCCACAACCAAATACCGCTTATTAACCAAATCCATAAAAAAACAGATTTTGAAATTTTTTTATAAAAATTAAACAATAGCATTCCTAATATTAAAATAGGTAATGTGTTAGAGGCTATGTGTTCAATATCACCATGAATAAAAACAGAAAAGATGATTCCTTTTAATCCACTTAAATTTCTTGGAAGCACTCCAAACTTATAATAATTTAAATTATAAAATTGGTTTAAAAAGAATAAAATCCAACAAACAGCCATAAAAAAAATAGGCCACTTTGCAATAAATATTATTTTTTTAGTAAGGTAGTTTTTCAATTGATTAGCAATAAATTCGTTTGGTATGTTAAAGAATTTGTGCTAAACAAGTTTAATTACAAGAAAATAAAAAGTTTATTCTCTTTCGTCTATTATTTGATCTGCTTTTAAACCTTTTGTGTCAAACACAAAAACTTTATCATCTAAAATTAAATTGGGTTTAATAGATTTTAATTCATAAACTTGTTTAGTTCCGTCTTTCATTATCATTTTAATTTGAGCAATTTGTTTTTTTGCCTTATCTACATAAAGTTTTACAGTATGAAATTTTTTCTTTTCAGGTTTATCTGCTGGATATAAATCTATAATTGAACACATTACAGTTCCAACTTTTTCTTCTTTATCAAATTTATATTTATAACCCGTTTCATACATTGTAAAAAGTTTACTTGGGTTTAATTGATCTTCGTTTTTAGTATCAAAATTTTTTAAGGTAACTTCTTTTGCATCTTTATTAAAATTCCACAATGTTTTACCGTCGCTCATAATTGTATTTCCAGGAATTTCTAATTTAAATTTATCCCCTTTAATTTGAACTTTACCATTTTGTTTTTCGGTTTGTTTACCTTCTTTATTAAGCATAGTAAATACATAATCTGCATTAATGGTTTTATAAGTTTTAGTTGTTTTACTTAAATCATCTAAAATTGCTTTAGCTTTTGGGTCTTGGTCTTGTGCGTTTATGTTTAATCCGCTTAATAAAATAACGCTTAATACTATATTTTTCATGCTTACTGGGTACAAAATTAATATCTATTAGACATTAATTATGCCAAATGGTTTAAAATTCGACTATTTATTTCTTAAATTTTGTAAAATTCCGTCTAATTGAATCATATCTTTACATAAAACCTCACGGGCTTTACTACCTTCAAAAGGACCAATAATTCCTGCGGCTTCCAACTGGTCAACTATTCTACCTGCTCTATTGTACCCTAATTTAAGTTTACGTTGTAAAAATGAAGCACTTCCTTGCTGAAATTGTACTACTAATTTTGCAGCATCATCAAACATTTTATCGCGTTCGGTTAAATCAACATCTTCTTTACCAGTGCTTCCATCTTCGCCAACATATTCGGGTAATAAAAATGCAGTTGGGTAAGCTCTTTGTCCGCCAATAAAATCGGTAATTTTTTCAACTTCAGGTGTATCAACAAATGCACATTGAATACGTACTAAATCATTTCCAGTACTTAGTAACATATCTCCTCTTCCAATTAATTGGTCTGCGCCTCCAGCATCTAAAATTGTTCTACTATCTATTTTACTTGTTACTCTAAAGGCTATACGAGCCGGAAAATTTGCTTTAATTGTACCTGTAATAATATTAACCGAAGGGCGTTGTGTTGCAATAATTAAATGAATACCAATTGCTCTAGCAAGTTGGGCTAATCTTGCTATTGGGGTTTCTACTTCTTTGCCTGCAGTCATAATTAAATCGGCAAATTCATCAACCACTAAAACAATATACGGTAAAAATTTATGTCCATCGTTTGGATTAAGTTTGCGTGCAATAAATTTAGCATTATACTCTTTTATGTTTCTAACCTGCGCATCTTCTAGTAAAGCATATCTATTATCCATTTCAATACATAAAGAATTAAGTGTGTGAATTACTTTAGTATTATCAGTAATTATAGCATCTTCGGCATTTGGTAATTTAGCTAAAAAATGTCTTTCTATTTTTTTAAATAAAGTAAGTTCAACTTTTTTAGGATCAACTAAAACAAATTTTACTTGTGCAGGATGTTTTTTATAAAGTAATGATACTAAAACTGCATTTAAACCAACCGATTTACCTTGCCCAGTTGCGCCTGCCATTAATAAATGTGGCATTTTAGCTAAATCGGCAATAAAAATTTCGTTACTAATTGTTTTACCTAAAGCTATAGGCAATTCAAAATTTGAGTTATTAAATTTTTCTGATGCTAAAATGTTTTTCATTGGCACCATTTCTGGGTTTTGATTTGGCACTTCAATTCCAATTGTTCCTTTTCCTGGAATTGGTGCAATTATACGTATTCCTAATGCGGCAAGGCTTAATGCAATATCATCTTCTAAATTTTTAATTTTACTTATACGAACACCAGCAGCAGGAACAATTTCATACAAGGTTACTGTAGGACCAACTGTAGCACTAATTTTTTCAATTTCAATACCAAAATTTTTAAGTGTATTTACAATTTTATCTTTATTAGCTATTAATTCTTCTTGTGTAACCTTTCCTTTATGATCGCCATAATCTTGCAACAAATCAAATGAAGGAAATTGGTAAGAACCTAAATCTAAGGTTGGATCATACTCGCCAAATTGTTCAACTAAATGCTGTGCTTTATTTTCTTCATTTAATACTTCATCTTGTGTATTGTTTTGTTCTACCTGAAATTCAGGCTCATCGATTTTAGTTTCAATTGTATTTGTTGTTTCTGTTAAATCTATACAATCAACTGGCGTAGTTTGATTTTCAACTGTAAAGGGAATTTCTTCGGTGTTTTGAATAATAGTTTCATTACCTGGAGGAGTAACCTCAATAGTAGTTGGTTTTACATTTAATGGATCTATTTTTTCTAAAACTAAATCGTCGCCTTTTTGTTTTATTTCAAAATTTAATAGAGCTTCTTCTTCTTCTGGGCTTAACTTTAATTCTTTAGTTTCGTTAAATGCTTGGTTATATTCTTTTATTGCTTTATTGCTCTCAGCTTCACTTTCACTAATTTCATTTTCAATTGCATCATCCGATTCTATAATTGGTTTAGATGGGAGATTAAAATTTAAATTAATACTTAACACTAAAAATGTTAGCATGCTAAAGCCTATAAGTGCTAATAAACCTATGTTTCCAACATAATTTGAAATTGCTTGATTAACAAAATATCCAAACCCTCCTCCTAAAAAAAACAATTTATCTTTAAAAAAATATCCCATTAACATTGATGACCAAACCATTAAAAACAGCCATTTTGCATTAAACGAACTTATATTTATAAATTTCTTTTTAGTCATTTTTTGTAACCCATACATAAAAATTACAGGAACCATAAAAAAAGATGCTGCTCCAAAACCTTTGTAAATAAATTGATGAGACAATAATGCTCCTATTTTTCCTAACCAATTTGTTACTTTAACTTCGGGTAAAAATAAATCGTTACTTAAAACTTTGTCTTGGTCAACATCCCAAGTAAAAAAATAAGAAACAAACGCAATTGCTAAATAAAAAGAAGATAAAACAAGGGTTAAGCCAATTACTTTTTGTGTTTGTTCGTTAAAATAAAAGTTTTTTGCAATTTCAAATCGTTGCATTAAACTTAATTTTGGTTTAGCATCGGTTGTATTTGTTGATGCCTTGCTTTTGTTTTTAGGTTTAGTTTTTTTGCCTTCTTTTTTATCCGAATCAGAAATAGTTTCAGTTTCGTTTACCGAATTATTATCTGTTTCGTTTTGAATTTCATCACTTGGTTTAGACCTAAATTTGTTACTCATAACTAATAAAGTTAAGGTAATATGTTGTTGTAAAATTTGTGTAAAAACAATGTTTTTAACTACATCATGTTAATCAAAAAAAAGTGTAATATTGGCTAAAATATGGGTAAAAAACATTTAATATTTAGTTTTCTTTTTCTTTCATTTTTTTGTAGTAATTATGCTCAAAACACAGACAGTATTTGGGTTGTAAACAATTACACAAAACAAGAAACAATGGTAAAAATGAGAGATGGTATAAGTTTATATACAAGTATTTATTCACCAAAAACTAATTCCTTAAAGCAACCCATTTTAATGATGCGAACACCATATTCATGCACACCATATGGAAGTAATAATTTTAACCCTAGATTGTATAGTTTGCATTGGATAAAATATTTAAAAAAAGGATACATTATAGTTTTGCAAGATGTAAGAGGAAGGTACATGAGTGAGGGTGAATACATGGATGTTAGACCATTTAACGAAAATAAGTTAAACAATGAAATTGATGAAGCCTCTGATTCTTACGACATTATTGATTGGTTAGTAAAAAATATTCCAAATAATAATGGAAATGTTGGCGTATTTGGAATATCTTATCCAGGTTTTTATAGCACAATGGCCGCCCTTAGCAATCATCCTGCTTTAAAAGCAGTAAGCCCTCAAGCGCCTGTAACAGATTGGTTTATGGGCGATGACTTTCATCATAACGGTGCTTTTGCATTAATGGATGGCTTTAGTTTTTATTCTGCTTTTGGTAAACCACGTTTAAAACCAACTACTGTACACGAAACTGGGTTTGAATTTCCTGAAAAAGATGCTTATCAATTTTATTTAAATCAAGGTGCATTAAAAAATTTAACAAAGCACATGAATGGAATTAAATTTTGGTATGATTTAATGCAACACCCAAATTATGATGATTGGTGGAAAAAAAGAGATGCAAGAAGAGGCTGTAAAAATATTAAAGCCGCAACTTTAATTGTTGGCGGAACTTTTGATGCTGAAGATTGTTTTGGGGCATGGAATTTATATAAAGCAATAGAAAATCAATCTAAACAAACAACTAATAAAATTGTTATGGGACCTTGGTTTCATGGTGGCTGGCACAGAAGCGATGGTAGTTATTTAGGAAATGTTAGATTTGAAGACAAAACAGCACAATATTACCAAGATAATATTGAGATTCCTTTTTTTGATTACTATCTAAAAAATCAACAAAATGCTAAGTTGCCAAACGAAGCAAGTATTTTTTTTACAGGAACAAACAAATGGGAGTTTTATAATGAATGGCCAATTA
Organism: uncultured Prosthecobacter sp.; assembly: GCA_964588755.1. GTDB lineage: Bacteria > Verrucomicrobiota > Verrucomicrobiia > Verrucomicrobiales > Verrucomicrobiaceae > Prosthecobacter. The sequence goes on along the minus strand of CAZPSQ010000172.1, from coordinate 2,488 downwards.
AAACCTTAAAACCAACCCCATTATATATTATAAACAACAACAAATTAAGCTTTGATAACAACATTAAAAATAATTTAGTTTATAAATATATTAGCAATCCTCAAAACCCTGTGCCATATGCAGATGGAGTGCATATAAACAGGACAAAAGAATACATGATTGACGATCAAAGGTTTGTTGCAAAACGAGCAGATGTTTTAGTTTTAGAAACAGACGTTTTAAATAAAGCCATTAAACTAGGAGGGCCACTTATTGCAGATTTAAAAGTAAGTATTTCTTCTACAGATGCCGATTTTGTGGTGAAATTAATAGATGTTTTTCCTGATGATTTTAAATACAATGATACAATTTGTTGCAAAGGAGTAAAACAAGAAAGTAATATGGGAGGTTATCAAATGCTAGTTAGAGGCGAAATTATGCGTGGCAGGTATAGAAATAGTTTTGAAAAACCAAGTGCATTTACACCAAATAAAATTGAAACTGTGAAGTTTACACTACCTGATGTTGCACATGTATTTAAAAAAGGGCATAAAATAATGGTTCAAATTCAAAGTTCATGGTTCCCTTTGTTTGACAGGAACCCGCAACAATATGTTGATATTTACAAATGCAACGATAAAGATTTTATTGAATGCGAAATTAAAATACATGCTGGTATTAATAATTCAAGTAAACTTATATTACCAATTATAAATTAAAAAATAATAATGAAGAAACATTTTAAAATTTAATTAAGTATTTTTGTTTTACTAAATTGATTCATTTAAGCATAATTATTCCATCTTATAAAAACGCTATTATTTTAGATAATAATTTACCCTATTTAATTACCAATTTATCAAAATGTAACTTTACTTACGAAATTATTGTAGTTGACGATGGAAGCGAAGATGGTGGAAAAACAAAAGAAATAGCAAACAAATACAATTGTAAATTTATATTAAGCGAAACTAATAAGGGGAAAGGAAATGCTGTAAGATTAGGAATGATTAATGCAACAGGTAAATACAGAATTTTTACTGACGCAGATGTTCCTTATGAATTTGAAAACATTACAAATATGCTTTATTATTTAGATTTTAAAGAGTTTGAAATGGTTGTTGGTGATAGAACACTTGAGAATTCAAAATATTTTTCAGAAATTACAGTATCACGAAATTTAGGAAGTAAGTTGTTTTCATTTATTGTAGGAAGATTTATTGCTGGAGGTCAATTTGACACACAATGTGGCTTAAAAGGCTTTAGGGATTATATTGCTAATGATTTATTTTCCGTTTCTAAAATTAATGGTTTTACTATAGATGTAGAGTTATTTTATATTGCTTATAAAAGAAATTACGACATTAAATGTATCCCTGTTACATTAAGAAGCAACGAAGGAAATTCGGTAAATGTTTTTGTGCATGGTGTAAAAATGCTATTCGACCTTCCTAAAATTATTTTTAATTTTTATACCAAAAAATACACTAAAAAAAATGGATAGAAGAGTAGGAGATAAAATTCAAATAGAAGGAGCATACCAATACAATGCTTATTATAATGGAAAAAAAGCTCAACGGTTTTGGCATTATGCAAAATTAGATGAAGCGATAAAAAGTTTAGAAATAAAAGATGGAGACAGAGTATTAGAGGTGGGTTGCGGCAGTGGATTATTATCTTTTTTTATTGCAAAAAATCCAAAAGTTACAGTAACCGCAATAGATGCAAACCAATCTGCATTAGATTTTGCTACTAATCAATTTAAATTACCAAATTTAACCTATAGCAAAGGTTTACTTGATGAATTAAACTTTAAAGAATCTAGTTTTGATAAAATTGTTTTTTTAGAAGTAATTGAACACATAACTGAAAAACAGGGTGAAGAAATTTTTAAGAGTTTTTACAAATTACTAAAGCCAAATGGCAAGTTAGTAATTTCAACTCCTAACAAAGCTAGCTTATGGCCTTTAATTGAATGGAGTTTAGACTTTTTTAAATTGGTTCCAAATTTAGCAGATGAACAACACGAGTTTTTATATAGCGGGAAAATTTTACAAAAAAAAGGCGAACAAGCTGGATTTAAATGCTCTAATAAAAAACAAATAAACACTTTTGCTCCTTGGTTAGCTTCAATAAGTTGGAAACTTGCGTTAAGCGTACACGCTTTTGAAATAAAAGTTTTTAAAAAATTTGGCTCATTATTAGTTTACACTTTTACAAAATAATTTTGTTTTGAAAAAAATAAATTCAAATACTATTTTTTGGCACTTAGGGTTATTATTGTTTTCTTTTTTGTTCTTTTCAGTACAATTTTATGAAGTTTTATTTTCGCCAAACTCTTTACTTGCTACAGCATCAGGAGATGGAATTCACGGCTACTATTCATACATAAATCACATTCTAAATAATAAAATTGGAGTTCATACAAATGGGTTAAACTATCCATTTGGAGAACATTTAATATATACTGACGCACAACCTTTTTTGGCTACAATTATTCAATTATTAC
>CAZPSQ010000171.1:0-12134 GCA_964588755.1 uncultured Prosthecobacter sp. | reverse complement strand
TACCGCTCGGAGCGGCTTTCGTGCGGGGTGTCCGCGAAGATGGAGGGCGCGACGGTACGAATCTGGTCATCCGACAGCGGATGATTCGACCGCAGCACCGGGGAACGATAAGCGAAGCGGGATGCGAGTTGCATGACGATCTCCTTGGATAAGAGACCGGAGCCCCGCCCCACCGGGGAGGAACCCCGGCGGGTGGTGAAACGCCGCTGGCGCGGCGGTTGGAATCAGGCCTTGGCGAGATGCCAGTCCTGGGACAGGGGAGCGAACTCGTAGCCCAACGTACCGAGACGGTCGCGCTGCTGACGCAGGACGCGGCGATCGACGGTGGCGTCGAGCTTGACGACCTCGCCCAGCGGCCAGAGCGCGCCGAACAGCGCCGCGTCGTCCGCCTCGGCCGAGGCCTCGGGAGATGCGGCGGCCGGCTCGCTGCCGAACGGCGTGGTGTCGACCAGGGGATCGCGCGGGCTTCGCGGCTTCGCTTTCGGCTTGGCCTGGGGCGCTGCCGGCGCGGGCGCCTGCGCTTCCTCGTCGATCGGATCGACTTCCTGCGGACTCAGCCGGCGGGCGTCGTCGCGGCTCAGGGCATCGATGTTGGACAGCGTCATCCCGCCCAGGAGGGCGCGGATCTCGATGACCATGCGGCCGTTGGCGTTGTAGGTGGAGGGACGAATCTCGGCGATGGCGAAATCGCCCTCGTACTTGCCTTCGGCGTACTGGTCGAGTTCGGCGTTCTTCACGACGAACTCGCCGATCGAGGTCGCGAGGCGGCCGACGTTGAAGTCGCCGTTGCGACCGTGGATGGTCTTGATGGCCAGTTGGCCAGGGATGGTGATCATGAAGGTCTCCTGCTGACGATGAGAAGACAAGGCCCCGGTAAGGAGGCCTTGTGGATCAGAACGACTCGGCTATGGCCAATGCGGAAGCATCGGCAGAGTCGTCGTCAGTGGCATCCTCGGCAGACTTGGAAGGTGCCGGAGCTTGCTGCGCAGTGGGCACGTCGGTCGTCACAGGGACTTCCGGAGTGCGCTCGTCGGTCTCGGTCGGCTTGGGCTCTGCTTTGTAGACGAGCTTGCCCTCGACCTTGATCCAACTGACGAACAGCAGGCGGGCCTTGAGGCTCACACCCTGCTCGCCGGCACGCTTCCCCTTGGAGTAGGTGAAGGTGTCGGTCCACAGGTCGCCCAGGCGGAAGCCGATCATCACCTTCTTCTCGGCGTCGACCGCCTGGATGCAGCGGCGCACCAGGTGCTGCGCTTCCGAACCCGATACGCGCGTGTCGAAACGCACATACGAGACGTCATCGCTGGGACCGTTCAGGGCCGCGATGTCGCAGGCCAGGAAGGCATCGCCTTTCTTGGGCTTCACTTCGCGGATGCGATTGAGATACCCGAGGCCGGTGATGTGCAGATCGAAGTAGGACTTTTCGGTGGAAGTGGTCATGGTGAATCTCCTGAAGAACAAAGAGGCGGAGACACACCCGACCCAGGCGGGGAAGGTGTGGAACCCCCGCGTGGGTTGATGGAACAGCTTGTGGCATCACCATCGGGGGCCGATGGGCGTTCGCGCATGGATGCCGGTGCGAACTGGGATGATCAACGCGGCCGGAACCGCGTCGTAGCCTTGAGGATCGTGGCCACCTGGGCATGCTGCTGACGAATGTCAGCGGAACATGACGGGAAGCGTGGCGCCAGGAAGTGCGTCGCGCGAGCGGCAATCGGTACTCACTGGCGCCCGCATTGCAGAGGCGCCCTCAGCCACCATAGAAGAAGACGATCGGCTCTTCAGTGGCATCGAACAGGTCGCCCAGTCGGCCGCGAAGCGCGCCAGCTCGGCATAGCTGGGGGGCAGCTCACGAAACGGAAAAAATCGTACGCTCAGGGCCGTAGGCACCCTTCAGCAATAGTGCAAGGCTGAGATCAAAGGGCAGGAAACATTGCCCTGGTGCGCGTTGCACTCGCTCACCAGCTTCGACAGCGCCTCTTCCATCCGCTGGAGGTCCGCCAGGCGGGCGCGCACATCGGCCAGGCGCAGCGCGGCCAATTCGGCTGCTTCGCTGCAATGGGTGCCGTCCTCCAGCTTCAGGAGCTGGCCGACTTCATCCAGGCTGAATCCCAGCCGCTGCGCCGCCTTCACGAACTTCACCCGCGCCACGTGCCGCTCGGCGTAGCGGCGGATGCCGCCGTAGGGCTTGTCTGGTTTCAGCAGTAGCCCCTTGAGCTGATAGAAGCGGATCGTTTCGACGGTGACGCCAGCGGCCTTGGCGAGGGCGCCGATCGTCAGGTTTGCGGCTTGGCTGTCCATGGCGCTTGATCCCGTAGTGGACTACGGCAGTAAGGTTACCCCATGTCGCGGTGGACCGCACGAACCTCCGCCGCGCATCGGCCGCAGTGGTTCGCGGCCATCCATCGAGTCGGCCTGCCGACCTGGAGTTGCCAGGCCCCGGTGCAGGGCGGCGCCTGGATCTGCCCTACAGAGTGCGGTCGTGGGCACCAACTCTCAATGGAGGCAATCATGAAACCCTTGACCTCTTTCAGCACGAGAAGACTTCTGATCGCCGCTGCGGTGGCTCTGGCACCGGCCGGCGCTGCACTGGCCGCGCAGGATTGCGCGGGGGATCCCTTCGCTGCCTACCACCAAGCCTTTCGTGCCGACGGGCCGGCGTACCAGTGCAAGAAGCTGGCGCCACCGCAGCCGGCAGGCGCGCAGGGGCCTGCCGGGCCGCTCATGGCGGCCGATGCCGCAGCCTGCCGGAACGATCCGTTCTACCGCGTGCATCAGGCGCTGTGGGGCGACGGCCCGGAATATGAATGCGTCGCGTCGGCGAGGGCTGGTGAAGGGGCAGCGGCACGAGGCCCGGCCGGGCCGATCATGACTCGCCAGGGCGATGTTGCCAGCGACCCGTTCTACCGCTACCACGCGGTCTTCACCGCGGACTGACGGCTCCGTCGCCTCGGCTCGCGGCGCGTAGCCGGCGCCGCGAGCGACGACCCTTGATTCCGTAGTCGACTACAGAGGTAACCTTGATTCGTTGCTTGAAACCTCGAAAGGAGAACCCGATGTCGGAGTCGCACAACGGGCGGGGCGCCCTCGCCGCCGGCGGGCTGTCCGCCATCCTCGCCTCGACCTGCTGCCTGGGGCCGCTGGTGCTGGTCAGTCTGGGCTTCAGCGGGGCGTGGATCGGCAACCTGACCGTGCTGGAGCCGTATCGGCCCCTCTTCATCGGCGCGGCGTTGGTGGCGCTGTTCCTCGCCTGGCGGCGCATCTTCCGGCCGGCACACGCCTGCAGGCCTGGCGAAGTCTGTGCGGTTCCTCGGGTCCGCACCGCCTACAAGCTGATTTTCTGGATCGTGGCCGCGCTGGTGGTGGTCGCGCTCGGCTTCCCCTACGTGTTGCCTTTCTTCTACTGATCAGGAGCTCACCATGAAGAAGTTGCTTGCTGCCATTGCCCTGACCGCCGTCATCGCCCCTGCGTGGGCCGCCATGCAGACCGTGACCCTGTCGGTGCCCGGCATGACCTGCGCGGCCTGCCCGATCACCGTCAAGAAAGCGCTCTCGAAGGTTGAGGGGGTCCGCCAGGTGGACGTGGCCTTCGAGAAGCGGGAAGCGGTCGTGACCTTCGATGATGCCAAGGCCAACGTCCAACAACTGACCAAGGCGACCGAGAACGCGGGCTATCCGTCCACCGTCGTTCATCCTCGGTGACGTATCGGGGAGGTGCCTACATGAACCAACTCCTGCGTTGGGCCGATAAGACCGGCGTGCTCGGAAGCATCGTTTCCACCATGGGGTGTGCCGTGTGCTTTCCGGCCTTGGCGAGCATCGGCGCGGCTATCGGGCTGGGCTTCCTGGCCCAGTGGGAATCGGTCTTCGTGCGCGTGTTGATACCGCTGTTTGCCGGGCTTGCGCTGGTCTCGAACCTGTTGGGGTGGATCAGTCATCGCCAATGGCAGCGCAGCTTGCTGGGGAGCATTGGCCCGGTGGCTGCCTTGATCGGCTGGTATGGCTTCATCAGCGGCCTTCTCGCGAAGGACGCCGCCCGCGGCGTCCTGTATGCGGGCCTGGCAATCATGCTGGCGGTGGCGATCCGGGACCTGGTGTCACCGGCAAACCGCCGCTGCGGCCCCGACGCCTGCGAGCTGCCCGCGAAACACCATTGACCCCTTGGACCGCAATGCAGAGAGGAACGATTCCATGACCCACTTGAAGATCACCGGCATGACCTGCGACGGCTGCGCGGCGCACGTCAAGGCGGCGCTGGAGAAGGTGCCGGGCGTGCAGTCGGCCGACGTGTCCTACGCCACGGGCAGCGCCCGGCTCGCGCTCAACGGCGGCACCGCGCCCCAGGATCTGATCGCCGCCGTCACCGGACTCGGCTATCGCGCGGCGCTGGCCGACGGGCCCGGTGCGGCGGCAAAGGGAGGGCTGTTCGACCGCATGCGCGAATGGGCGGGCGGTGGCGACGAGGCCGGTCCCGGCGCCGGCGGACTGCACATCGCCGTCATCGGCAGCGGCGGGGCGGCGATGGCGGCGGCGCTGAAGGCCGTCGAGCATGGCGCGCGCGTCACCTTGATCGAGCGCGGCACCATCGGCGGCACCTGCGTCAATGTCGGCTGTGTGCCGTCCAAGATCATGATCCGCGCCGCGCACATCGCGCATCTGCGCCGTGAAAGCCCGTTCGACCAAGGTCTGCCTGCCGCAGCGCCCGCCGTTCTGCGCGAACGGCTGCTGGCCCAGCAGCAGGGCCGCGTCGACGAGCTGCGCCATGCCAAGTACGAGGGCATCCTGCAGAACACCCTGGCCATCACCGTGCTGCGCGGCGAGGCCCGTTTCAAGAATGAACACAGCCTGACCGTGCACATGGCGGAAGGCGGCGAGTGCACGGTGTCCTTCGACCGCTGCCTCATCGCCACCGGCGCGAGCCCCGCGATCCCGCCGATCCCAGGCCTGAAGGACACCCCTTACTGGACCTCCACCGAGGCGCTGGCGAGCGACACGATCCCTGAGCGGCTGGCCGTCATCGGCTCGTCGGTGGTGGCGGTCGAGCTGGCGCAAGCTTTCGCCCGGCTCGGCAGCCAGGTCACGATCCTGGCGCGCAGCACACTGTTCTTCCGCGAAGACCCGGCCATTGGCGAGGCCGTCACGGCCGCCTTCCGCGCCGAGGGCATCGAGGTGCTGGACCACACCCAGGCGAGCCAGGTCACCCATGTCGACCGGGAATTCGTGCTCACCACCGGACGCGGTGAACTGCGCGCCGAGCGGCTGCTGGTCGCCACCGGCCGCGCGCCAAACACGCGCAGCCTGCACCTCGAAGCGGCGGGCGTCGAGGTCAACGCGCAGGGAGCCATCGTCATCGACCGCGCCATGCGCACCAGCACGCCGCACATCTACGCGGCCGGCGACTGCACCGACCAGCCGCAATTCGTCTATGTGGCGGCAGCGGCCGGAACCCGCGCCGCGATCAATATGACCGGCGGCAGTGCTGAGCTGGATCTGGCCGCGATGCCGGCGGTGGTGTTCACCGATCCGCAGGTGGCGACCGTAGGCTACAGCGAGGCGGAAGCGCACCACGACGGCATCGAGACCGACAGCCGCAACCTCGCGCTCGACAACGTGCCAAGGGCGCTGGCCAATTTCGACACGCGCGGCTTCATCAAGCTGGTCGCCGAGGCCGGCTCGGGGCGGTTGATCGGCGTGCAGGCGATGGCCCCCGAGGCGGGCGAACTGATCCAAACGGCGGCACTGGCGATCCGCCACCGCATGACCGTGCAGGAGCTGGCCGACCAGTTGTTCCCGTACCTCACGATGGTCGAGGGGCTGAAGCTCGCGGCGCAGACCTTCAACAAGGACGTGAAGCAACTGTCCTGCTGCGCCGGCTGAGGAAAATGAGGTGTTCGATGAACGCCTACACGGTGTCGCGTCTGGCCCAGGATGCCGGCGTGAGCGTGCACATCGCGCGCGACTACCTGCTGCGCGGGTTGCTGCGTCCGGCAGCGCGCACCGCCGGCGGCTATGGCGTGTTCGATGCGGATGCCTTGCAGCGGCTGTGCTTCGTGCGGGCCGCCCACGAGGCGGGGATCGGCCTGGACGTGCTGACCCGGCTGTGCCGCGCGCTGGACGCGCCGGATGCCGGTGAAGCGGTGGCTTGGCTGGCCGAGCTGCGTCAACTCGTGAAACAGCGACGCCGGGCGCTGGCGGGCCAGGAAGCGCAGTTGAGCGCGCTGCGGACCGAGGTTGCCCGGCAGGAAGAGGCGTTGCCATGAACGGCCCCGAGCGCAAACCCATCACCGGCTACCTGTGGGGCGGACTGGCTGTGCTGACCTGCCCCTGCCACCTGCCCATCCTCGCCGTCGTGCTGGCCGGTACGACCGCCGGTGCGTTGCTCGGCGAGCATTGGGTCTTCGCGGCGCTCGGTTTGACCGGCTTGTTCCTTCTGTCCCTGTCGCGGGCGTTGCGGGCGTTCAGGGAAAGATCATGAGCGCTTCCCGGCCGGATGGATGGACTACGGCAGAGTTGCGGGAGCAGGTCGCGGCGGCTTCGGGGTGGCACCCTCCTCCACGCCACAGCGAGCAGGTCTTGACATTGGAGCTTACTCCAAGGTCTAGCATTGAATCGTTTCAGGCAGATCCCGAGGGTGCCATGCAGACATTGACCTGGAAGATCGACGGCATGCACTGCGGCGGCTGCGCGCAGACCTTGCAGGCGCTGCTCGCCCGCCTGCCGGGTGTGCGCCGTGTCGAGGTGTCCTGGCCCGACGGTCGTGCGCGGTTCCTGCTCGATCCGCGGGAGGCCTCGCCCGAGCGGCTCGTCGAGCTGATCGAGAGCGCGGGCTATCGGGTCGTCGCCGAACAACCTTGAGGAGATCCCCATGAGCCATGCCACGACCCCCGAAGCATTGAAGCTCTGGAGCGAGGAGCCGGCCGCGCGGACGGACCGCGCCCGCATCCGGGCGCGCATCGGCGGGCTGCACTGCTCGCTGTGCACCGGCACCATCGAGCGGGCGCTGGGCCGGCTGCCCGGCGTGGAAAAGGTCGCTGTCAGCCTCACCCACGAACAGGCGCTGGTGCAGTATGACCCGCGCCGCATCGGCCCGCAGGCCGTCCTGCAGACGCTGCGCGATATCGGCTACACCATCCACGACCCGAGGAAGCTGCGCGCATTCGAGGAGGAGGAAGCCGAACTGGTGCGCGAGGGGCGGCGCTTCGTTCTCGCCGTGGCGTTGAGCCTTGCCGCGATCGCCCTTATCGCCAACTGGGGGAACCCCTGGTCCATCGCCATCGCCGGCACGGCGACGGCGAGCCTGATCACCTTCGTCGCCGTCACCCTTTCCTCACGGGGGAGCCGCGCCGCACTCGGCACGGCGGCCGCCCTCACTGGAACGGTCTTCGGCCTCGCCGCCGCCCGCCAGTCGGGCGTCTTGGACGGGAGCATCCCGTTGATCGTCGCCGCGCTCGCCTTGGCCACCGTTTTCGGCTGCGCCCGGCACATCATGTACATGGCCGGCCAATCCCTGCGCCGGGGCATCCTCAACCAGCACGTGCTTCTCGCTTTCGGCGCCTTCGCCGGGTTGGCCGGCGGCGCGATCGGGCTAGCGCTGGAGCGGCCGGGCTATCCCACCGCGCCCTTCTTCGCGGTGGCGGTGATGGTCTCGACCTACCACCTGTTCTCCGAGTGGCTGTCGCTGATCGTCAAGACCCGCAGCTCCCAGGCGGTGAAGCGCCTGCTCGACCTGCAGCCGGACACAGCCCGCGTGGTGCGCGCGGGCGGCGAGACCGAGCTGCCGATCGAGGCGGTGCGGGTGAGCGATCTCGTGCGCATCCGCCCCGGCGAGCGGATCCCGGTGGACGGTACGGTCGAAGAGGGGCACTCGTCCGTGGACCTCTCGCTCGTGACCGGGGAGCCGATCCCGGTGGAGCGTGCAACGGGCGATGCGGTGATCGGTGGCTCAATCAACGGCCTGGGCACTCTGCTGGTGCGGGTGACGGGCGTCGGCGAGGAGAGCTTCCTTGCCCGGGTGGCGCAGGAAGTGGAGGACGCGCGGGCGCTCAAGCCGGGCGTGCTGCACCTGGTCGATCGCGTGCTGCGCGTCTACGCGCCCACGGTAGTCGTGGCGGCGATCCTGGCCGGCCTCGCGTGGGGCGTGGCTGCCCCGCTGCTCGGATTCGGCGGTGGGTTGGAGCGCGCGGTGTTCGCGGCGCTGTCCGTGCTGGTGATGGGCTATCCCTGCGCGGTGGGCATCTCGGCACCGCTATCCATCGTGCGAGGCGCGGGCGAGGCGGCCGAGCAAGGGATCCTGATGCGCACTGGTGAGGCCTTCCAGAGCCTGCGGCTGGTTCGCACCGTGGTATTCGACAAGACCGGCACCTTGACCTTCGGCAAGCCGATGCTGTTCGAGATCGACCCGGTGGAACGCACGGAGGATGAGCTCCTGGCGCTGGCGGCCGCCGCGGAGGCCGCTTCGGAGCATCCCCTCGCCGGCGCCATCGTGGATGCCGCCTTCGCCCGCGGCCTCGCGTTGCCCCAGGTGGCAACCTTCGAGGCGGTCGCCGGCCGGGGCGTCGCGGCCCGGCTCGCCGGGGAAGCAATCCTCGTCGGCAGCCCGCGCTTTCTCGCCGAGCACGGCGTCGCGCTCGGCTCGCTCGAAGCCCGCGTGGCGGCCCTCGAAGGCGCCGGCCGTACGGTGGTCGGCGTGGCGGCCGAGGGACGGTTGCGCGGCGTGTTGGCGCTGGGCGACCAACTGCGGCTGGAGGCCCGTGCCGCTATCGAGGCGCTCGCCCGCGCAGGCGTGGCGAGCGTGCTCGTCACCGGCGACAACGAGCGCGCGGCGCGGGCGATCGCCCAAGAAGCCGGCATCGCGGAGGTGCGCGCCGGGCTCTTGCCGGGCGAGAAGGCCGAATTCCTGCGCGGCCTGCAGCGGCAGGGCAAGGTCGCCATGGTGGGCGATGGCATCAACGATGCGCCGGCCCTCATGCAGGCCGACGTGGGCATCGCCATGGGCGGCGGTACCGACATTGCCATCGACTCGGCCGATGTCGTGATCCTCAATAACCGCCTCGACGCGGTCGTCACGGCGCGCGAGGTGAGCCGCTGGAGCTACCGCAAGCTCTTGCAGAACGTGTCGCTCGCCTTCCTCTTCAACGGCGTCGGCATCCCGCTGGCCGCCACCGGCCTGCTCTACCCGGTGTGGGCCATGGCGGCGATGGCGGTCTCCGTCACCAGCATCTTCTTCAACTCGCTGTGGGGCCGGCCGCGGCTGTTCTTCGATGCGGTGGTGAGCGTTGGCCGTGGCGTACCGCCACGCCCCGCCACCGCGAGATAGTGATGAGCGCCGTGCTGCGGGGCATGCGCAATCCGTTTCGCGACCGGGCGCGGGCCGGGGTCGTCGTCGTGCTGCTCGCCCTGGTCATCGGCCTGCTCGCCCTGCTGGTCCAGACGGCGATAGCCGGTCGCCAGCAGATCGCGGGGATGGAGGCGCGGGTGTGCACCCTGATCAAGTTGCGCGAGGCGGGCGCCTCCGGCACGGGAGCCCTGGCCGACCGCCTCCTGCATCTGGCGGACGGCCGCCTCGCCGCAAACGACCTCAGGAGGACGAGCGATGTCTAAGTTTCGAGTGTGGGGCATTGCGTTGGCGGCGCTCCTGGTGATTGCCCCCGGCTCGGGATTCGCGCAGCAGGCGCTCCAAGACTCCATGATCGGCACCAAGCTGACCCATTGCGACTTCAAGCCGGGCGGCTGCGCCTGCAGCTTGAAGCTGGAGACCGCGACGGACCAGGTCGAGATCGACGTTCCGCTCGGCACCCCGATCCGGCAGGGCAGCGGATACGACTACTCGCCGACCGTGAGAGGCAAGGCGGTCAGCGTCGTCCTCGCCGCGGACAAGCCCGGGAAGACGGCCCGCTCGATCGATGTAAAGGCAGCCAAACCATGAAACCGGAACTCCCACCCGAACTCGAGGCCTCAGCGGATCTCCTCACCGTCGGCAAGGTGGCCCGGCTGGCGGCGGTGAGCGCCGACACCGTGCGCTTCTACGAAAAGGAGGACCTGCTCGCGCCGGCCCGCAAGAGCGCGGCGGGCTATCGCCTGTATGGCAGCGACACGGTGAGACGGCTCCACTTCATCAAGCACGCCCAGGACTGCGGCTTCTCGCTCGCCGAGGTCCGCGAGCTGCTCACGTTGCGCGCCGCCGAGGATTCCTGCTGCACCGACGTGAGGAGCGTCGCGGTACACAAGAAGCTGCTCATCGAAAGCAAGATCAGGACGCTGCAAGCGATGTCGCAGGCTCTGAGCGGGTTGATCGCGCGCTGCGACGGCGGGCAGTTGCCCCTGGAGGCATGTCCCATCCTCGCCGCCCTCGACGCCAGCGCACCGCGCCGGCCCGCACCCAGAAAGGCAAAGGCGCCATGATTCTCGTGGAGATCTTCTCGACACCAGATTGCGGCAAGTGCGCCCAGGCCCGCGAGGCGCTGAAGGCGGTCGTCGCCGGGCTGGAAGCGGTCATCTGCCGGGAGGTGAATATCCTGGACGAGCTGGATTACGCGGTGGATCTGGGCGTGCTGAGCCCGCCGGCCATCGCCATCGACGGCGAACTAGTGTTCCCCACCTTGCCCGGGGCGGAGCGCCTGCGCCAGGAACTCATGCAGCGCGGCGCGAGGGCGCTCTGATGGACGTCGAGAGCCTGCGGCAGACCCTGGAGCAGGCGAATCTCGCCTCCCTCGCAGCAGGGTTCGTGATCGGTTTCCTGTTCAGCTTCAATCCGGTGGCCCTGGCCGCCATTCCCGTATCGCTCGCCTATGTCACCAAGGCGCGTGCGCCCGGCACGGCGGTGGTCTATGGCGGGATGTTCATTCTCGGCATGCTCGCCACCCACCTCGCGCTCGGCCTCGCCGCCGGTCTCGGGGGCGATGGCTTGCAGCGCCTCATGGGGCGGGAATGGGGCCTCGTGCTCGGGCCACTCTTGATTCTGCTGGGTCTGCTCTGGCCCGGCTGGCTGAGGCTGCCGCTGCCCACAATCAACCTGCGCGCGAAACGGGCGGCCACTACCTGGGGCGCATTCGCCCTCGGCGCGCCGTTTTCGGTGGCAATCTGCCCGTTCTGCACGCCGGCGCTAGTGATTCTGCTCGGGATCGCCGCCGGGATCGGCTCGGCCTGGTTCGGCGCCGTGCTGTTGCTCGCCTTCGCGCTGGGCCGCGCGGTGCCCATCATTCTCGGCGCCTGTGCGGTGGGCTGGCTGGAGGGCCTCAAGACGCTGAGCACCCATCAGAAGGCCTTCGAGATCGCGGGCGGCGTGATCCTGATTGTTGCGGGCCTCTACATGCTTAACGCCTATTTTCTCGTCGTGCCCGGTCTTGCAGTCTGAAACCGGCCCGCTCATTTCCCGGGCTGGAGACGAGCGTGTGTGCCGCACGGGCTGCTGCACCAGAAAAGAAGAAGCCACCGGAATGGAGGCTGGGATGGAGCGGGCAATTGCCGTCCGCATAGGTGCGTCGCCGTGGCGGACACCTCGAGGTCGTCCTCGCCGCTCAGGATGAGCGCGCAAACGCCATCGTGCGGATCGAAGAGCTGGCCGAAGTCGTCGCCGCCGAACTCGGCGCGGGCCAGCTCCCACCAGTCATCGAACGCATCCACATCCGGATTGCAGCCCACGGAGTAGGCAATGAGCTTCTGGCGTCCATCGGGCCTGCGCTCGCCAGGCTCGGCGAGGAAATACACGCCCTGCTCCTTGACCAGGATGACGCGGCATTGATTGGCCACCGCTTCGGCGAACACGGGCCGCAGGTCGGTGCCCTTGAATCGAACAGACATGGCCGTGATCTCTCGACGAAAAGGAAGCGGGCCTCCCGCCGCGAGGACGGGAAGCCGCGTGGGGGTCAGTGCCGGGCAGACTTTCGACCGGACAAGCATTGCACGCGAATGCGCCGCCAGTTCCCGTCGTCGATCAGCCGTTCCAGCGTCCCGCCGAGAGAATCGAAGAACACCTCATCGACCCGATCGACCAACTCGCCATCGCGGTGCAACTCCACCGCGTATACATCGAGCTCGCGCTCGTACAGCACGGTGACGCGTCCCTGGAATTTCGCCGTGGCCACCATGAAACTGATGGCCGGTGGCGTCGCGATGATGTCCTTGGGCAGCGGATC
>CAZPSQ010000170.1:0-12164 GCA_964588755.1 uncultured Prosthecobacter sp. | reverse complement strand
TGATCAGCAAATCCCCTCCCCGCCCACTTGCCCCCCCAAAAAATCAGTTTCGAAAATCGCCGCAAACACCAGGAACCAAATACCGCCCCATCACGCCTTTTCAAAGAACAGTGTGAACTCATGCCGGTTGTAGGTCAGGTGCGTCTGGGCAAACAGCCGCAAACCTCCCGCCTCCGCCTGGGCCACGATCTCGTCAAACAGATCGCAGGGCAGCTCCACCGTCTCGATGCGCGGCACTTTGAGCGTGAAGACGACCAGGCCGCCTTTCTTCAGATAACGGGCAAGGCGGATCACCTGGGAGATGGACTCCTCCGGCGGGCCGTTCATGTCATCCAGCAGGGCGTCGTAGGTGGTGCCGGGGCGCGGAACAAAGGCGGCCACATCCGCCAGCACAAACTTCAGCCCCGGGCGTCCGGCCAGCCGCTTGTCCAGCGCCGCGCGGTCGATCGCCGTCACCCGCTGCTCACGGGCAAGGAGCTCGGAGGTCATGCCGCCGGGGCAGGCGCCCAGCTCCAGCCAATGCGCGCCTCGCGGCAGCGGCGGGCGGTGCAGCAGCAGGTAGTGCAGCGCCTCGGCGATCTTCGCGCCCGCACGGCTGATGGTGTCCGGCGCGTCCTGGTCGATGTATTTGCTGCCGCCGGGGTGCAGGCCGTTGCAGGCGCGCGGACTCTGCATGCCGCAGAAGAGCCCCTCCTTTCCCACAAGGCAGAACAGCGTCTCCACCGTCGGGTCCTGCACCTCCACCGTGGCGGCGGGCAGCCTGGGGAACAACTGCAGCACCCGGCCGCGCAGGTTCGAGGCCAGCCCCTTGTAGTATTTGTCCGGCGAGGTCGGGTGCAGCGTGCCGATGAAGATGCCCTGCGGGCTGCGGCCGCCAAACTTGCGCAGCAGCGTCTGCGCCGCTTTCTCGATGAAGCCTTCCATCTTCTGCGGATTGCAGGGCCAGGTGTGGTCCATCGGCAGGTTCCAGCGGGCAAACTTGGCCGCCGCCGAACGCTGCACCGCCTCGGCCGAGGCGCTTTTCAGCAGGTAGTAGTCCTGCCCCAGGCGTGTGGCCTGGGCCGTGGCAGGCCCAAAATGGCGCAGCACCGCCGGGGCGATGCCTTCAAAGATCTCCGGAACACGCACCAGCCAGGGACGGTCGGCGGGGAGATCTATGGGCGGCTGCGGGGTGGCGGTCATTACGGAAGAGGGGGGGGGGAGGCGTCTGCCCCTGCCCTCGCGCCGCCCGGGCACTTCTGCAAGCCCTGGCATGGCTTGGCCGCACTCCGCAGCGCCCCCGATCACGCCTCACTCATTGATGCCGCCGTGGTACCAGCGCACCACGCTGCTGCACGCCAGCCGGATGCCCACGGTCTGCGACAAGGCCTCCAGCGGACCGGTGCTGTTGTCATTTCCGGTCCTCAATACCGCAGGGGGCGGCTCCTGCCCCTGCCTGAGGAAACGTCGTGCGGAGGGTTCCTGTGCGCTGGTGAACTCGGGTTCCGGCGCCTGCAAACGGTTTGCGGTGAGAAGTGCGAAGGTGTTCATGACCATCCTTTCGTTGCCAGATTGAACTCATTGACGTGGGCAAAGCCCGAAATCGTTTCTGTCTCCCGCTCCCAGAAGTCCTCCAGCCCGTCAGAGTCCAGGGGGGCAAAGATGCCACCGGAACCGGCATAGGCCTCCAGCAGCTTCTGCTCGGCGGTCAGCCAGTGGTCGGGGCGGAGTTGCGGGCAGCCTTCCACTTTCCAGTTTTCAAAGGTGAGGAGGGCGATTTCCTTGTCCGTCGGATAGGAACTGTGGCTGAAGGACTCAGAGTGGCAATGAGCCGAGAACACTTGGGTATTCGGAGCGATCATGGTCTTGAGGAGAGATGAATAACATGCGGGAGAGGACGTTGAGGTTTGCCGGCCAGTGTGGACAGCTTTGCCCTGCCTCGCAATCAGCGGCCAGCCTGCTCCACACATAAGGGAAACCCCCAGACAGATTTGGATTGCCGCCATCTTCCAGCCCCGGACCGCCCTGCCCGTTTGCCCCGGCAGGCCGGCCGTCTGCCCAGGTGGCGCGGCGTTGTCCAAAACAATGCCGGAAATGCTTTGCATGAAGGCGATTCCTCCCAAATCTCCGCGCCCCCCATGTCGTCCGTCAAGCTTCGCCTCAACACCTCCACCGCCACCAAGGCGGTCCTCGCCAAAATCGGCAACCCTCAGCGCGAGGAGCCGCTGCAAACCTCCAAGGAAGTCTTCGAAATCGCCGAGGGCGACCAGGAGCCGCTCACCGCCATTTTCCTGAAGCCGTTCAAGAACCTCATCGGCCACCGCTTCACCCACCACGCATCCC
The DNA here is from genome assembly GCA_964588755.1 of uncultured Prosthecobacter sp. Lineage (GTDB taxonomy): Bacteria > Verrucomicrobiota > Verrucomicrobiia > Verrucomicrobiales > Verrucomicrobiaceae > Prosthecobacter. The sequence continues at coordinate 9,842 of CAZPSQ010000170.1, read as the reverse complement.
TGGACCAGCACGAGATCAGCAACTGCGCCAAGGCCATCTTTGCCGATGAAGGCCAGCTCCTGCCGCGCGGCATCGAGATCGCCCAGCGCCTCTACGCCAAGTCCAACCACCCCAACATCAAGGCGGGTGATCTCTGCATCGCCCTGCTGAAGGAGATCCACATCGAGGGAGAGCTGGTCAACGGCATCTGCATCCTGAAGTCCGACAGCGTCACCCCCTTCCTCTCCATCACCGTGGCCAATGGCGACCTCCGCCTGTCCACCGAGCACGGCATCAACCCCGACAAGATCGACAAGGGCTGCCTCATCCTCGACTTCTGGCAGCAGAAAGGCCACTACATCCTCACCTTCGACCGTGGCGGCGCGGACACCAAGTTCTGGGTGCGCGAGTTCCTCGGGGTCGAGGCCGTGCCGGACGCCGCGTTTCTCACCAACGCCTACGCCAAGATGGCCGTGTCCTTTCTGGAGGAGCAGAAGGCAGGCTCCATCCCCGACGACGACACCCCGCCCTGGGAGACGGCCACCGCCGCCAAGGACGCGCTGGACTACTTCGACGACCGCGAGAAGTTCGAGCTGGAGGACTTCGAGAAAGAAGTGCTGAAGTCGCCCGACATGATCGCCCAGTTCCAGGAGCACCGCGCCCGCGTGGAGGAGGAGCAAGGCCAGCCGCTGGAAACCAGCTTTGAAATTTCCAAAAAAGACGTCAGCAAGGTGAAGAAACGCATCGCCTCCGTGCTGAAGCTCGACACCGGCGTGGAGATCCACGTGAAGCCCGCCGCCAGCGAGGAGCAGCCCGTGCTGGAGCGCGGGTTTGATGACAAGAAGGGCATGAAATACGTGAAGGTCTTCTACAACAAAGACCTCAACGCAGGGCCGTGACCAGCGTGGGGCGATGGCCGGAAGGCTGACGTGCCCTCGCGCGAACGAGCCTGGGCACCATCCCTTTCCCGCCCTCAAAAACTCTTGTCAATCAGCAGCGATGCCGCCCGGCGCGGGTTGGGGTGGGCGCCGTTCATGGCAGCGCGGATGCGTTTGGCGCGCTCCACACAAGCCTCCGCTTTTTGGAAGTCGCCGGAGGCCTTGTACACCGCGCCCAGGTTGATGAAGGTTTGGGACAGGTCGGCCGGGTCCAGCTCGCTGTCACCCAGGCTCTGGCGGATGACCAGGGCGCGCTCATGCATCTCCTGCGCGCGGTCCACATCCATGGCGCTGTAGTACAGCACGCCCAGGTTGTTGTACACCGACGCCACGCGGGCGCTTTGCTCACCATCCAGGTCGCGGAAGGTCTCCAGCGCCTCGACATAGTAGCGCTCCGCCTGGTCGTGCTGTCGCAGCTGCTTGCAGATCATGGCCAGGTTGTTCTTGATCGTGCCCACGGTGCCGGTCCCCTCCCGCCCGGCGGCCACGCTGGCGTGCAGCGCCTTTTCATAAAACTCAGCCGCCTTGTCCAGGCGGCCCCAGCGGTCGTAAAGATGGGCCAGCAGGGAATACACGCCGGTCAGCAGGTCCGGCTCCTGCCGGCGCAGCTCCTGCGCGCGGAACAGCGCCTCCCGGTAGAGGGACTCTGCCTTGCGGAAGTCACCCTCCTTCTGCCGCAGGTCGGCCAGCACGCTGATCTGCTCCACCAGCGCGCCCACCTTCGCGGCGTCATGGTAGGCATGCCGCCGCGCCTCCTCGACACTGTGGGAGGCGGCGGCGATTTGGCGCTCCAGGGCAGAATCCACGATTGGGACCGGGGTGATGGGCGGCGCAGGCCGCGGAAGCGATGGCGGCGGCGGAAGAGGCGGCTTCCGCTAGCTGGCGTCGCGGTAGGATTGGGCGAGGTTGACGATGGTGTTGCGGGCGTGGGCCATCATGTCACGGGAGACACCGTTGTTCTCATACCAATGCGTGTAGGCATGGTTGTCGAACATGATGTCGAACTGGGAAATGAGGCGCTCAAACACAGCCGCGATGCCGGTGTGGTTCACCAGCGCCAGACCGCTGGAGGCAAAGCCCTCCGGCGCGGTCTCGGCCACGCCCAGCTTCACGCCCGTGGGCACGTAGCTGGCAAAGTTCAGGCTCTTGCGGATGGCGGCCATGTTTTCCTCCACCTCCTTGGCCTTCACATCCCCACGGAAAAGCGCGCAGGCGGAAAGGTACACGCCGTTGGTCCAGTCGATGGCCGCGGTGAAGTTGTCCTGCGCGAAGGTCTCCCGCGCCACATCGGGGAAGTTGATGCGGACCTGCCCCTCCTGGCCGGAGGCGCGCATCGGCGCGAAGGAGGCCGTCAGAAAGTGGTTGCCCGGGAACGGCACCAGATTCGTCACATACTCGCTGAGGTCGGTGTTCAGCTTCCCGGGGAAGCGCAGGGACGCCGTGACCGAGCTCATGATGAGCGCGATGATCTGGTTCAGGTCCATGTAGTTCGGGCTGCGGTGCAGCTTCGACTTGGCGATGCGGAACAGCGCCTCGTTGTCCAGCAGCACGGCGGCGTCGGCATTGTCCAAAATACGCTGCAGCGTCAGCACCGCGTTGTACGGCTCCACGGCGGAGTCGGAGATCAGCGGGGAGGGCGCCACGGAAAAGGTGAAGATGCGCTTCTTCGGGTAGGCCTGCCGCAGACGCTCCAGGATGAGGGAGCCCAGGCCCGAGCCGGAGCCGCCGCCGATGGAGTGCGTGATCAGGAAGCCCTGCAGGGACTTCGTCTTCTCCACCGCCGCGTCGATCACGTTCATGATCTGGTCGATGATGCGCTCCCCCTCCACATTGTAGCCCCGCGCCCAGTTGTTGGCCGCGCCGGGGATCTTGCGGATGATGCAGCTCTCGTCAAAAAGCTGCGACATGTCGCCGCCCTCGATGCGGGCGATCACGCCGGGCTCCAGGTCGATGAGGACCGCGCGTGGCACGTATTTGCCATCACGGACCTTGTGGAAGAAAACCTCCATGTTGGCATTGGCCGCGGCGGCGCTGCCGTCCTTCGGCGTGCCCGCCTCGGTCAGGCCATGCTCACGCAGCACAAGACGCCAGAAACGGTCGGCGATCTGGTTGCCACACTGTCCGACATGGATGCTCAAAATCTCTCTCACGGGTGTTCTTCCTCCAACGATTGTTGCTTGCTGTTGCCTTGGGATGTTTTTGTCTGCGCGGATCAACGGCGGCGGTCCACCAGGTCGCGCAGGCTCATGCCCGCGCGGTCATCATCGAGGCCGCCTCCGGCGCCCCGGCGGATGTCGGCGGTGCTGTCCTGCACCTTGGCCTTGGCGCCGCTTTCCTCGGCCACCTGGTAGCTCTGGATCAGCTCCTGGGCGGAGGCGCGCAGCGCGTTGATCTGGTCCTCCGACATGCCCTCGTTGAGGTACCAGTTGGCGAAGGCCTTCCGCTGCCAGAGCTTGTCAAAGTTGTGGCAGATGCGGTCCAGCACACGGGCGATCTCCGTGTTGTTGGCCAGCAGCACCATGCTCTTGCGGTGGGAGATGCCCGGCTGCTCCACGTAGCCGATCTTGAAGGCCGTCGGTATCCAGTAGGTCAGCGGCAGCCGCTCCCGCATCGCGGCCAGCGCGGCGTCCGCCTGCGGCTTGTCATCCATGATGCCCCGGTAGAGCACCGCCGTGCTCAGGAAGCGCCCCTCCATCGGAGAGCAGGCGGCAAAGACGGAGCTGTTGTCAAACAGGCTCTTGATCATGTCCTCGATGCCCATCTCCTCAAACTTGCTGCGGTCCGGCGGCGTCAGCGGCGCAAAGGCGCACATCAGGAAGTGCAGGGACGGCTGCGGCACCAGGTTCGTCAGCAGCTCCCGCAGGCTGATCTCCACCGTCAGGAAGCCGCTGAAGCGCATGGAGGCGGTGAGGCCCGCCAGCGCCTCGGTGATCAGCAGGTTCAGGTCATCCACCGTCGGGCTTTCAATGTTCCATTTGCGGTGCGCCAGCTCGAACAGCGCCTCGTTGTCAAAGATCAGGCAGGCATCCGCGGAGCGGCGCAGCGTGTTCAGCGTGAAGACGGTGTTGTACGGCTCCGTGACGACAGAGGACACCTGCGGGGAGGGCAGCACCGCGCAGCTCAGCACCGGGGACTCGGGATACTTTTCCTTGATGGACTCGATCAGCAGCGCGCCAAAGCCGGAGCCGGAGCCGCCGCCCGTGGCATGCAGCACGATGATGCCGCCCACGTTGTCACACTTGTCGATCTCCATGTCCAGGCGCCCCATCACCTCCGGCAGCACCTCGCGCCCGGCGCCCAGGTACCCCACGGCAAAGTTCCCGCCCGCGCCTTCCGTGCGGCTGATGAGGTTGCCTGGGTTGAACAGCGATCCGGAACCGCTCTTCACGCTGTCGATCACACTGGGCTCCAGGTCCACCATCACGGCGCGCGGCACATAGCTGCCGGCGGAGGAGTCCCCCAGCTTGGAGAAAAAAGCGCTCCAGTTTCCCTTCGGCTGCTGCCCCTGGGCCGTCTGGCCGGTCAGCGGGTCGATCCCGTGCTCCTGGCAGATGGTTTTCCAAAAGGAGGCGGCGATCTGGTTGCCTGCCTGCCCGATTGAAACGACGATTGTGTTGTTGACCTTCATCAGCCTCTCCTAGTTTTGCGCGGGTTTTGGGATTGAGAAATCAGGGACTTGTTCAAAGCGGGGGAAAATCGCCAGGAAAGCAGGCCACGGTGCCTTGCCACCGCAGGTGGCTCGTCCGCCGGACTGCGAATCCGCACTGTGGCGCGACCACCTGTGCAGCCCTGATTTCCAGGGCCAATCTATTACCCGCGAGAGTGTGGAGAGTCCACGCAAATTCCGCTCTTTTGCGAGGTTTCCCACACTCCTCTCGTCTTTGAGAATCAGCGGGGTGGGAGGCGTCACCGGCGGATGCTGCCTTGCGGCGACGGCAGGGGGGACGCGGTGGACACCGAGGGCACCTTGTCCGTGTGGTTTTGCACATGCCCCTGCTTCATGCGGTCGATCTCTTCCTGGGAGGGCAGGATCGCGCGGCGGATGGTCACAGGGTCCTCGGCAGCAGGCGTGACGGCAGGCGGCGACGCCGCAGGTGCTTCAGGGGCAGGCTCCACCACCGGAGCGGGCGGCTTGCTGGCCACCGCCGGGGGCGGCGCGGGTTTCCTCGGCTCAGGGGCGTTCACCTTCGGAGGTGCGGGCGCGGGTTCTTCATCAACGGCAGTGGCAGGTGCCACCGTCACCACTTCCGCAGGCGCAGGCGGTGGCTGGGGGGCCGGGGCTGGCATGGCCGCAGACTCTTCAGCCTCGCTCACGGCTGTGGCAGGCGCCACCGTCACCACTTCCGCAGGCACAGGCGCAGGCGCAGGCGGTGGCTGGGGGGCCGGGGCTGGCATGGCCGCAGACTCTTCGGCCTCGTTCACGGCTGTGGCAGGCGCCACCGTCACCACTTCCGCAGGCGCGGGCGGTGGAGGCGGGGCGGGCGGGTTGATGCGGGCCGGGTTGGGCACAGGTGCCTTGGCCATCACCAGCATCGCCTTGGACTCACCCGCTTTTTTGGCGATGTGGCTCTTGTCCGCCTCATCCGTTTTGTCCGCCTTGTCGGCGACGTTGCTGCCCTCATGGGCAGTCTTTTCGGTCTTGTCCTGGACAGGCGCGGGGACCGGCGCAGGCACGCCGGGGCCTTCCGCCACAGAGGGGGCCATGGCGGCCGCCAGTTCGGACTTGGCGCTGGACCCGCCCATGAGCATCCACGTGACACCGACGATGAGCACCACCGCCGCAGCCGCCGCGACCCCCCAGGGGAAGGTGCTTTTCTGCTGCGAGAGCGGGTTGAACTGGTGGCCCTTCATGCCGCGTTTCACGGGGGAGATCACCTCATCGTCCTCCAGCTCATCCGCCGCATCACCGGACCATTCGTCCTCAAAGTCAGACACTGACCCCGCGCTTTCCATCTCCTCCAGCGCCACGCTGCTGCTGCCACGCAGGCGCGTCGCCAGATCCACCGCCGGGGCGGTCAGCAGGCTCTCGAAAGTTTGCAGGAACTCGGCGGGATTGGGCGCGCGGCCTGCGCGGCGGGCCAGTTCCAGGCACTCGCGCACATAGATGGCGGCGGCATCCGGCACCGTGTCGGCAAACTGCGGCACACCGCCGCTCTGGCTCTCCCCGCTGAGCAGGTACGCCGCCAGGGTGACAAAGGCCCGGTGGCGGAAGTCACGGTTCTGCAGGTGCTCCTCCATCTGCTGGCTCTCCACCACATCCGCGTCCACCAGCAGCGGCTCATACAGGCTGCGCATGGTCATGTGCGGGCGCAGCTTCACCATGAAGGGCGGCCACGCGTCCAGCCGCTTCTGCATCAGGCGCTCCAGCTCGCGGGCCAGCAGCGGGCCGCTCTTGCCCACCCGCAGCAGGATGTTGGAGGGGTGCAGGTCCACGCGCTGCACGCCGCACTCCACCGCCTGCTCCAGGCCGGCGCGCACCTGCCGCATCAGCACCAGCACCTCGGCCGTGTTCAGGGTCACGCGCTCCGCCATCAGGCGGCTGAGGGCAAAGCCCGGCTCGCGCTCCTCCGTCAGGAAGGTCCAGTCCGGGCTTTCCCACAGGCTCAGCGAGCGCAGAATGTTCGGATGGCGGTCGGGATTGAACCGCCACATCTGCAGCGGCACCGCCTCATACCGCGTCTTTTCCACAATGCGGGAGGGCGGCAGCAGGTGCACCGTCACCGGCTGCTCCGCCTTCACATTGATGGCGGGGATGGAGAACGGGTAGCGCCGTGTCTGGTCGCTGTCCTCCACGCTGAAACGGGTGCCCAGGATGTTTTCCACCGGCACATCCTCCAGCAGCACGTCCTGAAGCTGGGACAGCGGCATCAGCGGGCCGTTCGTCACCAGCTGCTTGCGCAGGTTGCGCGCCTGGATGCCGCTGGCCAGCGCGCTGAACGCCTCCCGCACATCATCCCGCAGCCGCTCGATGGAGGCCGGCGCGTTGTCAGGATCGGTCAATGCGGTGCGCATGGCGATGCGCAGGCTCATCGGCAGCTGGGTCAGGATCGGAATCCTGTCAGGGTTCTCCCCCTCATGCTGCTGCCCGGTCAGCAGCAGGAACAGCAGGCGGCTCGTCTCCACCACCAGGCGCCTGCAGCCCGGCTCCGGGTCCTCCTCATCCACCTGGGAGAGGCCGTAGTCAAACACACGAAGCTGCAGAAAGGTGTCCTCCAGCGTCGTCACCAGCACACGGTCCAGCCTCATGCGCGACACCAGCCACCGCTGGCCTTGCAGCCCCAGCAGATCATCCAGCAGGGAATAAACCATGGCCAGCGCCGTGGAGGCGGAAAGCGCGCCGCGCCGGCGCACATACTCCTCGGCATACTCACCATCGTTGAGATTGCTGATGTAATACACCAGCCCCTGGTCCTCCCCGACTTCCAGGATGCGCATGAAAGCATGGCCACGGATCTCCGAGGCCTGCCGCGCACGCTCCAGGGCAGACTGCTTCAGGGCCGCATCCAGCTCATCCCCTCCACGCAGCACATGCAGCTCCACCAGCCGGCGGATGCGGTTGTCAAACGCCAGAAACACCACCTCGTCTTTGGAACGCAGCAACTCCACCGGTGCGCCACCGGTGCGATGCGCCACAGTAAGACTGCCAAATTGCTGTAGTTCCTCCATCATAGGCTTAGAAGATGAATCTCACCCCCTGGCCAGATTGAATGCGCAGGGCATTCGACTGGTATTGAGAGCGGGCATTCTAAAATCTAAGGGTTGCGGCGCAAAAATGCAAAAACATTCTGAAAAATCTGGTAAATTCCATAGAGCCGGGGCGCTTTTCATTATGGCAAGTATCTTTGATCTTGTTTTACTAAACCAATATACTCCATATTAACAACCCGAAAGTATTTTCCATCATTTTTGGAATGGACTCAGGGCCATTTTTCCTATGCCCTTCCCTGTCAGTTCCCTGTGGCTGGCGCGGCCCTTTCAGGAACCTTGAGGTCAACAACCGCCCGGAGGCGTTTCGATTCCTCCTCAGTCCAGTGCAGCGATGGGTCCGACAAAGCGTTGCGGGCGGCATTCTGAATTTCCACAGCATTCGGCGAGCCAGGATACAACAATTCCTCCCATAATGAGATCGTTCCCCCGCCCGCCTGCCGGATCAGCAGCGCGGCCACCTGGGTCCGCATTTCTGAATCTGCCGGCGGGTCCAGGTGCAGCCAGACCAGCAGCTTCAGGTAATTGGGGTCCGTGCGCGGCAGTTCCTCCGCGTCGCCGGAGAGGAGGCGCTCATTGTCGCCCCACCGGCCGGTTTTGGCTGCCTCATGCATTTTGGCAAAGGAGGTCATCTCCCCCTGCAGGCGTAGCAGGTTCTCCTTCCGCCATATCTCCTTCTGCCCCGGGGTGTGGCTGGCTGGGGGCCCTTCCGCAGGCTTGATGGTGCCAAACACGCGCTGCACAAACTCCGAGGGCATGAGCACAACCGTGACGGCCATGGCCATCGCCCCACAGACCCAGCCCAGGACAAACCGGGCCAGCGGGCCGGACCTCGGCCGTGGCAGGAACTCACGCATCCCGTTCTCATGCACCGGACGCGCATTCTCCTCCGGCAGGGCCGCCGGGTCGGCAAAGCCGGACGCCGGGGCCGGGGCGGCTCCTTTCTCATGCGCCTCCCGCAGCAGTTGGCCGGCCTCCGCCAGCTTTTCCTGCTGGCGGGCGCAGCGCTGGGCCAGGTCCCACCAGCACTCGGGCACGATGGCCTTGAACAGCCCTTCCGCCTCCTCGTTCATGACCAGCCGCTCCGACAGCACCTCCAGCGCATGGCGCTCCTGCTTGCTCTCCCAGCTCCAGGGCTGCTTGGGCTTGCGCAGCCGCGTGTCCCAAAAGTCACGCTCCTCCTGCGGGATGCTGCACACCACACGTCCCGCGGCCAGCCACAGCCGCGCGTCGGCCACGGCCTCCTGGTTCTCCGGCCCGGCCAGCGGCAGCGCCGCGTTGTAAAGCTGCTCCGCCCGGGAATGGCGTGTGACCCCCAGCGTGGCCGCCAGCGCCAGCATCACCTCCGCCGCATTCACGTTCTTGCTGGCGTGGGAGGCCACCAGCGAGTCCGCCAGCCGGCTCAGCCGGTGCGTCTCCCCGCGCGCCGCCCAGCGGGAGGCGACGATGCAGGTCATCGTGACCTCGCCGCTGCCCATCTCAATGATCAGGTCGGGGATGCGCGCCAGCTCGGCCAGCGTGTCCTCATCCCGCTCGAAAATCTCCGCAATGACCGGGCTCGCAGCCGCCGCCCACTCCGGCTTGGAAAAAGCCTGGCCGCAGAACGCGTCGAAATGCTCCGCCACCGCCACCCTCAGCGCCACGGACCGCACCAGGTCGCGCGCGCTCTGCTGCAGCTCCGCCGACAGATGCGTGGTGATGACGTTCTCAAAAGACTCCACCCACGCACGATCACTGTCCGACAGCTTGCCGCTGGCGGAAGAGATGGCGGATTCGGTGGCGCGCGTTCCCATTCGGCCGCATTCATAGGACGGATCACACCGGATGCAACGCGCGCCTGATTCTTAAATGTGGATTCATTGCGGCATCCCAGCATGGGGCATCCCACGACCCGCGCACCACGCTCCGCCAAAACGAGAACCGCTCACGCAAAAATCTCCCGCGCCACCGTCCCATGCACGTCCGTGAGCCGGAAGTCACGCCCCGCATGGCGGTACGTCAGCCGCTCATGGTCCATGCCCAGCAGCGCCAGCACCGTGGCGTGCCAGTCGTGGATGTGCATCTTGTTGTGAACAGCCTCGTAGCCATAGTCATCCGTCGCGCCGTGGTTCATGCCGCCCTTCACCCCGCCGCCCGCCATCCACAGGGTGAACCCCTTGTTGTTGTGGTCACGCCCGTCATCACCCTGGGAGTGCGGCGTCCGGCCAAACTCGCCGCCCC
>CAZPSQ010000169.1:0-12165 GCA_964588755.1 uncultured Prosthecobacter sp. | reverse complement strand
AAGGCTGCCACACCGCCGCTCCGACTCAAGCGTCACCCTCTGTGAGAAATGCGGGCTAGCCGGGGCCGCAGCGGCACGGAGCATTCCAAGGCGGGCCGGTTGGCGGCGTGGTGTGCCAGGTCATGCGGAGCATGAGGCCGGGGAGGCGGCCCCTGACGGCCTTGCGGCCCGAGCCCTTCAATGCGGCAGAGTGAGGCGGGGGCCGAACGCCGCCGCCACTCTCCGGGAAGGAGGTAACTACACACAATGCAAGTAGTGTGGCGAGGCTCTGCGAGCGCACAGCAGGACGCCGGGTCCCGCCGCTTTGGGCGGGTGGCGGCCTGCTGCACACTACTCCGCATTGTGTGTGGGCTACCGTCCGGCTGGTGCGGAGCTGCGAGGCTTTGCCGAGCACACTCAACCGCGGTTGGTTCTTCACCGGCGCGGAGCTGCGGCGTTACGCAAAGCCTCACTCTCCCTTGCGGCGGGGGGCGGAGCGGCGCGGAGCACCTCAACGGCGGCAAGGCGCGGAGCCGCGAGCTTCGCGACGCGCTGGAGTTCGTTTGGTCAATTTTTTGCAGCCTGACCCCGTTTTCCTGATCGTATTATTCAAGGCCGAGTGAAAAAATCCAACATGCTTTGTGCCATTCCATGATAATCTGGACATTCACACCGATAAATTATAAAACCATCAAGTGGACAATAACTAATGAGAATGGCTTTTTTATCCTCATGAGTTAGCATTTTTGGAACATGACTCCTCCAAAAACCTTCAATGGCTTTCTCGTCTTCAGTGAAAACATGGGAAGTTTCTATAAACTGTTGAAAAACATCGGCTGCCGCAAGAGTAAAACGCCTCCAAGAGTCTTTTGTCACAGGTGGCGCTTTTGACAGCATTATAGTTGGTGATAGATCAGTTGAAACGATTTTATTAAACTTCGTCACGCCAGATGCGGGTGAAAGCTCCATTAGAGGCTTAATTGCGAGAGATCTAGTTTTAGAATAGCGAATAAACTCCGAGAATAAAACGACCGAATCGATTTTTCCGCTGAGATGCTCGACTTGTATTGTGTCCCCCGGAGGATGATCCACCAATACCGGGGAAGCAGCCAGCGTAATGTTTGGAAAAATTGAAGCCCACAGAGACCACAGCGTTGCGCTGTAACTCTTTACCTTTGGCGGTGGCGCAACCTCCAATGGCATATCAAGACAGGCCATATCCCAGCCGCCTTCCCCGTTGTCGGCAACGCAGATCACAACATAGCCGCCACTGACAGCCGATTGCGCGCAAAGATTTTCAGGCATGTAACCCACCATCAATAAAATCAGTATCAGCAAACTTATTTTCATCACTTTGATTCGGTAAAGCCAAGCAAACACATCCAAACATCAACAATGAGATTTATGCTGGGGCCGGCCATTTGCTCGGTATTAGCGTTGGGATTGGCCGCTAATCTCACTAATTCTATATCTCTAACTTTTTTGGGAAGCTTTCCAGGAAAGCAACATGCGACCCCAAGCTTATTATCAACAGGCTTAAAATCTGCCGACAACACTCGTGACAGAGGATATGGGGCGGCGATTGGTTTGTTCAAAACCATTGCACCTGGAACTTCGAAAATGAGGCCAGTTTCTACCGGCGCAGGAGAACCGTGAGCCATCAAAATGTGGCGATCTCCTTGATTTGGCAAGTGGCCCTGCACTTCCGCAGTAGTTGCCGTATATTTGAACAAAAATTTCACTGTATGGATTGGCCGCATTCCATCAGCTTGATACTTGGCTATGCGTTGCTCAGCTTTCATCCTGATAAAAGCTTCATCTCTTATCGGTTTCCTTCTCGAGAAATTTACTGCACTCGGCAAATATCCAAGCTGCTGCCTCAATATTGGAATGATTGGCTTGACGTGCACACTCGGATTCTGTTCCGAAATAGAAATTCCTTCCCCGATGTCGGGACCCATGGCAACAACCAGCGTGCGTTCATCTAGCCCCAAATAGTCCCACCTATTCACAGGGTCATTCCCAACAAAGCCGTAGAGGTTGATGCCGCCTTGTTCTTCGATCGGGTCTCTGTTTAGCCACCTGCCCATGTCCGGCGAATAATACCGGTGTGTGTAATACAGCAGCCCCGTCTCTCCATCCCAATACTTCGTGCTAAACCGCACCGGATTCGCCTGCACCACCGCTCCGCCCTCCACACGAATTGTCTCGCCAAACGCTCCGTACTCATACCGCCCCATTACAGCTCCGTCGGCCAGCGCCACCACATTCCCATTGCCATCGTAGCATGGCGCATAGGCGCTGGATGAGGTGGCGCTGTGGAACCGCTCCACCAGCAGCCCGCCCACACCTCCCGCTCCTTCCATGGGTCCGCTCACATCCAGGCCCCACTCGTAGCTGCGCAGCAACCGAGGCTCTGTTTGCGTGATGTCGATCTCCGCCACCATGTTCCACCCATCATACAGGAACACGATCCCCTGTTTCAACACAAACATCGTGCTACCTGCCTCCGCCAGCAGCACCCGCTTGCTGATCCGACGGCCCTGCGAGTCGTAGGCGAACTCAAGGCGCTGCCGCTTCACGGGCGTGGCACCGCTGGGCTGCAAGTGAACTGAGGTGTTCTCCTCCGCCGCGATGAGGCGGTTCTCCCCGTCCCAGGTGTAGGTCCATTGGGCGTTCACCGTCTGGTTCCCATCGTCGTCATGCATGATGGTCTCCACCGGTGGTGGGATGAACCGGCTGCCGTTCTGCCGCGTCGTCACCGGGCCGTTGTTGACCCCGCCGGTTGGTCGCGTGGCGGTGATCTCCGTCACGCGGCGCACGGCGCCGGCGCTGTTGTCCACGCTCTTCTCATCATGCCACAACTCCCCGGCCTGCACCGTTGGCGGCTGGCCATCAATCGTCACACTCGCCTCCGTTTTGGCACTGCCACGCTGCACCAGCCAGCCGGGGCTGGGGTGGCTGATCTCGGTGTACTGGTTCAGCGCATTCCAGATTAATGAATTTAATTTATTCATTTAATGAATAACAAATTTTTCTCTCTGTTGTTGATAGTATTTTTTGAAACATGTAGGGTGAAATATGTGTCTAATGCGTCATTAAATCGGATGGCTGAAGTGGCGGCTGATCGTGCATGAAATAAATGAAGCTGTTCGATAGCGCCTGCCGCCACAGATTTTAATGAACAAAGCGGTTGCAGGGCGTTCTCAATCACCGGACTGAGGCAATGAGGCATGACGCAGGAAACCACCACCTCCCTTTCCCCCCAAGAGGCACCTGTGCCGAAAGGGTGGGCTGTGTGGATCCGCAACAAATTCCTGGCCGGGCTGGCCCTGGCGCTGCCGCTCATCATCACCATCTGGATCCTGTATTCAGTCTATGTGCTGATGCACGGCTGGAGCAAGCCGGTGCTGGCGCAGATCATCGCCATCATCAATGAGCTGTCCGACCAGCCGGTGATCGACATCAATGACCCGAAGCTGGAGAGCCTGACGAACTTCATCTGCTTTCTGTTCTCGCTGCTGATGATTGTGGCGCTGGGCTTCATGGCCACCAATGTCATTGGCGGGCACATCGTCACTGCGGTGGACAAGCTGCTGATGCGTGTGCCGTTGGTGGCCATCATCTACAAGCCGCTCAAGCAGGTGATCGACGCCTTCCGCAACCTTGGCGGCACCAAGCAAAACTTCAAACGTGTGGTGTTTGTGGACTATCCGGTCGGCGGCATGCGCATGATCGGTTTTGCCACCGGCCAGTATTGTGATCCGCAGAGCGGCAAGGCGCAGACCTGTGTGCTGCTGCCAACCGCGCCCAGTCCGATGACCGGCATTCTGATCGTGGTGGATTCGGAAAAGGTGTCCGACGCGCCGATCACGATTGAGGAGGCCATGAAGATGATCATCTCCGGCGGCCTTGTGGTCCCTGTGAACGCCGTGCCGCCGCTCAATCAGCGGTCGGCCGCTCCGCTGCCGGAGTCTTTGCCCATTCCGGAACCTGAGCTGCCGGCCGGTCTGCCGCGCGCGGAAGACTTCGATGCAGGTGACACCGAAATCCTGGCTCAATCCCTCGATATTCAGGGTGGCAGGCGCTGGCTGCGCGCCCTGCCGTGGAAAAAACGCTGAAATCCTGAGTGAGCATCGACTGGCAGACCTGGCAGCCCGGCGTTCGTGCGACGTTGATGTTCATCATCAACGAGGAGCGGCGCGAGGTGCTGCTCATCCGCAAAAAGCGCGGCCTGGGCGCGGGCAAGATCAATGGGCCTGGAGGGAAAATCGATCCTGGGGAAACCTCCGTGCAATGCGCGGTGCGCGAGACGCAGGAGGAGCTGGGCGTCACCGCATTGAATCCAGCGCATCACGGGGAGCTTTGGTTCCAGTTTGTGGACGGGCTGCGCATGCATGTGGATGTGTATGTGGCGACAGGGCATGAAGGGGAGCCTGTCGAGACGCCAGAAGCCCTGCCGCTGTGGACCTCGCTGGACCAACTGCCTTTTGAGGAGATGTGGGCGGATGATGTGCACTGGCTGGGGGAGACGCTGTTGGAACGCCGCCGCTTCATTGGGCGCTTCGTCTTTGATGATGACAGGATGTTGTCGCACCAGATGGAGTGGATCGAATGACGAAACCAGAATGGGGAATGACGAATGCAGTCCGAAGGACTCAATGTGGGGCCTTTTGGGGCTTGGTCATTGATTCGTCATTCTTGTGCTCCCCGATGTTTTTCATTCCAGGACTCCCCCTCGCTTGTTTATCATGGGTGCATGAAATGGTTTTCCTGTCTCGCATTCGCCTGCGTCACGTCATACGTGGCCGCCATTGAAGCGCCCAACGTCGTGCTCGTCATGGCGGATGACCAGGGGTGGGGGGACATGGCCTACAACGGGCATCCGCACCTCAAGACGCCGAATTTTGACGCGCTGGCGAAGGAGGGGGTGCGGTTTGACCAGTTCCATGCCGCCGCGCCGGTATGCTCGCCCACCCGCGGCAGTGTCATGACGGGGCGCCATCCCAACCGCTTTGGCTGCTTCTCCTGGGGGAACACGCTGAGGCCACAGGAGGTCACGGTGGCCGAGGCGCTGAAGACGGCGGGCTACACCACCGGGCATTTTGGCAAATGGCACCTGGGCTCTGTGCAGAGGGCAAGTCCGGTCAGCCCTGGGGCCAGTGGCTTCGACGAATGGGTGTCAGCGCCGAATTTTTTCGATCTCGACCCGGTGCTGAGTGTGCAGGGCAGGGCCACCCAGTTCCAGGGGGACAGTTCCGACGTCACGGCGGAGGAGGCGTTGAAGTTCATCCGCAAGTGCGCGGGGCAGAAGCAGCGGTTTCTGGCAGTGGTGTGGTTTGGGTCCCCGCACCTGCCGCATCAAGCGCTGGAGGCTGACCGCGCGGCGTATGGGGACCTGCCCAAGAAGGAGCAGCATTTTTATGGCGAGATCACCGCCATGGACCGGGCCTTTGGCAGGCTGCGCGCGGGACTCAAGGAACTGGGCATCCATGAAGACACGCTGCTGTGGTACTGCAGTGACAATGGGGCGCTGCCCAAGGTGGGGTCCAGTGGCGGGCGGCGTGGCAGCAAAGGCCAGATCTATGAAGGAGGCCTGCTGGTGCCGGCCTTGATGGAGTGGCCGGCGGCTTTTCGCGAACCCATGGTGGTCCAGGCCCCCTGTGTGACGTCTGACATCTATCCCACCGTCCTGGGGGTGGCCGGGGTCAGCCTGGAGAAGCAGGCACCCTTGGACGGGGTGGACTTGATGCCCCTGCTCAGCGGCCAGGAAAAGAAGCGGGGCAAGCCCATCGGCTTCTGGGCGACACCCAGCAAGGGCATCGGGACGCCTTCAAAGGCCTGGATGGCGGACTTGCTGGAGGCTCAGACGCGCGGGGAGGAGCCCAATGATCCGGCACGCGTTTTGCCCGATGCGGGGAAAATCGGTCCGCCGGTGCCGCTGACAGAGTTTCCAGGCCACTCGGCCTGGCTCGACTGGCCGTGGAAACTGCACCGGATCGAAAACAAGCAAAGCCACGAAGTGGCGTGGGAGCTGTACAACCTGGCGACGGACCCCAACGAGAGCAGGGTGCTTCTTGCGGAACAGCCTGAGCGGGTGCCTCAGATGCAAAAAGATATTGAGGAGTGGCTGGAGAGCGTGGTTCGAAGCCTCAATGGCGAAGACTATGGTCGATAGGCCGAGGTTTGGAATTTTGCTTTGACTTCGGGGGCACAAGATTCGTCGCAGACGTTATAATTTTAAAAATAGCAGATGGTGCTGTCTGTTTTGTCAGCGGATGGGAGAGTCCAGAAGGATTGGCGATTCTGTGAGGAATCATTTTGTGCTGGCGGAAAGCGCTCAGTGGGTCTGAAAATCCAAATCGAGTTGTAAGAAGATGATCAGGGCGGGTTCCACTTTTGGTTCGGGTATCTGGATATTCTGGAATGGCAGTAGCGTGGTGGCATGAGGCTGCATGCCCCTGCGCAGACCTGAGGTTTTTGGCTGTTGATGGCTGGAGCTCCTAAATAATCATTTAGCAAAGGCTTGATTCTCAAAGAGGAGAGTGTGCCTCTCACTTTTTTAACGGCACTCTTGCCAGATGCCGTCGAGGTGCTAAATATGACACGGGAATTAAAAGCTGAGGTGCCTGAAAAGTTCGAATTCTGAATTCATCAGTAATTCTAAAATTTCAAAATCTTCCTTCTAATTCTAAAAAATATCTTGCGGCAGTGAGATGTTACGTGTTACTATAACATTAATTGCGGGTATAGCTTAATGGTAAAGTTCCAGCCTTCCACGCTGGCCATGTGGGTTCGATTCCCACTACCCGCTCTGAGTACACGTAAAGTTCCGAATCTCTGTAAGCTCACTGCCGTTTATGAAAGCTCTATTTCCTGCTGGTTTGAAGAGTGCCTTTGCATTTCTTGCTGTCTGGGCAACGGCGCATTCAGCTCTGGCTCAGGCCTCTGGCAACTGCTCGGAAATCGCCAATGACGTAAGTGTGGCTGTGGGCAAGGACCCAGCCAAAGTGCTGATGGTTGTGGAAGATGCACTGGTCATTAATGAGGGCTGCGCTGGCGAGATCGTCAAAGCTGCGATTGTGGCCTCCAAGGCAGATGCTGCGACGGCGAACCAGATCGTGCAGACAGCAGTTTCCGTGGCTCCTAAAATGGCTGCTGTGATCAATGATGCAGCTTCCGCTGTGGTTCCCGGGCTGATTGCCGCCGCACCTGGCACCTCGGAGGTCGTGCAACCGGCCATGGCCAATGACAAGAACCCCGGAAAAAATCCGGTGGTGCCTGTGGAAACTGCGGCGGTGGAAGAAGACTTCTTTGTGCCTGCCTCCATCCGGGGCGTGTACCTGATCCAGCCCCCGGCGTCCGGCCCGCTGCCATGTGACCGCAACAAACGCTGTGACTGCAATCCCGTGTCGCCTGCCATGGCCATTCCATGAGGTTCCGCACGCTGGATTTCATAGCCTCTCAACCTCCCGCCCCCACTCCCATGCGCTCCCGAACCGCCATGTTGCTCTGCCTCACGGCTGCTTTGCTCGGCCCTGCCGGTCTGCGTGCGCAGGGGCTTGTGGCCATTCAGAACTACTCCGCTGACTTCAAGACGGAGCAGCCGCTCACCTTCTCCTTCACCGGGCAGGGCGGGTATGACAGCCTGAGCTACAAGGCGACCTCTCCTCTGGTTCAGAGTTTTGAATCCTGGTATGTCCAGGGTGGTTTCGGCGCCTACTACACGGAAGTGGACCGCACCACGCCGTGGGCCTTCTCCCTGGACACCAGCATCATTCATTACCTCGACGGTGGTCCGGCCTTTGATGACACGTTCTACAATGCGCGTGGCACCTTCAACTTTGAGCACCGCTTTTCCGAGCGCCTGAAAGTCAGCAACAACTTCTACCTCACCTATGGGGTGGAGCCCAACAATGCGTTTGGCTACGGCGGCTCCACGACGCTGTGGAACGGGCAGTACCTCTACGGGTTCAACAACTTCAATGTCAGCTACGCGTGGACGCCCCGGTTTTCCACCACGACCTCCTACACGGTGGACGGCATCACGTATGAGGATGACGTGATCGGCAACGCGGAAGACCGCCTTTCACACCTGTTTGCGCAGCAGTTTTCGTATGCCATCTCCAAGCGCACCAGTCTGGCGCTGGAGTACCGCTACCGCATGACCAACTTCCAGAACCAGCGGGGGAAGGATTTTCGCTCCCACTTTGCCCTGGCGGGTGTGGACCATGCCTGGAGCGAGCGGATGTCCGGCTCCTTCCGCGCGGGTGCTGAAATGTACGAGAATGACCGCATGAGCAAGACCTCCCCTTACGCGGAAGGCGCGCTCAACTACGCGGTGGACCGCCACACGATGGTGCGCTGGTTTGCGGCGCTGGGGTTCAACGGCGCCGAACTGGCCGCCTTCAACAGCCGCTATGGGGTGAACACCGGCATCCAGGTCAGCCACCAGATCACCAAGCGCCTCAGTGCCAATGGCAGCGCGACGTATGCCTACAGCCAGTTTGAAAACGGCGGCGGTGGCGGGGATGTGGAGGAGCACTCCGCCATTCTTTCCACCGGCATTGGCTACCAGCTTCTGGAAAACCTCAACCTGAACGCCAACTACTCCTACTCGCTCCTTCAGTCCAACGACGCTTTGCGTGAGTTTGACCGTCACCGCGTCTCCCTGGGCGCCACGGCAACCTTCTGAGTCTTTCCTGACAGCCAGAACACCCAATCCGCCGGCGGGCAGTTTCGACCACCACGAACTCCCGCTGGCGGTTTTTCCAGATTCAATTGTTAACCTTTCCAAAAAACTAACGTCCAGGCCGGCATGAACGAGACAGGCTCCGAACTTCAGAAGCACGCCATGGACACCTGGCAGGTGGTGAAAAACCGTGCGGGGCTCATCACGCTGTCCTTCATCCTCATCTTCTCCGCCGCAGCCGTGCTGACCTACATCATGCCGCGCAAATACCGGGGCCATGTGGAGATGACGATCGAGCGCATCACGGAAGGCATCAAGGTGTTCGATGGCAACCGTGGCGACAGCCTGGCCTTCACGCAGGAATACCTCAAGACGCAGTTCGAGACCATCACCAAGCCCACGACGCTTTACCCTGTGGTGGAGAAGCTGGAACTGGTGAAGCGCTGGGAGCTGCCGACCCGCCAGGCCGCGCTGGCCAAGCTGCGCGCCAACCTGGAGACGCAGTCCATGCTGCGCTCGGACTTTGTCAGCATTGACTACTACGACCAGGACCCGCAGCTGGCGGCCACCATCGCCAATGAGATCGCCAGGAGCTACATGGCCCAGCGCAACAACATCCAGGTGGAGAAAAAGCAGAAGGCGCTGACCGTGCTGGAGAAGCAGATCTCCGACCAGGAGGACCTGCGCCGGCAGGCCCAGGTGCGTGCGCAGGAGGCGAAGCACAAGGCGGGCATTGTGGGCGACTGGATTGTGGGCGGTGGCAGCTCATTGAACCCGGGGGGCGAGGTGCGCAGTGAAAAAGACTCCATGGTGCTGACGCGGGAGCAGATGCTGACGATGGCGGACCAGCGCATCATCAAGCTGCAGTCGGAGATTGAGCAGATCGGCACGCTTTCGCCGGATGAGATCATCGCGCAGGCCTCCGGCCTGAAGCTGGAAAACCCGTCCCTACAGGCCAACACGGCCAAGTATCAGGAACTGAGGGTGCAGCGGGAAGGGCTGATGAACGCCGGGATGGGGAAAAGGCACCCCAATGTGCAAAGCGCGACCAGCCAGATCGAAGCGCTGAAAGAAATCATTGTGGCCGAGGCCGGCGCCTATGTGAAAGGTTTGCAGAACAATCTGGACGCCGCCAAGAAGGAGCGCGCCGCCCTGGATGTGTACAACGAGGACGCCAAGGAGGAGCTGCACAAGATGGGCACCTTGTACACCGAGTACAAGACCGCCAAGGACGAGGTGACCTACCTGGAGGACCTCATCGTGAAAATGCGGTCCCGTTACTTTGAGGAGAAGGCCGACATCGAGCTGGTCAAGTCCCCCGCCACCATCTACGCCGAGGCCGAGCCGGAAGCCAAGCCTGCCAAGCCCAACGTGCCGCTGCATCTGGCCCTCGGCGGTGTGCTTGGCCTCATGTTTGGCCTGGGGCTGGCCTTCTTCCTGGAGTACATGGACACCACGGTGAAGAACCTGGACGACGTGGAGCGCTACCTGGGCGTGCCTGTGCTGGCGGTGGTGCCGAAGGATGTGGGGGTGCTGCACCGCTCCAGCGGATTCAATCCTGACGCGGAGGCCTACCGCATCCTGCGCACCAACATCGAGTTCAACCGGAGGACGCCGGACGCGAACTGTCTCAGCGTGGTCAGCGGCGGGGCGGGGGAGGGCAAGTCCACCACGATGGTGAACCTGGCCTACGTCTGCGCGCAGGGTGGCTACAATGTTCTGCTGATCGACGCGGACCTGCGCCGGCCCAGCATGCACACGCATTTTGATGTGAGCCACACGGTGGGCCTCACGAACTACCTCACCACGGACATTCGTCTGGAGGACGTGGTCATCCGCACCCAGATCGAAAATCTCTTCTTCCTGCCCAGCGGCCTGCTGCCTGCGGACAGCGCGGGGCTGCTGAACTCCCAGCGCATGGTGGACCTCATCGCGGACGTGAAGAGCCGCTTTGACCTGGTGCTCATCGACTCGCCGCCGATCCTGGGTGTCAGCGACGCCTCCGTGCTGGCCAACGAGGCGGACATGACCATGATCGTGGTGCAGCACCGCAAGCTGCCGCGCCACATGCTGATGCGCGTGAAGCAGGCGGTGGACAACGCGGGCGGGAAGGTGGTGGGCGTGGTGCTCAACAACGTGGACCTGCGCAGCGACGCGCAGTACGCCTATTACACCAGCTACTACACCTACTACTCCCCCACCAACGCGCCGACGGGCGGCCAGGGGGGCAAGTCGCGCCGCCGCAAGGTCAAGACGGAGACCAATGCCTCCGCGCTGACCTCCACACGGCCTGCGTCCCGCGCTGAAGGAGACGACCTTTTTTAAACCGCCAACCGCCATTGCCATGCAGTTCCGATTCGTCCTCCTTGTCCTCGCCATGTGCAGCGTGCTGACCGGCGCGCATGCGCAAAACGGTGAGCTCGCCCTCAAGGCCAACGACCGCGTCACGCTGTCCATCGGGGGCATTCCCGACAGCGAGGTGGCGCAGATCAGGGGCATCTACACCGTCAGCGATGCAGGCACGATCAACCTGCTTTACATTGGTGAGGTGCGCGCCGCCGGCATGAAGCCCTCCACGCTGCAGCGCAACATTGAGCAGACCTACATCTCACGGGAGATCTACACCCGCCCCACCGTGACGGTGTCCATCGATGGCGACGCGGCCACCGCCCGCATGGTGTATGTCATCAGCGGCTGCAACAAGAACGGACCGGTGCCCTACAGCCCTGGCATGACGATCCTCAAGGCGGTGGGTGTGGCCGGTGGTTTCACCCCCTTTGCCAAGCCTAGCAAGACCAAGCTGCTGCGCAACGGCGTGACGAGTGAGGTGAACCTGAAGGACATCAGTGCCAATCCCTCGCGTGACATCAAGCTGCAGCCGGAAGACCAGATCATTGTGCCGGAATAAGGGCGGAGCTATCGGTCGCCATCCGATGCAGCTATGCGGCGGCAAAAGGGGGCGGCTTTTTTGACCGCCCCTTGAAGAATAAGCCGCTGCTCTTGATTTCAGGCTTTTACAGCCCCAGGTCCGTCACCGCGCCCTGGCTGGCGTTGCTGGTGAGCTTCGCGTACTTGGCCAGGATGCCGCGGGTGTAGCGGGGCTTTGGCTGCTTCCAGGCCTTGAGGCGTGCCTGCAGCTCCTTGGCGGGGATGCCGAGGGTGATGGCGCGCTTTTCGGCGTCGATGGTGATGGGGTCGCCATTCTTGATGACAGCGATGGGGCCGCCGACGAAAGCCTCTGGAGTGACGTGGCCGACGACGAAGCCGTGGCTGCCGCCGCTGAAGCGGCCGTCGGTGATGAAGGCGACGTCCTTTCCGAGCCCCTTGCCCATGATGGCGGAGGTGGGGGAGAGCATCTCGCGCATGCCGGGGCCGCCTTTCGGGCCTTCCATGCGCACGACGATGACATGGCCCTTTTTGACCTTGTCGTTGAGGATGGCCTGGAGGGCGGCTTCCTCGGACTCAAACACGATGGCCTTGCCGCTGAAGCTGAG
>CAZPSQ010000168.1:0-12269 GCA_964588755.1 uncultured Prosthecobacter sp. | reverse complement strand
CATACACGCGGGTGGGCGGGCAGGTGGTGTCGATGAAGCCCACCGTGACCGCCGCGCCGCGGCACTTGGCGCGGGTGGCAAAGTTCACGCAATCAAAGTAGCGGGACACCTGCAGCGCAGTGGTGTCCGGCCTTCCGTCCGCGTCGTTGGGCACCATTTTCGGCCAGCCGGCGATGCGGTTCGCGGCGCTGCCCGTGTGATCACACCCAGCGGGCACGCCCGCGCAGATGAATGTCACACGCTCATCCAAGCCAGCGGCGGCAAGCGCCTGGAAGCCGCCCTGGCTGGAGCCGTAAACAATGAGCGTCTTTCCATCCCACTCCGGCTGCGCGGTGAGAAAGTCGATGGCGCGGAGGAGCCGCAAAAACATGCCCTTAAAGTAGTTCTCATCACGGTTCTTGTTCCCCCCACTGCGGTAGTCCTTCAACTCACCGGCGGCCAGCGCGTCGTAGAACTCCTTCGGCCTGCCGTTGGGAATGCCGTGAGCGTTGATGTCCATGGAGAGCATGCCGCCCTCGTTGGCCGCCCAGGAGGTCGCGCCGAGGTTTGCGCTGCGCACGCCCGCGCCATGCACATGGAGGATGGCTGGCAGTGATTTGGGCTTTGCCCCCTTCAACCGGCCCAGATAACCAGACACAGGCTTCCCGCCTGCGCAGTCAATCTGCACATCAAAGGCTTCCACCGTCTTGAGAGGGCTTTGCGCGGGGGCCAGGGTGGACTTCATCGGGACCTTGGCCAGCTCTGCTTTCTGCGCGGCCCAGAAAGTGTCGAAGTCATCCGGGACGGGGAGGCTTGGTGTCAGCAGCAGTGGGTCATACCCCGCCGCCGCCATGGCGCTGGCTTTGCCGCTGGTCACGCGCAGCAGCAGAAAGCCCGGCTCCTCCAGTTTCCCCACCAATGAGGCCTTGCCGTCACGCACGTTCAAAGTCTGCGGCGGCTGGGGTTGAAGACCATCCTTGGAAAGGACCGCAATCACCTTCCCGTCTGCCAATGGCTTGCCCTCCTTGGTGGCCTCGATGGTGAACACGGCGGTCTCGCCAGCTTTGTATAACGCATCCGCGCGATCAACCGCCGCCTTCAGCACCAGCACGGGCTCCTTGACCGCAGGCGCGGAGGCGGGGGCTTTAACAACGGGCGTCTGAGCATGCACGTGACATGCGCAGGCAGCGAAAGCTGACAGAAAGCTGGCGAGGAGCATTTTTTTCATGGCGTGACAGAAGGATGTCTTTCTGGGGGCTGAAACTGCGCAGAGCCGACGCCGAATCAATCTTCATCCGCAGGAACATCATCAGACTGGATGTGATCCGCACTTGATCCCCATGCTCAGTGCTCCATTCTGCCGCACCCTCTTCATGCCTGGAAAACGTGGATGCCTGAAACTGCTGCTGCTGCCCGCCCTTGCCGGGGTGCTGCTGTGCTGGATTGCGGCGGAGGTGTATTTCAACCTCAACAGCAACCTGGTGGCCGTGGCGCTGCGCAGCTCGCCCCATCCGTTGCAGGTTCTTTCCAAACGTGGTGAATGGAAGGGTGCCACCGCGCTGACCACCGCAGACATCTCCGCCGCATTGATCGAACGTCATGAGGAGCCCGGCCTGCGCTGGGCGACACTGAAGGTCCGCCGTGGGGGAAGCACGATGGCCGAGGTGGCGCAGCGCGTTTTTGGCGCGGAGGTGCATGTGGTTGTGATCCAGCCCGCCCGTTTCGATTTCATGACCACCTTCAAGCCGAAGTTTGCCCTCACCACTGCCAGGGAACGGATGGCGGAGGAGAATCTCTGGTTCTCAATCACCGCAAATTTCCGCGATCCGAAGGGCAGGCCCATGGGCTGGGTGTACCATGAGGGCCGTCCGATGAACCCACCCTTCGGAGACTGGAGCGGCTGTTTCTTTGTGAAGGATGGCCGGCCGTGGTTTGGTCCCAAGTCATTGCTCAATGAGGTTCCGGGCCTCATTCAGGAGGGCTCGCAGGTCTATCCCTCCGTCATGAAAAACCACACGGTCTTCTCGTATGTGGACCTGAAGCCAGATGAGTTTTTCGACGGCAGCAAGATCAGCTACCGGGCCCTGGGCGGGATGCGCAAGGACGGGAGCATTGTCTTTGTGCTTTCCGGCGACGGCGGCGTCATGAACGTGAGCGAGGTGACCGAGATCGCACGCAAGCTGGATGTGCAGCACGCCACCCTGCTGGATGGCGGCCGCGCGCTGCAATATTCCATCCGCACCGATGATGGCCCCTGGCACTTCCACGCCTCCAACAACGATCTGCCCATCGAGCGCAAGCCGCTGGAGCGGCAGCGATCCCCGGTGTTCATCGGGGTGCGCCGCAAAGCACCTGCGATTCTTGGCTCCGATGCGAGCAGCGGCATGGACATCCGGTGATTGTGGCTTGCGTCAGGGCTGCAGAACCGTCGCAGGCTTCCAGCTGCCATCCATATGGAAAGGCGCGGACTCATGGACATTCGTCACCAGCCAGCGGCCATTGAGTTTCCGCAGGCAGAGCGTCTCTCGAAACCACACATCTGGCGTGTCGCCATCCGTCTTGGTGCCCGTGTAGTGGCCCTGGCTGTGGCAGAAGGCCACCTTGTCGTCTGTGGCGATCGACAGGCCGCTCACCTCGTAGCCGATCGGGCCTTCCCAGGTGGAGAACCATTCCTCCATTTCTTTCCCCAAACTCTCCAAGGACTGGGGCGAGGGATCTGGCGTGAACCTTGCCGACTCAGGAGCGAACAAATCAATCACCTTCTGCACGTCCTTGTTTCGAATGGCGTCGGCACGAGCATCCAAGGTCGCGCGAATCATGGCGTTGTTATCGATCACAGTCATGGCACAAAGGGCGGGCTGATTTTACAGTGATGCAGCATGACCTCGCCGCACCCACACCCTTGATTCGTTGCAGCCACGAAAAGTGGCCGTCCCTCGGCCTCATCCTTCTGATGTTGCCGCTGGCCTTGAGTTCACCGGAACTCAAGGCTCTGTCTTGGACCTCGCTCTGCAATGCCGGGCAGGAAAGCCGCTGCCTGCATCACGCTCCGAAATAGGGCACGCCCAACTTTTCCGCCAGACGTTTCGGCCTGCGCATGGCCTCGGTCATGCGGCGGGCTTCATCGGGGCCACGGAGGTCTTTGCAGTCGGGATGCGCCTCAGGAGAGTCGATGAGACCCAACTGATGCAGCACATGAGCGGTGCTGTGCTTGTAGGGGGAGGCGCTCATCCGGTCATCGAGGCGGAAGACGAGGTCTTCGAAGGACTGGAAGGCCTCGAAGAGCTTGTACACCCGCGTGTCGAAGCGCCCGGTGCCGGTCTTGAATTTCTTGTCGGCCACGGAGTCGAGCAGCCACATGTCCCTCGCGGCGCAGATCAGCGGGCAGGCGCTGACACCGGCACCGATGAGGAGGGGCAGGCCGAGCTTGATGGCGGTAGCGATGCCATAGTCGTCGCCGCTGTGGGGGGAGAAGGGCAGGTTCAACCCTTTGCACATGGCCGCCCAATAATGGAAATGCGGCTCATCCAGCGTGCTCACCTTCCCGCCCACATAGGCCGGGTGCAGCGCGATCTCATGGAAGAGCCACGGGTCAAAGGGGGTGGCCCAGGAGACGAAGGAAGGCTCCAACGCGTGGGCGATGCCGGGGCGGATAAGGTGCTCGGCGATCTGGAAATAAGCATCGCGCCTCGGCTCATTCTCCAGCGTGTTCAGCAGCTTGCTGGTCATGATCATCATCTCGCAGTTGTCGTGCTCCTGCGCGATGTCCAGCAGCGGCCAGTACCGCTCCGCCTTGAACGCCGTGTCATTCTCCGCCCCACGGGCAGTCACCCCCGCAATGAAACGCTGCTCCGGAAACTCCGCGCGGAAGCGGCGCAGCACCTCCGCATACAAGTCGTTGCTGAGGTCAAAGATGTAGCCCGTGTCCGCATTCAGCACGAAGACCATTTCCACACCGTAATGCTCCCCGCACTGCTGCATCCAGCGCACGCTCTTGTTAAAGCCGTCCCAGTCCGGCTTCTTGTCCTTGAAAGGCAGCAGCGTCGCCACGCAAAGCCGCGCCTTCGTGCTGTGGTCCACCAGTTCCTCCTCGCTGGTGTAGGCCCAGACAGTCTCGCTCCAGGCGGTGGAGGGCTTCAGATCTGTGGGATTCGAGATAAGGACGTGGTTGTCGTTGTCTGCCATGGTAGGCGCATTTTGAGCATGTGAGGGGCCGGTGCCAAGAGAGAAAATGGCGGCGTGGTGTTAACGTATCATCGCAGTCAATGCTGGGGGCCCAGCACGCAAGGCAATGATTTTATTGCGCATAAATAACAATGCGCATGTTTTTCATTGCTTGAATTAAGTGAAGATGGCTGATTGAACCATCAAATGTTCCGGCCCACACTCATCACCCTAGGGGCTTACAATCCTGCACAATCGCCCAAGGCGGCGCTGCTGGCGCAGCAAGTGAGGCAGACGGAACTGGTGGAGGACTTGCTGGCCGGGTTGAGCGGGAGTTCCAAGGGCAAGACGAATCAGCATGTCCTGGTGGTGGGCGGCGCAGGAACTGGCAAAACAACGTTGCTGCACGTGCTGAGTCATCGGGTGGAAGATGATCGCAAGCTTGCGGAGATGTGGGTGCCCCTGCTCTTCGACGAAGAGAACTACCATGTCGGCGATCTGGCCGGCTTCTGGCTGGAGTGCCTGCGACTGCTGGAGCACGCCCTGGAACGAACTGGCGAAGCGCCCCATGAAGCGCTGCGCACCAGTCGTGCTGCCACACTGGAAAAGCAGGCGCGGGAGGCATTTCTAAAACTGCTCGTCGGGTCCAAGCGGCGGGCGCTGCTGCTGGTGGACAGGCTGGACGATGTGCTGGCGGCAATGCGTGATGATGACGCCCACAAGAAGCTGCGCGCCTTTCTGGCAGGTCTGGAGGAGATATGCATGATCGGCACCGCCTCCGCACCGCTGGACGAAACGGCGGTGAAAGACCGGGCTTTGCCCAAACTCTTTCACCGTCATCATTTGAAGGGCTTCACTGCGGAGGAGATGAAGCTGGCGATGCGTGCCATGATGGATGCACGGGGCAGAAACGCACGCCATCCACACACGCCGCTGCGTGATGGCTTTTGGCGGGGGCTGCACATTCTAACCGAGGGCAACCCGCGGCTGCTGAAGATGACGTGTCATTTGATGGACAGCGGCGTGGCGCCAGATTTCCACGCGCTGCTCATGGGGCTGCTGGATGCCTGCACTCCGGATTTCAAACAGCGGATTGAGGGCATGTCCCGCCAGCAGCGGCGGGTGTTTGATGCCATCGCCTGCGCGTGGGACAGCGTGCAAATCGCCGACATTTCCCCAGGGCTGCGGATGGAGTCCAACCAGATCAGCGCCCAGATCCAGGCACTTGTGGAAGCCCAACTGGTCGCGGTCATCGGCGGCACGGAAAAGCGCAAGAGATACCAGGTGGCCGACCGGCTTGCCAATCTGTACTGCCTCATGCGCTTCAGCCGCGCGGGCAGGCCACGCCTGGAGTGGTTCATCCGCAGCATGAACATTCTGCTGGAGCCAGATGCGCACGCGCAGCCGCTGGGGAAGCTGCGAGAACTTTCCTCAGCACGCGCGGGCGGCGTCCATGATGAAGAAAAATTGCACGCACAATTGCTGGAACAAGCCATGCGCGCACCGGAGGAGGAACTGCTGCTGCCGGATGAAGGCCGCAAAAGCGCGCGGCATCTGCTGAAGACGGAACAGGGCAACGCACCGGGAGCGAGGCCGTCGGACGCGCTGGACATGGACGACCTTTTTCCCGTGGAGTTCGACGTCGTGCGCTACGCCATGAACCTGCCCGCCGAACAACGCAGCAAACTCGGCTATCAGCACATGTCGTCCCACTGGTGGCACATTGTAGCTGGCGAGGCCTGGAAGCTCAACAAAACCGCCGTGGTGGAGCAGTGCGCTAGGAAGGCGGTGGAACTAAGTCCAAAGAACGCGCCCGCCTGGGGCATGATCAGCGCCCTGCTGCTGCAACGACGACGCGCGCAGGAGGCACTGGACGCGGCGCAGAAGCTGCTCAAAACCGCCACGGATGAGACACAACGTGAGCTGGCCCGTGCCTTGATCCTGGCAGCCAGACGTCTCACCCCCGAGCAGCGGGAAGATGCGGGCAGGATGGCGCTGGAGATGGCGATGCAGAATCCAGGCGAATTGCTTTCCATCCAAGGCTTCTGGTGTCATCTACGCTGCGATGTGAAGGCGTGCCGCGCGATGCTCCCCCCAGTCCTTGCAGCCTTGAGCGCTGCCGACAACAGCGATGAGTCCCGCCGCACCCTGACCCACTTTCTGGCGCTCGGAGTTAGCCAGACGCTCCTCGCCGCAGACCTTGATCACGAGGTGCTGGCAGCCGTGGAGGCAGCAGCAGCCAGCGCACGGGAGGCGCTTGACACACCTGTGCAGGCCATCCTCCTGCGCAAGGATGAAAGCCTGCGCGCCTTCCTGGCACCGGAGCGCCTAGCCCTGGCGGATGTTTACCTGACGGGTGTGGCACGACGGAAGACCGAAATGCAGCGATCCATCAAAGCCACCGCATGAGTGCGCTGCCCACCTATTTCGTCACCGAGGCCCGGCTGCAGGAAGTCACCCAGTCCTTCACCGACCGCGGCATCCAAGTCGAATGCACCCGTCCCAAAGTCCTGGCGCGCTCCGGCAAGGACTTCTATCGCGAATGGAAAGTCGGCAAAGATGGCGCCTGGGTGATCTTTTGGGATGTGACCTACTTCGACAGGAATGACGCAACCGTCACCATCGGACCCGCACAGGGACCTGCCTCAAAAAATTTAGACAATGAAATCATTGCCTCACTTGCCAACGCCGAACGCGCCTGCCACGAAGCAGGAGAAATCTCCTGAGTTGCGCGGGTCGCAAGGCCTGGAGTAAGAGCCCGCATCAACAACCCTCCCTCCCCAGCCATTCTCATGAACCGCCGTCATCTTCTCCGGGCCGCAGCCGCCCTGCCCTTGTCATCCTCATGGATCGCCGCCCTGCCCTTGTCATCCTCATGGATCGCCGCCCTGGCCGCTGAGAAGCCGAAGCGGCTGGTGCTGCGGTCGTCCTGGCAGACCGTGAACATCGGGGACATCGGCCACACCCCAGGCGTGCTGGCGCTGCTGGAAAAGCACCTGCCCGAAGTCGAAGTCCGTCTATGGCCTAGCAAGGTGGACAACGGCGTGGAGGAGATGCTGGCGGCACGTTTTCCGAAGGTGAAAATCGTGCGCGGGGAGGATGTGAAGAAGGCCTTTGAGGAGTGCGACTTCCTCCTCCACGGCAGCGGCCCCTCGCTGGTAGCGCAGGGCGATGTGGTGAAGTGGACCCAGGCCACCAGCAAGCCCTACGGCGTGTACGGCATCACCTTCTCCGGCCAGCAGAATCCAGCCTCAAAGAAGAAGGATGACGGTAAGAAACCCGTGCAGACCATCGACGTCCTCAGCGGGGCAAAGTTTGTGTACTTCCGTGACTCCGTTTCCCTGGCCCTGGCGCACAAGATGGGCTGCACCTGCCCCGTCATGGAATACGGACCGGATGGCGCCTTTGCGGTGGATCTGGCGGACGACGCGAAGGCGGAGGCCTTCCTCAAGGAGCATGGGCTGGAGCACGGCAAGTTCCTCTGCTGCATCCCACGTCTGCGCAACACGCCCTACTGGACCCTGCCGGAGAAGAAGGCCGCCATCGATGAGAAGAAGGATGCGCGGAACAAGGCCATGATGGACCACGACGGCAAGCCGCTGCTGGACGCGATTGTCAGCGTCATCAAGAACACCGATTTGAAGATCCTGCTCTGCCCCGAAGACAAAACGCAGATGCAGGTGGGCAAGGAGATGCTCTATGACAAGCTGCCAGAAGACGTGAAAGCACGCGTGGTCTGGCGTGAGAGCTACTGGCTCACCAATGAGGCGCTCAGCACCTACCGCCGCAGCGCCGGGCTGTTCGGTCACGAGATGCACAGCCCCATCATGTGCATCGGCAACGGCATCCCCGCCATCGTCTGCCGCTGGGCGGAGCAGACGAGCAAGGGCTACATGTGGCGCGACATCGGCCTGGGCGAATGGCTCTTCGATCTCGACAAGGAGGACGAGCTGCAAAACGTGGCCGCCACCGTCCTAGCCATGGCCAAGGACCCTGAAGGCTCCAAGGCCAAGGCGGCCAAAGCGCGTGATTTCGTCATGGCAAAGTTCGCCGCGAGCATGGGCGTGGTGGGAAAGCAGCTTCCGGTGTGAGCCCTGCAAGACAGGCCACTTTGAACCGGCCAGAATTGTCACGGCACTGAATCGTCCCTTCAGGATATTCCAGCGAGAGTTTTTTTGAGGATGGGGCCTGCGAAAGACATCTGCCAGCCCAGACCAATCAAAGGGATCTTGATCTCGGCAGCGGCAAGCGTTCCCATGAAGAGAAACACGTTGAGAAAGATGCCACGGAGCATGGATGTCACAGGATGATGCTAAGACTGAATCCAATTTTCACTCTATTTTTGAGTCGGGGGCCAACCGCTGGACAACCTCATTGCGGGATCGTCCACACACCATCGCAGGCGCGGCAGACCCGTTCTCGAAAAGATTGTCATTGATGATCTCCGGAGAGCGCAGCAGCCCCAGTGGAAAGGCGGGCGGTGGTTCTCCACACGGGCACGGCGGGCTGCGGAGATGCCGACCATGCATTTGCCACCATGCTTCTCTTTGATTACGGCGCAGGAACGCGAAATCGGCCAAATCCTTGACGGGATATGAACCCTACACTGCCTCGACGATGATCTTTTCCCCGCGCACCTCGCGCACGCGCACGGGGGTGCCGTTGTTGAGGTAGCCGCCTTCCACCATGGCCTCGATGATCCTGCCGCTGATCTCCACGCTGCCATAGGGACGCAGGGCGCTGCGGGTGATGCCGTCCTCTCCTGCCCTGGCCTTTGCCGCAGCCTGCATGGCAGGCGCGTCCAGCAGCGTGCCGCCGGCGGAGGTTTGCAGCACCAGGGCACGGAATGGCCGCAGCACCGGCAGCCACATGGCCAGCAGGGTGATGAGGATCACGGCGCCACCGCCGCCAAGGGCAAAGTTTCTCAGGCCCGTGGCGTAGGGGGCAATGGACGGGGCGATCCCGCCTGGGGCGTCCTCGCCGGGTGGTGCCACCTCCCAGCCAGACATGGCATAGACGAGCGCGATCATGACGCAGGCAAAGCCAAGAACGCCGGGCAGAATGGTGCCGGGCGCGGCAAACAACTCCACCGCAATGAGGACCATGCCGAGGACGAAGATGACGGCCACCACTGCCGTTTCCTGCCCGGCCAGACTGCCCGCCACGTAGTGACCAAAAAAGAACAGGGCGAAGGCCCCCAGCGCGATGAAGCCAGGAATGCCGAAACCCGGTGTCTGCATTTCCAGATACCCACCAGCCAGGCCGACGAGAATAAGGATGGCCGCATAGCGTGTGACCCAGATGGCGATCCACTCAAAGCCCGTCGGCTCGGCAATGATGACCTCGCCTTTCAATGCCTCGCGCAGCTTGATCTCATCGATGCTTTTGACGATGCCTTTGGCCAGCAACGGCTTGCCTTCAATGAGCATGGTGGCCTGCTCAGAGTCGAGCGTGACGATCTCCCCCTTCGGGATGATGACACGCCCGTTGATGGTGAGGCCGCGGTCCATGTCGATCATGCCTTCCACAATGCGAACATCGTAGCCCTTCTCCCTCACCACAGTGCGCACCATGCCCAGAAAGGCGGAGTTCATCTTGGCACGTTCGGCATCGCCCAGGGACTGGCCATTGCCCGTCACCGGCGTGGACGCGCCGATGGCGGAAGCCGGGGCCATGTAGATGCCATCCGTGGCCATGGCGATCAAGGCTCCGGCGGAGATGGCCCGCGTGTTGACGAAGGCAAAGCTGCGTGACTTGAGATTTTGCAGGTCCTTCATCATGAGGCTGATGGTGTCCCACGCCAGCCCGCCCGGAGTGTCCAGGTCAAAGATCACCGCCTCGGCCCCGTCCTTGTTGCACAGGCCCAGGGTCCGTTTCATGAACTCGAAACGCGCGGGAATGAGCAGATCCTCGGTGCCGACGGGAATCACGATGACCTTGTCCTTGTAGCTCTGTTCACGCGCGACGACAGGGGTCTTGGTCTCGGGGTGGGGCTCCGTTTTGGCCGGTTGGGCGGAGGCGGCCTTGTTTTCCTCCGCTGGCACGGCTGCGGTCTGTTTTTCAAACCATGCCGCATTGAGAGAGACTAGCTTGCGGTCCCCGCCGCCCGCCGCCTTGATCAATGCGTCGATATCAGCCACAACGGCCTTGGCCAGCACGGGCTTGTCCTCGATGACCTGCACCGCCTCGCTGGCGTCCAGCAGCAGCAGCTCGCCTTTGTCGGCCAGTTTCAGGGTTCCGATGGTGAGCCCCTTGTCGCGGTCCACAAAGGCATCGGCGATCTCCGGCCGGTGGCCTTTGAGATGGCAGAGTCCCCGGGCACCCGCCTTCAGCACGGCCAGCGCCTCGGAAAGCTGGGTGTCCTGCGCCTTAAGGGACAGGTCATCGCTGAAGGCCAGCTTGGGCGGCGCGGCGCCGATGCGGGACCCGCTGGCCATCCAGATCTCATCACAGGCCAGCGCCAGCAGCGCGCCAGCACCGATGGCCGAGGTGTTCACATAGGCCTTGGTGGGGATTTTCAGGCGGGCGATCTCCTCCGCCAGCGGCAGTGACGGCTGGGCGGGACTCTGGGTGATGTTGATGTCGAACACCACGCTCTTAGCGCCATCCAGAACGGCGCGGTCGATCCAAAGGCGCAGTTCCTGCCAGCGGCGGTTGTCCTCCATATCCGAGTCCGTGACGGCGACGCGAACCCATTCCCCAGCGAGGGGCTTCTTGTCTGATGGCTGGGCGAAAAGCGGTGCCGCCAGGGCCAAGACCAGTGGTAGGAGACTGAAGATCGAGCGCATGGGCAAAGGTTAGGGTGGGGCCAGCATGCATGCAACCCATGAGACCTGGGGCTATTATTTTCGGGGGATTTTCCAGCGGGCTGGGAATTCCCCACGATGGGTGCGGATGATGGCGCATCCCTGGCTGGACGCTGTGTGCCACAAGCCGCCAGACCAAACGCCCGCCTTCTTCCCTACCTGCCACCAGCCGTCTTCTGCCAGGCACTCCAGCCGCCTTTGAGAACAAAGGCGTTCTCGATGGGCAGGGTCTGCTTCAGGCGCTCCAGCACGTGGCGGCTGGCGTCGCACTTGGCGCCGCCGCAGTAGATGACGATGGGCTTGGTGTTGGTCTGGAGAGTGTCCAGATAGTTGAAAAGCTGGTCGTCAAATTTTTGCTCGTTCAGCAGCAGGGCCTCCGGCACATGACCGGCATCGTAATGCTCCTGTGGACGGGCGTCGATCCACAGCACCCTGCCCTGCCAGCGCTCCTCAATGGTCTGCATGGAGACCTCGTCACTCCGCAGCGGCTCCTGAATGAGGTGCAATGCCGGGGCGCGTGGGTGCCACTCATGCGTGGCCCAGGCTGCGGCGGAGGCCAGCAGCAAGATCACAACGGCCTGTCGGATGGAACGCAGCATTGTCAGTTGTGTTGTCTCACTTTTTCCCCACCGTCACTCCCGGGGACTCGACCAGAGGCTCCGGCTTGCGGCTGATGGAGAAGAAAGCCAGCTGGTTTTTGTACTTGGGTATGACGCTGCTGGTTTCGATCCTCAATGCTCCCATGGTGACCTCCTCGGTGTTTTTGGGAGTCATTGTGATGAGGTATTCGCGCCCCTCCTTGATCTCCTTGCAGTCGTAGGTCACGTTTTCCCGGGTGGGCGTGATGTTCAGGATCTTGGCCGGCTCATCACCAGTGAAACGCACCAGACAGGACTTGGCCTTGGGCTCGTCCCCAATGAACCATTGCAGGGTCTTCGGCTGGATGTCCACGACAGCGGGGACTTCGAGGACAAAGTGGATCTGCCACTCGGGCTGGCGCGGGTCGTCGGTGCTGGCGGTGACGAATTTTTCATGCCGTCCCACGAAGGTGGAAACCTTGAAGGCAGCGCGGCCGGTCCCTTCCTCGCCAGGCTTGTATTCGGCCTTGTCCAGCTCCGCGCTGAGGCAGGAGCAGGCGCTCTCCAGCCCGAGAATTTTCACCGCCTTGTCCCCCTTGTTGCGGAACTTGAAGGTTGCCTCCACCTCCTCATCCTCCGGCTTTGCCTTCAGTTCAATGACACGCAGGTCGAGGGCCAGCTCCGCGCGGGCGCAGGCGGCAAAGGCGAGCAATACAAGAAGCAGACGGGTGGCTGGCATGGG
>CAZPSQ010000167.1:0-12386 GCA_964588755.1 uncultured Prosthecobacter sp. | reverse complement strand
GGCCAGGGTGGTGCGGATGCGGCGGTGCTCGATGAGGGAGCAAACGAGGTTGGCCAGCAGCGCCTTACGATGGGAGGCGTCACGCTGGAGCTTGGGAACTTTTCTTCCGTGGTTCATGTCTTCTTCTCTTTCTCAGTCAGTATGGGTTTGAAAATGCGGGGAATTACTCGTCGTCGTCACCGTCGCCGAGGTTGCTGTCGATCAGCTTGGTGAAGTCCATGGCGTCGGCCTCATCGTCGTCAGCCAGCAGGGTGCTGCGGGAGAGGAGGGAGACTCCGCCAGGATTGGCTTCAAGCAGCGCGGCATCGAACTTCATGCCGAGAGACAGGCCCAGCTCGGCGAGCTTCTCCTTGATCTCGGTGAGGGACTTCTTGCCGAAGTTGCGGTAACGCAGCATCTCGGCCTCGGTCTTCATGGCCAGCTGGCCGACGGAGGTGATGTTGGCGTTGTTGAGGCAGTTGGCGGCGCGGACGGAGAGCTCGATCTCGTTGACGCTCATGTTCAGGAGCTTGCGCAGCTCGCTGTTTTCCTCGCTCTGGGCCTCCGGGGCGGCCTCGAACTCGATGGCCTTGTCGTCGTAGTTGACGAAGACGTCGAGGTGGTGGCGGAGGATGGCGGCGGACTGCAGGAGGGCGTCCTGCGGGGTGATGCGGCCGTCCGTCCAGACGTCGAGGACGAGCTTGTCATAGTCCGTGTTCTGGCCGACGCGGGTGTTTTCCACGGCGTACTTCACGCGGGTGACGGGGGAGTAGATGGAGTCGATGGGGATGACGCCGATGGGGGTGTCCGGGCGCTTGTTTTCCTCCCAGGTGGAGAAGCCGCGGCCGACGCGGACTTCGAACTCGCACTCAAACTTGGTCTTGCGGTCAAGGGTGCAGATGACGAGGTCCTTGTTGATGACCTCGTAGTGGTTGTCTTCCTTGATGTCACCGGCGGTGACGGGGCCTTCCTTGTCGGCAAAGACGGAGAGGAGGCGGGGTTCCTTGGCGTCGCTGTGGTGCTTGAAGCGGACCTTCTTGAGGTTCAGGATGATCTGCACCACGTCTTCGAGGACGCCTGGCAGGGTGGTGAACTCATGCTCCGCGCCGCGGATCTTCACGGAGGTGATGGAGGCGCCTTCCAGGGAGGAGAGGAGCACCCGGCGGAGGGAGTTGCCGATGGTGTGGCCGTAACCTTTGTCGAAGGGCTCGGCGACGAACTGCGCATAGGTTTCGGTGGCCGTTGCCTCATTTTTCACAAGGCGGCTGGGCATCTCGAAGCGTGCAAGACGAACTGACATGGGATGTATTACAAAAGCCGGGTTACCTCCGGGGCGAGAACCCTGCGCATCTCAAGGAGAGGCAGGCACGGAGACCAACGGCGGTTAGGGGGAACCTCGCGAAGGGCGCGCATATTGAAGAACGCTGGGAGAAATGCAACCGGGATTTTACCCGCCCGTGTGACGCGGAAGTCAGCGGGGAGGGCCGACAAGGTCATCCTTGTGGGTTTTGGTTTCCGCCACGACCACGCCGCTGAGGCAAAGAAGGCAGACCAGGTTGGGGATGGCCATGAGTCCGTTGGCGGC
Organism: uncultured Prosthecobacter sp.; assembly: GCA_964588755.1. GTDB lineage: Bacteria > Verrucomicrobiota > Verrucomicrobiia > Verrucomicrobiales > Verrucomicrobiaceae > Prosthecobacter. The sequence continues at coordinate 10,822 of CAZPSQ010000167.1, read as the reverse complement.
ATCTGCGAAGTCCCACACGGCCTGGGCGGGCTGCACAGAGCCGAAAAGGACGGCCAGAACCCAGAGGATGCGGTAGGGCTTCACGGCGCGGGGGCCAAGGAGGTATTCCGCAGCTTTTTCACCGTAGTAGCCCCAGCCGAGGATGGTGGAGAAGACGAAGGTGAGCAGTCCAAACAGCAGGAGCGGGGGGCCGATGTCGTGGAGGTCGCCAAAGGCGGCGCTGGTGAGGGCGGCCTTTGGCAGGCCCTCCTTCCAATGGCCGCTGCTGACGACCACGAGGCCGGTCATCAGGCAGACGACCACGGTGTCCCAAAAGGTGGCGGTGCTGCTGACCAGGGCCTGGCGGACGGGGTTGCGGGTCTGCGCGGCGGCGGCGACGATGGGCGCGGACCCAAGGCCGGACTCATTGGAGAAGAGGCCGCGGGCAATGCCGGCCTGGGCCACCTGCCTTAAAGTGGCCCCCACGAAACCACCGACGGCGGCCTGCCCACTGAAGGCACCGTGCCAGATGTCGGCAAAGGCCTGGGGCAGCGCGGCGTGGTTTTTGATCAAGATGAGGACACAACCGACGACATAACCGACGGCCATGATGGGGACAAGGAAACCGCAGACTTTGGCGATGCTTTTCACCCCGCCAAGCACGACTGCGGCAGTCAGCGCGGCCATGGCGCCGCCCGCAATCCAGCGGAGGGTCATCACGGAACCGGGCTTCACTTTGTCGATGAGCATTTCCACAATGCTGTTGGCCTGGGTCATGTTGCCAATCCCGAAGGCGGCCACGCAGGTGAAAATGGCAAAGAGCACGCCAAGCCACCGCACCTTCAGCCCGCGCTCCAGGGCGTACATGGGGCCGCCTGCCATGCTGCCGTCCGGCATGGTGACGCGGTACTTCACCGCAAGCACGGCCTCGGAGTACTTGGTGGCGATGCCGAAGACGCCGGTGAGCCACATCCACAGCACGGCGCCCGGGCCGCCGGTGGCCACGGCGCCCGCGACGCCGATGATGTTCCCCGTGCCGATGGTCGCGGCCAGCGCGGTCATCAAGGCGCCGAACTGGGACACATCCCCCACCCCCTCCTTTTCACGTGAAAAGGAGAGCCGGATGGCGCGCGGCAGGAAGCGCTGGATGAAACCGGTGCGAAGGGTCAAAAACAGGTGGGTGCCAAAAAGCAGCACAATGAGCGGCAGGCCCCAGACAAAACCGGACAGGTCGGAGGCAAATTGGGAAAAGGTCATTGGGAGCACGCCTTTAAAAGATAATCATCCCCCCAGCCAAGCAAAAAGACGCAGCCCCGGCCCGGCAGGGCCGTGTTTTTCGGACACAAAGACATTCTCGTTGCGTTTTCTCCACGGCCCCGGCTATCCTCCAGGCCCTTAAAGTTAGTTAAACAACCCATGAAACCCACACTCTTCCCCAACCGCCGCGCCTTCCTGCGTGGCACCGCCGCCACCGCTGGTGGCATTTTTTTCCCTCATCTGCTCATCGGCCAGGAAGGCGGTGTCAAAAAGCTGAACGTGGCTGGCATTGGCGGCGCAGGCGGCAAGGGCGCGTCTGACATCGGCATTGCGGCGGAGGGAGCCAATGTGGTGGCCATCTGTGACATCGACCGCAAGCGTCTGGACGACGCCAAGAAGCGCCACCCGGAAGCAAAGATGTTCGAGAGCTTCATGGAGATGTTCGAGACGATGGGCGACAAGATCGACCTTTGCACGATCTCCACCCCCGACCATGCGCACTACCCAGCCGCCATGGAGGCGATCAAGCGTGGCAAGCACGTGTGCGTGCAGAAGCCGCTGGTGAACCGCATCTGGGAGGCCAATGAGCTGCATGAGGCCGCCAAGAAGAAGGGCGTGAAGACCAACATGGGCAACCAGGGCCACACGAAGGAGCCGATCCGCCAGCTCAAGGAATGGCTGGGCGCGGGCATTGTGGGCAATGTGAAGGAAATCCACGTGTGGACCAACCGCCCCATCTGGCCCCAGGGCAGCGAGGCCAAGGACATCTACACCGGCAAGCGCCCGATCAAGCCGCGCAATCCGAAGAAGGACAAGGACGGCAAGGACATCATCGACCCTGAGGCCGTGGGCGCCGTGCCCGGCCACATCGACTGGAAGAGCTGGCTGGCCCAGGTGCCGGACGCCCCTTACATCCCGGGTCTGCACCCCTTCGGCTGGCGCGGCCACCTGGAGTTCGGCGCCGGGGCGATGGGCGACATGGGCTGCCACATCATGGACGGTCCGTTCTGGGGCTGCGACCTGGGCGAACCCTATCAGATCGAGGCTGAGGTCGGTGACCTCACCGATGTGAGCTGGCCGACATGGTCCCACGTGATCTGCTCCTTCAAGCATCCGAAATTTGGCGAGCTGAAGCTGCACTGGCACGAAGGCAAGAAGGACGGTGTGGCTGTGAAGCCTGCCCGCCCGGCGAAGCTGGACGCCTCCCGCGACTGGGACAAGATGATCGGCGGTTTCATGATCGTGGGTGATGAGGAGACGATCCTGAACGCCGGCGACTACTGCGAAAACCTGGAAGTGCTGGGCAACCGCGAGAAGCTGGTGAAGTTCTTCAAGGAAACGCCGAAGACCCTGGAGCGCTCCCTGGCGCCGGACAAGCCGCAGCTGGAGCTCGTCCGCGCCATCGAGCAGAACAAGGAGTGCGGCAGCCATTTCGACTACTCCGTGCCGCTGACCAAGCTCTGCCTCTTTGGCAACCTGGCCATTGCCAACCCAGGCAAGGTCATCAAGTGGGACAGCAGCAAGCAGGAGGCCGACAGCCCAGAGGCCAACAAGCTGCTGAAGCGCACCGCTGTCCGCAACGGCTGGGACTACAGCGCCGCCAGCATCTAAGCCGGGGTGGGGGGAATCCCCTCGCAGAAAGCTCCAAACGACATCGCCCGGCAGTTCATTCTGCCGGGCGATTTTTTTATGCGGCCTCTGGCAGCTTCAAAAGCCACGGCGGAGTCTCATGCCGAGAGGAGGGCAGGCTTTGCCCAAGCAACGCCAAGGGAGCGAGCAACCCCAGGCCAACGAACTCGATGAGGCGGGTCATTTCCTCCCAGCCCTCCCCCCGAACCACTCGGCCAGCGACCTCAGGCCGGTGGCGCCGTTTCACAAAGCCAGGTGTGCGGCGTCTCACCTGTCGAAGCTCCCCGAGTGACGCAAAGGGAAAACAGGCCAGTTCCCTCACAGACATCACGGGTGTGATTCGCACCTGATGCGCATGAATGAAAAACGCCAGCGTGGCAAAGGGCAGCGCCAGCGGGAGCAGCCAGCCATTCCAGCCAACCCAACATGCCAGGGTGCAGCAGCTGGCAAAGCCCGCCAAAGCCAGCCAGTGATCCCACCGCCGCCTGCGTGACTCTGCGGGAGGGGCAGACACGTCCGCGTCGGATTTCAGCAGCAGCAACAGTCTTTGAAAAAGATTCCACTGCTCCGCAGTCATCACGATCTCGTGATCCTTGCAGTCGTCATAGTGAAACCATGCGAGAGCGGTTATCTCGTTCACCAGCATGTCCTGGGTGTCGATGCCCAGCCGCTCGTCGAATTCAAAAGCGGTGATCTGGTCATCCAGATAGGCATCAATGACTGCGACGGCTTCATTTCTGGCTGCTCGGTCAACCATGGCAGGCTCAGATGAGCACAACCAGACCTCGCTGCCAATGGCAAATCATTTGGGCTGCGTGAAGGCGCCCTGGGTGATGATGGACATTTCCTGGAGCAGGGAAGGCTTGCCAAACTCCACGGGCAGGTCCTCGCCAATGCTGATGGTGTTGAAGCGTGCCTGATGGCGTTGGAAAATCTTGCGGGTGATGTCCAGCACCATCTGGGGTGTGCCGTCGCTGGGCTGGCCGTCGCTGAGGAAGAAGATGGTGTCGATGCCGGCATCTGGCAGCACCTTGTTGTAGGCGTAGGTCAGCGCCTCGACCATGGGCGTGCCGCCGTCCGCCTGGAGCCTTTCCACGAAGCGGGTGGCACGGCGGCGGTTTTCGTCGCTGTTGTCCATGACGCCACGGGGAAAGCAGGAGTCGATACTGTCGCCAAAGGTGATGATGCCGTAACGCGCCGCCTCCGGGCGGGAGGCAAAGATCGTGAGGATGTTCTGCATCTGCCCGCGCAGTTTGTTGATGCGGTCGTCGATGCTCATGCTGCCGCTCACATCGAGGATGAAGAGCAGCCCTTTGCCGCGCACGTCGATGCCGTAGAAGGCATCCATGTTCATCTGCACGTCGTCAGGCGCAGGCCCCACCAGCGCCTGCATTTTGAGGAAGTTTTCGAAGTCTGCGGCGGTGTGCATTTTGAAGGCCATCCTGCCGGCATTGTCCTTGAGCCAGGCCTGCCACTGGGTTTCCGGCTGCTGGTCGAAGTGCTGGCCGGTGAGGCGATAGAGGCTGCCCCGCACACGTGAGCCGACAGCCGGATCGCTGACATGGGGCACCAGGGCCTCGACCGCTTTTGCATGCCTCATGCCGCCGAGCGCGGCGGCCGCGCAGGCACGGATGACGTGTGGGCAGGACGGGGCCAGGAGGGAGCCCACGCGCACAACGACGACCTCCGGGTTGTCCTCAAAACACCCCAGTCCTTTGACCGCCATGGCAATGCGCTGCGGCTGCCGCCATTTGGCCGGCTCTCCCCTGGCCTGCTCGATGATGCTCCAAAAATGCCCGCGTGTCTCTGGCAGGTGGATGTCCGCAAAGAACAGCAGTGTGTCGTCATCGCAGTTTGGATGCTTGGCCAGCCATTCGTGCAGGGTTTTGCGTCCCGGTGCCGCAGCCGGCCATGCCGCGATGATCTCCGCAGTGCGCGCCTTGATGCCGCCACCCACGCGGTTGCTGCCGACAAGCCCCAGGACAAACTGCGCCGCTGCCTCGCCATGAAGGTCCGCCAGCGTGGCCAGGGAATCCTGCTCCCCCTTGGCCACAGCCTTGGCAAGCTCCTTGAGGCGGGCGGCATCCCCCTCCGCCCCCTGGCACATAGCCACAAGAAGCAGCAGAACAAGGATGTGGCGTTTCATGAGGGCATGCGGTGGTGACGCCGGCGCATGCAGGACCAGACAGCACAAAGGCCGCTTTTCAAAGGCCGATGTCGCCCATCAGGCCTTTGATCACGCCGGCAGCCTCCCCGGCGGTCCTGGCAAGCTCGCTGACGCCGGGGCCGATGATCCAGGAGGCGTAGGAGATGCCCGCCCACCAGGCCAGGGTGTTGACAATGATCATGCCGGTCATCAGCAGCTCCACCCACCGGCCCCAGACGTTGAGATAGCCATTCTCATCCTTCCTGGTGCTGAAGACGTGGTCGGAATAGACGGAGACGGCAGCCCACCACAGGAGCGGGGGCATGAACAAAAAGCCAACGATGATCCGCCGCAGGACAACGGAGCCGCGCTGGTCATACGGCACGCGGTTGTAGTCACGGTAGCGGGCCACCCGCCGGCGCACCGGCTTGTGGGTAAGCCCATCGGCCAGGACCTGACCTGCCAGATGCAGCTCGGACAATGAGGAGACGGGCCGCCACTGCTCCTCGCCATGCAGTTTCACCAGATCATTGTCGCGTATGGAGCCGTAGGCCAGAAAGTTGCGCAGGTCATCTTTCGAGCAGGGGCCAAGTGTTTTTTGGCCTTTGGCGATGTAGTACAATGCTTGCACGGTTCGGGAGGGGCTGGTCAATGCCTAATTAATGCGGCCTTCCGCCTGAATGCAATTTCCGAGCCACTATTAATTGTAAGTTTTTTATCAAAAACGAAGCGCAGATTTTACAATCGCCTTCATAAGCTGCGCTGCTGAGAAAACTGGGCTGCTGAGCGCGTATGCGGATATGCGCCGATCCTTTCCTCTGCTGTGTCTCCTTGCCGTTGCCACAATTTCCCACGCCCAGCCCGCAGCCCCCACCTCGACCATCAAAGCCGGGTTCGCCGAACGCGACATCACCCCAGGAATCGGGATGGAGCAGCCGGGGGGCTACGGCAAGGCGTTTCACCGGACCTTTCATGACGCGTGCAAGGTGCGTGTGGCGCTGTTTGACGACGGCAAGAAGACGGCGGTGACCGTGGGTCTGGACGCGCTGGTGATCCCGCGGCAGGTGGTGCTGGACGCACGGGCACAGATCGAGAAGGCGACGGGCATCAAGGGGGATGCCGTGCTGGTGTGCGCGTCCCACTCCCACAGCTCCGGCCCGGTGGGCATGGTGCTGCCCGGCGAGTATGACGGGGCGTCCGATCTGGTGAAGAAACTGGCGTATGAGGAGTCCTCCTGCGCTGACGCGGGCTACCTGCTGCGGGTGACGAGCGAGATCGTGGCCGGTGTGGTGGCGGCGAATCAAAACAAGGTGCCGGTGCAACTGGGCTTTGGCTTTGGCCATGAGGACAAGGTGGCCTACAACCGCCGCCTGCGGATGAAGAACGGCCAAAGCTGGAGCCACCCGCGCCCGGGGAACCCTGACATCCTGGAATATGCCGGACCGATCGACCCACAGGTGGGGGTGATCGGCGCGTGGGACCTGCAGGGGCAGCTGGTGGGGGCGGTGGTAAACTATGCCTGCCACGCCACGACGAACCCCGGCGGCATCTCCGCCAACTGGGTGCAGTATCTGGAAAAGACGATCCAGGGCGGGCTGGGCACGCGGGCGCCCATCGTCTTCATGCAGGGGGCCTGCGGGGACATCACCCAGGTGGACAACCTGAGCCCCCACCAAAACCCGAAGCCGGAGGAGTGGAGCCAGCTTGTGGGCGGTCGCGTGGGGGCGGAGGCGGTGCGGGTGCTGCTGTCCATGCCCAAGACCAACGCGGCCGTGGTGGACACGCGGCAGGAGGTGCTGAAGATCAAACGCCGCGCGCCGTCCCCGAAGCGGGTGGCCAAGAGCCTGGAGACGGTGCAGCAGCCCAAGAACAAGGTGGACCCGGCGGAGTGGATCTTTGCCAAGGAGATCGTGATGCTGGACCACCTGAACAAGACCGTGCCTGAGGTGGACTGCGAGGTGCAGTGCATCAAGGTGGGGCCGGCCTGTTTTGTCTCGAACCCGGCGGAGTACTTTGTGCAATACGGGCTGGACATCAAAAAGGGCAGCAAGCACGCCTTCACCTTTCCCTGCGAGCTTTCCAACGGCATCGTGGGCTATGTGCCGACGGAGGAGGCCTTCGGCCCGAACGGGGGCGGGTATGAAACCCGGCTTACAGCGTACTCAAACCTGGAGGTGACGGCAGGCACCCAGATGGCAGACAAGGGGATCGAGCTGGCCAACCAGATGGCGCCTGAGGCGAAGCCCGAGCCGCCCAAGGCGCCGCCGTTTGCCAACAATCCGTGGACGTATGGGAATGTGCCGCCGGAGCTGGAATAGCGGCCCAGGGAAGATGCGGAGCGTATTGTGATGGCGGAGGGAGTGCTCTGTGCTTGGTTCGCGGCGCTCAGTGGCGAGCGCATGCGACCTGCTGCGCACTGTCACTTCCTTTTCCGTTTTTCCTCCATTCATGAACCCTGCTGAAATCCTGACGGCGCTGAACTGGCGCTATGCCACCAAGGTCTTTGACCCGACGAAGAAAATCCCTGCCGACACCTGGGCGGCGCTGGAGGAGTCGCTGATTCTGACGCCATCCAGCTACGGGCTGCAGCCGTGGAAGTTCATCGTGGTGGAAGACCAGGAGCTGAAGGAGCAGCTAGTGGGGCACTCCTGGCGGCAGCGGCAGGTGGCGGACTGCTCCCACCTGGTGGTGATGGCGGTGAAGAAGGCCTACAGCATGGAGGATGCGGACAGCTTCATCGCACGCATGGTGGAGACACGCGGCGGCAGCGCGGAGGCCCTGGCCGGATTCCGCAAGATGCTGAGCGGCACGCACGCACAGGGCTACATGACCACGGAGTGGGCCAAGATGCAGGCCTACATCGCCCTGGGGCAGTTCATGACGGCGTGCGCCCTGCTGGGGATCGACACCTGCCCGATGGAGGGGTTTGTGGCGGCGAGGTATGATGAGCTGCTGGACCTAGAGTCCCGGGGCATGACGGCAGCCGTGCTGTGCCCGGCGGGCTATCGCCATCCGGATGACCGCTATGCAGGGCTGCCGAAGGTGCGCTTTGGCAAAGAGGCGATGATTGAGAGGCGGTGAAAATGCCGCAGCCATGACTGAAGCAGGAAGCTCCCAGGCATGTGCCCGCCCGGGCTTCATCCGTCATTCCTGCCCCCCGCAGCGCCCCAGCGCCTTAACCAACCAGCCCCTGGGTGTCCGCCAGTTTCGCGCCTTCACGGCGCATGCCGGTCTGCGTGGCACCGTTGAGATTGGCAGCGATGAGGTCGGCGTCGGTGAAGTCCGCGTTGGTAAGGTTCGCCCCTTCCAGGTTGGCGCCGGAGAGATCCGCGCCGCGCACGTTGGCGTTGCTAAGGTTGGCGTGGCGGAGCGAGACGCCGCCCAAGTCGGCACCACTGAGGTCGGCACCACTGAGGTTGGCGCTGTCGAGGTTCGCGCCGCTGAAGTCCCCGTGTGACAGATTGGTGCCTGCAAGGTTTGCCTTGGTCAGGGTCGTCCCCACAAAATGCGCCCGGGTCAGATTGAGGTCATTGAGCGTGGCACCCGCCAAGTTCATGCCTGTTTCGTCGATTTTTTTGCCGCTTTTGCCGCCGCTGTCGAGCCATTGGGTGTGGGCGAGGAGTTCCTCAGTGGTGATGCTTGCCATAATTGGGCAAATCATGCCGGTCCCGAAGGCGGCTGCCAATAAGATTCTTGTAACATGAAAGCATGTGACCAACTGGCAGCGAAGCTTCATGGAAATGCCCGCCTGTTTCCAGGCAGAATTTCTGCCGTGGACACCATCACCGCAGGCCGCCTGAGGCAGCCTTCAGCCACAGGCCCGATGGCCGTGGCGGGGAGGGGTTGCGTTGTGTCTGTGTATGAAAACCTCTACTCCATTTGTGATCGCGGCCCTGTGTGTGTCATGCGCATGGCCCGCCCTGGCCCAGGTGGCAAACCCGCCGAGCCGCCAAGTCACGCCTACGGGCAACAATTCGAATGTGGTGCCGGACGGCATCAGCTTTTATCGTGGACAGGCCTACCTGCTGCGCAACGGCAGGGCAGCGCTGGTGGACGACACCCTGGTGCCTGAAGGGAAGATTTTGACCCGTGCCGGCGGGCTGGTGCCCATGCCACCGGAACTTACAGGCAGACCTGACACGCGCGCCCAGATCACGCCCGCAGCAAACTCGGATGCGGTGCAGGACGGGATTGTACACACACGGGGCCAAAGCTATGTGGTACGGGGCACGTCCTTGGTGCTCATCAACGCCGCCCTGATCCCCGAAGGCCAGGTGCTGAATGCGGCGAACACCCTGAGTCCCCTGCCCTCAGACTTCAGCGGGTTCAATCTGGAGAGAACGCCAGCGGGAACGAGCACGCTTCCCGCCAGCAGCGACGGCACGCAGGCCCTTTCCGGCCAGGCCGGGGTGCCGCAGGCGGGTGCCACCACGCCCCAGGAGCCGCGCCCCACGCCGCAACCTAGCCCGGCCCCGACGGCCAATGGCACATCAGGAAGGCCCAGCGGAGGCGGATCTTGACTGATCTACGCCAGTCGAAGCTTGCCATGGCTGGTGGCTCTTTATAGCAATTTTCAGAACTGATTTTTGGGTGCCCAAGTGGGCGGGGGGGATTTGATGATCCGTTCCTTCGTTCACCACGGCGGCTGGAGGACCAGCCGCCCCACCTCCCCGTGGGCGCCCGGATGTGTTTAGGGAGATGCTGATTTATGCGCCTTCGCCGATCTTTCTTCTCCTCTTACTCACTGGGTTACTTTCTGATGCCGATCTTCTCCACAGGGATCGGCTTGAAGCCGAGCTTGAACGCAGGGGACTCGGGCTTGAGACGAAAATCGTCGTTCTGCCAGTCGATGAAGAGCGGGTCGGCCACAAGGCTGTGCTTGTCCCAGCCTTCCTCCTGCCAGGAGGCCCACTCGTTCATGGGCTCGGCCTCGACGACGCGGAGGTCGTCCAGGAAGACCTGCCCCTGGGGCTGGTGGCAGTCCACACGCAGCCAGAAGGCTTTCATCCAGGGTTTCCAGGCGGCCTCGTTCTGAAGGGGAATGCGGGCGGTGGCCTCAAACTCCTGCCACTCCGTGGTGGCGGTGATGCTGGTGCTGGCGCCCTGCCAGTAGCCTTCACCACCCTTGTAAGCGGCGATCGCGAGGCTCATGGGGGCCTTGGCCTCGGTGGACTTGATGCGGACCTTCACGCGATAGGCCGCCCCGGGGGTGAGCAGCATGTCGGGGCCATGAAAGACGCTCTTGGGATTTTGCGGGTCCTTCGTCACCACGCAGTCGCAACGCAGCACGCCGTCCGCCACGACGAGCTGCACGCCTTTGGGCTTGTGGTTGAAGCCCCAGCCTTTGGGTGTCTTGCCAGCCTCGGCGGTGTCGAAGGTTTCACGCAGGATGGGCCCGCCCTTGTCCGGGCCGACTTTATTGATGCCGGTGGTGATGGGGCCGCCATTGGCCCAGGCGAGGTTGTGGTCGATGGTGTTGTACTTGGAGGAGCAGTGGCGGAGGTCGCCGTATTTCACGCCGGGCTGGTCGCTGAACATGATGTTGCGGCAGACTTTGTTGCCGCTCATCATGGTGCCGTCGTCGCGGATGGCGTCCTTTGGGTGGAGGTCCATGTTGCGCATGTCCTTCCAGGCGGGCTGGCCGGCCACGGACTCGTAGCCTTTGATCATGCTGTCGATGTGGCTGGTGTAGAAACGCATCTCCTTGCTCCAGCCGTGGAGGTCGAACTGAAACTTGCCGCCGAGGGCGAAGATGTTGTTTTCCACGATGCAGTCCCGCGAGTTGTGCATGTGGATGGGCGTGTGGGCGAC
>CAZPSQ010000166.1:0-12428 GCA_964588755.1 uncultured Prosthecobacter sp. | reverse complement strand
TCCTGCGCTCAACTTCACCCGGCAGTCCCATCCGCAGATGTTCCAGGACGGTGTGGTGAAGTTTGACCAGAAGATTCATGTGCCCCTGCAGCATGACGCCCACCTCATCGTGGTGGCCATGCACGAAAGCATGGGCCAGGAGATCGGCTTTGGCACCAGTGACTATGCCAAAATGCGCCCCTGCGCCTATAACAACCCCATCTACGTGGATGTGGATGGGCACGGCTTCACCCCCAACGGCGACACCCTGGGCTTCGACCTGCCTGTGGGCGGCCTGACAGTGGACAGGGTGAAGGCCCGGCTGATCAAGGCCGGCGTCATGAAGTCCGATGAGGCAAAGCCTGCTGAGGGCAAAGGCAACGGCCCCAGGAAGCCCAAGGCCTGACCTCTGCCCAACAACTGCGAACAGCAACTCCACGCCATGTCAGCCACCAGCCCCGACGACCTTTTCGAACTCGCCCATGCGGTGGCGGTGAAGGCGTATGCCCCCCATTCCCACTATCATGTGGGCTGTGCTCTCCGCACCGCCAAGGGCCACACCTTCACCGGCTGCAATGTGGAGAATGCGAGCTACGGCCTGACCATCTGCGCGGAGCGCAATGCCATTTTCCATGCCGTGGCGGAGGAAGGACCCAGCATGCGCATCGCGACGCTGGCCGTCGTTTGCCTGGGGCATGAGTTTCCCCCGTGCGGGGCTTGCAGGCAGGTCATCGCGGAGTTTGCCACGGCAGACACAGTTGTCTGGTTCTTAAGCAACAAAAAACCGTTTTCCATGAGCATCGCGGAGTTGCTGCCAGCCGGGTTTGCGATATGAATGTGTGGAGCCTATCGCTACCACATGATCCTCCCGAATTCTGTACGTCTCGTCGAAGAGCCCGCCGGTTTCCCTGTTCTCATCATCGACCACGCGTCTGCCAAGGGCCGCATTGCCCTGAATGGCGCGCATGTCATGGAGTGGCGCCCGGCAGGCGAAAAGCCCGTGCTTTACATGAGCCCGGACGCGCTGCTGGAGGAAGGCAAGGCCATCCGCGGCGGCATTCCCGTGTGCTGGCCCTGGTTTGGCCCGCATCCCACGGACTCCACCCAGCCTGCGCATGGCTTCGTGCGCAACATGCTCTGGACCGTCCAGGATGTGGTGGAAAACATGGCCGGTGTCACCCTCCGTTTCCACCTCCAGGACAGCGAGGCCTCCCGTGCCATCTGGCCGCACGCCTTTGAGCTGATGCTTGAGGTCAAAATGGGGGCCAACCTTGGCATCGCCCTGCATGTGAAAAACACCGGCTCCACAGAGTGGTCCATGACCGGCGCCCTGCACACTTACTTCTGTGTGGCAGACATCCGCGAGACAGTCGTCATCGGCCTGGATGATGCTTACTATGTTGAGAGCCGCCTCTCACCGGACCGCATCGAGCAAAGCGGTCCTGTCACCTTCGACCGTGAGGTGGATCGCAACTACGAGTCCCGCGACACTGTCCGCGTTCTGGACCGCAAGGGTGCCCGCACCCTGGTGGTGGAAAAGAGCGGCTCCCGCTCCACCATCGTCTGGAACCCTTGGATCGAAAAATCCAAACGCCTTTCTGATCTCCCCGATGAAGCCTACTTCGGCTTCCTCTGCATCGAGGCCGCCAACGCCGTGCCCGATGTCGTCGCCATGCATCCCGGCAAGGAGCATGTGCTGGCGCAGAAGGTGATCGTACAACAGGGATAAGCAAACCCAGGGCGTGTGCGAATGTCCCCCACCTTCCATGTTGGCGGAGGGGGCAATCCGAACGGACCAGCCTCTCGCTTTCTCAAGGATGCGGGGGTGGCTCGGCGCGGTGGGCGCGAATGAGCAGGACATCGCTGGGCACTGAATCCACGATGCGCGGGGTATAGCCACCGACCAGCAAGTGGAAGAGAAAGCCCCGTCCATACGCGCCGATGACGGTGAGGTCGGCCTGCTGATCCTCCACATAGCGGCAAAGCATCAGGTCCGGGGAGCCGTGCTCGATCAAAGTTCGCGTGCGGGAGCGTGTCTCAGGGGTGAGCTGGGAGTCGCCGACGAATTTTTCGATGGCCTCTTTTTCCATCGTGGCGAAGTCACGGCTGAGGCTGGTGTCGGAGAGGAATGCTTTGTACCGCATCTCGAAAGCATGCATGACGGTAAACCGGCAGTCGGGGAAGGAGGCTGCGGCAGCCTCCAGCCCGTAGCGTGACTCCTCCGTGAAATCCGTGCCCACCAGCACATGCTGGTAGGTGCCGTTGGGGCGCGACTTCACCACAAGCACGGAGACGGGGGATTTCCGGACAAGGTGCTCCACGGTTCTTCCGAGCAGCATCTGGCCGATCAGCCCGTTTTGCGAGAGCCCCACGATGATGAGGTCACAGCCCTCGCGGCTGGCCGTGTTCAGGATCACCTGGGGAGGCTCGCCTTGCTCGATGTGAATCTTGAGCTGGTCCACCTCCTCCCTGAGATCACGCCTGATGCGGTCCTGAATGGCCGCCGAGGAGTCTGAGGCACGATGCCAGGAGGGCAGGGGATAGGCGGCGTCTGAGAGATGGGTGTGCCTGCCATCAATCGCGTGCACAATGACCAGTTCCGCTTTCCACTGGCGGGCAAGCTGGGCCGCGCGGTCCAAGGCACGATCACCACGGGCGCTAAGGTCCGTGGCCAGCAGGATTTTGGTGGGAGGGAACGCAGGCGGGGTGTTGGCAGGCATGAGGAGCTTGGGTGTTGGAGCGCGGAGGTTGAACCCGCCCATGGCGGTTCTCAGCGCGAAGCCATTGATGCTACGAATTTGGCAAGCTTCGGGACGCGCTGGCGGGACTCAAGTCCATTCAAGCCGGTCCCCGCCAGCGCGCGTGTCAGATCATCCTGGTCCGCCTGCGCCTAGCCGGCGGTGACGGCATCCGTTTCCGAGGCCGGGGACCGGCGTCTCGGCCAGAGGAGGGCCGCGCCCAGGATGCCGGCAAGCAGCGAAGCGCTGAAGATGGCGATCTTTGCGGCGGCGAAGTCCGCCGGGACAGGGAAGGCCTCCCCTGCAATGAAGAGAGACATGGTGAAACCTATCCCTGCCAGCGCGCCAGCGCCGCAAAGCTGACGCCAGGAGTACTCGGTGGGTTTGGTGGCGATGCGGAAGCGCACCGCCAGCCATGCAGCAGACACGATGCCGACGGGCTTGCCAATGACGAGGCCCAATATGATGGCCAGCATCAGGTTGCCATGTGTCTGAAAGACATCCGACGACAGCAGCACGCCGGCATTGGCCAGCGCGAAGATGGGCAGCACGAAATGGCTGGACCACGGCTCCATGGAGCGCAGCAACTTGTCTGTGGGAGACTCGGTGCGTTCATGGATGGCGTCGAGCTTGCGCAGCGCAGGCTCGGAAAGGCCGTGCCGCATCAATGACTCGCCATTGAGGCGGGTTTCGGTGCGCAGGATGGCCTCTGCCTGGGCCATCAGGACATGGATCTTGGCCGGGGCGCGTGCGGGAGTGACGAGCGCGAGGATCACGCCGGCCAGGGTGGCGTGCAGGCCTGCCTCATGCAGGCAGACCCACAGGACGATGCCCAGCAAGGTGTAGGGCAGAGGGCGGTAAACGCCACCCCGGTTCATCGCGACCAACAGAAGCGTCACCACAGCCGAGGCGATGAGGAAGTTCACGTGGATCGCCTTGGTGTAGAAGATGGCGATGATGCCGATGGCGACAAGATCATCAATGATCACGGCGGCGGTCAAAAACACACGCAGCTCCACCGGCACCCTTGATCCGAGCATCACAATGATGGCGATGGCAAAGGCGGTGTCAGTGGCAATGGGCACCGCCCATCCTGCGGCCAAGGGACCGGAGGGAACGAAGGCGAGATAGATGAGAACGGGCGCGGCGATGCCGCCAAAGGCCGCGACAACAGGCAGCGCGCCCGATCTAAACGTGGCGAGGCGGCCTATGGTGAACTCCCGTTTGATCTCCAGGCCGACCACCAGGAAGAAGATGGCGAGCAGTCCGTCATTGATCCATTTGAGCAGCGGCAGCATCAGGCCTGCGCCCTCCACCTGGATGCCGCACATCACCGACCACAAAGAGGTGAACGTGGCGCTGAAGGGTGAGTTTGCCAGGATGACCGCCAGCACCGACATGAGCAGGAGCAAGATGCCTGCGGAGGGCGCCCAGTGCACAAAATTCAGCGCCGCAGCCTGCACGCGATGCCCCAGCGTGCCGAGCATGGCATCCGCCAGGGTGCTTTCATCCCAGGGACCTTCATAACGCCTGCCATTGATGAAGAAGGTGGGGGTCATCACCACGCCGCTGTCGTGCGCGCTGTCCAGATCCTCCTGCACCTTTGCCTTGGCGGCGTTCAAGGCGTCCGCATCGTGCTCCGGAAGATCGAACTCCCTGGAGATCTTGTCGAGGTCATCCGCCTCATAAACATGCCCGTGCTTCATGAGGGCGTCATGGATGGGCCAAAACTCACCCTTGGTCTGCTTGGCGTACTCCGCCATCTCCGCCACACGCCGGGCCACTCCATTGTCTCCTGCCGGGCGGTGCCGGAAGACATACCGAAGCCTTTCCCCAAAGCGGTCTCGCAGATCCGCCACCAGCTCATGCGCCACATGGCAGGAGCGGCGCGTGTAGTTGCCATACTCGACCAGCGTCAGCTCCGCGTCGGGGTTTCCGAGAATGTGGTCGCGTGTGGGGTCAACCGGAGGATGGAGCTTGGTGGGTCGTGGATGGGCCATGGTAAAACGATTTTTGAAGGCGGCTCCTTCATGGCGAAGCAGGCGCCGGTTTGATGGGGGGAACTCCTCTGATTGGCGGCGGGTTTTTCCTTCTCCTCACAGCCACGACGGATCGTTGAAACATCCTCTAAAATATGATGCCGCCACCTCAAAAGCAGACAGCATGCGCCTCCATGCCAGCCGCTCCGGTCAAGGAGCACCCGCAAGCTGGTCAGCAGATCTGATGGTTGAGAGGATTGCCTGCATGCGCACGTTTCTACGTCTGTGGCCACCGGCTTGGTTGCATGCAATTTCACAACAAAATTCAGGAGGGTTTTGTGGCCGGCGGCGTGGCCCAAGGACAGGTGAATGCAGGCCACGAACCAGCCTTGCGCCGTTCTCTTGACCCGGCCGCACGCCTCGCCAGTTTTCCCAGGTGTCAGACGGCCCTCCACTGATTGACCGTGTCCGTTTGCGTTCCAATCAATGGCGCAAGCTGCGGGGGATTGTGTCCAATCTAGGCACTCTGGACTGCTTCTATGGAAAGCGGATCCGGGGGCTGGAGCTGAAGGTGTCGCGAATGAACCGTGCGGAGGATCTCATTGCGCAGATGCCGTTCACGACCAAGGCGGAGATCCAGGCGGACCGGGTGGCGCATCCGCCGTTTGGCTCGATGCTGACGAAGCCGTTGAACCATTACACGCGCTTCTGCCAGACAAGCGGGACCAGCACCGGACAGCCCATGGCGTGGATCGACACGGCGGAAAGCTGGGAGGGCATGCTCAAATGCTGGCAGCGGGTGTTTGACTCCGCCGGGCTGGTGAAGGGGGTGGACCGTGTTTTTTTTGCCTTCTCCTTTGGCCCCTTCCTGGGTTTTTGGACGGCGTATGAGGCGGCGGCGAAGGATCACATGGTCATCCCGGCTGGCGGGCTCTCCAGCCAGGCCCGGCTGGAGGCCATGGCCCGGTATGAGGCCAGTGTTTTGTGCTGCACCCCGACCTACGCGCTGCGTCTGGGCGAGATGATCGGCACGGCGTCGGGTGTGGACCGGGACAAGCTGCGTGTTTCAAAAATCATCGTGGCAGGGGAGACGGGCGGGAGCGTGCCGGAGGTGCGGATGCGCATCGAGGAGATGTGGAACGCACGGGTGTTTGACCACCACGGCATGACAGAGGTCGGCCCGGTGAGCTATGAGGCCGAGGACCTGCCACGCAGCCTGGTGGTGATGGAGGAGGCGTATCTGGCCGAGATTGTGGACCCCCAGACCGGCGTCGAAGTGGCCGAGGGAGAATGTGGTGAGCTTGTTTTAACCACGCTGGACCGCACGGCCTGCCCGCTGCTGCGCTACCGCACCGGGGACTGGGTAAGGAAGCGGCTGCACCGAGGCCGCCTTGTGCTGGAGGGGGGCATCCTCAGCCGGGTGGATGACATGGTGGTGGTGCGCGGGGTGAATGTGTACCCCAGTGCCGTGGAGGCCGTGGTGCGGCAGTTCCCTGAGGTGGCGGAGTTCATGGTGGAGCAGCGCAAGGTGGATGCCATGGATGAGATCGAACTGCTGGTGGAGATGGCGGAGGATGTGGCGAAACAATCGCTCAAACGCCTGGAATCGAAGCTGCGGGACACCTTTTCCCTGCGTATTCCTGTGAGACTGGCGGAGCCCGGAAGCCTGCCTCGTCACGAATTCAAGGCCAGGCGCTGGCGCCTCGTCACCGCCTCTTGATTTTTCAATTCCGTCCCCTCACTGCCAGCAGCCGACAGCCCAGCTCTGCCCCATGCCCCTCCTCGAACTCACCAACCTGTCGAAGTCCTACACCGATCCGGGCAGCGGAGCCCGGGTGCCCGTGCTGTGTGGGGTGAACCTCAGCATCGAGCCTGGGGAGTCCGTGGCCATTGTCGGTCCCTCGGGCTGCGGCAAGAGCACGCTCCTGAACATCCTGGGCACGCTGGACACGCCGGACGAGGGGAAGATTATGTTCGATGGCGAGGCGCTGACATCGAGCAAGGCGAGGCATCTGGCCGAGGTGCGGAGCCGGAAGATTGGCTTCATTTTCCAACTGCACCACCTGATGCCGCAGTGCTCGGTGCTGGAGAATGTGCTGCTGCCCACGCTGGCGGTGCCCGGGGCGCATGCCGATTCACAGCCGCGTGCGGAGGCGCTGCTGGAGCAGGTGGGGCTGAAGGACCGCCTGAACTGGAAACCGGCGCAGCTTTCCGGCGGCGAGCGCCAGCGTGTGGCCTTTGTGCGCGCGCTGATCAACCAGCCCAGGCTCATCCTGGCTGACGAGCCGACCGGAGCGCTGGACGAGGCGAATGCCGCCGCCTTGACGGATCTTCTGCTACAGCTCCAGCAAAGCAGCGGGGTGACGCTGGCCATGGTCACCCACCACCGTGCGCAGGCGGAGCGCATGGGCCGCGTGCTGAAAATTCACGAAGGCGTGCTCTCACCGTCATGAAGCTGAAGGATTATGTCCTGCAGTCCGCACGCCACTACTGGCGTGGGCACCTGGGCCTGCTGTTTGGCACTTTTCTGGCCTCCACCATCCTCACCGGCTCCCTGCTGGTGGGGGACTCGGTGCGTGCCAGCCTGCGCCGGGTGGCGGACCTGCGCCTGGGAAAAATCGAGGGGGGTGTCATTGGCGGGGACCGCTGGTTCACCGAGGACCTGGCGCGCAAGTCAAAGGCTGTGCCGTTGATCCTGGCCACAGGCTCCGCCAGCGCGGCCAATGCCAGGGTGCGGGTGAACGGCGCGCAGGTGCTGGGTGTGACGGACGATTTTTGGAAGCGCAGCCCGCGTGGAGAGGTGGTCACTTTTGACAAAAGCTCCGTGGCGATCAACGAGCCGCTGGCGCGAAAGCTGGGGGTGCAGGCCGGAGGAACCGTGCTGGTGCGCCTGGAGCGGCCAAGCGCGATCTCACGCGACGCGCCGCTCTCCGGCAACACGAACGAAGATGTGGTGCTGCGGCGCAAGGTGGCGGCGGTGGTCAGCGCGGAGGACTTTGGGACGTTTCAACTGGCCGCCTCACAGATTCCGCCGGACACCATTTTTGTGAATTTGGCCGATCTGCAAAATCAGATCGAGATGGACGGCCGGGTGAACGCGATGGTGAGCGACAGCTTCGACACGCTGCGCACGCTGCTGGAAGGCAGCCGCACACTGGCGGACTTTGCGCTGGACCTGAAAACCATCGACGGTCCGCCCAAGGAGTGGGAGATCAGCACCAGCCGCGTGTTTTTGGACGACACGGTGACGCGGAAGCTGACCGGCTACAAAGACGACCGGGGTGTGCTGACCTATCTGGTCAATGGCATCACCTCGGCCAAGGGGGCGACTCCTTACTCCATGGTCACCGCTGTGGGGAAAGGCAGGAATGACGAGATCACCATCACCCAATGGCTGGCTGACGACCAGCAACTGGCGGTCGGGGATGAGATGACGATCCAATACTTTGTGGTGGGCCTGGGACGTGAGCTGACGGAGCAATCAGCGACGTTCAAAGTGGCAGCGATCCTGCCGATGGACAATCCCATGGTGACCCAGGCCTGGACGCCTGAGTTCCCCGGAGTGTCCGATGTGGACAACTGCCGCGACTGGCAGCCGGGCATTCCCATGGACCTGAAGGCCATTCGTGACAAGGATGAGGCCTACTGGGATGAGTTCAAAGGCACGCCGAAAGCCTTCATCTCCCTGGAAGCGGGGCAGAAGCTGTGGGCCAACCGTTTTGGCAAGCTTACAGCCCTACGCCTGCCAAACGAGGGGCAGACCCTGGAGGCCAAAACCAATGTGCTGACGCTGCGGCTGAACCTGGCGGACATCGGCCTGACACCTCGCGCCCTGCGTGGTGAGGCGCGGGCAGCCGCAAAGGGCAGCGTGGACTTTGGCGGTCTGTTCGTCGGGCTGAGCATGTTTCTCATGGCGGCGGCGCTGGTGTTTGCGGCGCTGCTGTTTCTCTTCACGCTGGAGCGGCGTGCGGCGCAGATCGGCCTGCTGATGGCCGTGGGCTGGACGCGGGGCATGGTGCGCGGCGCGTGGCTGCGGGAGGCAGGCGTGATCGCATTTGCAGGCACGCTCCTGGGTGTGCTTGGCGGGGTGGGGTACACGCAGGCCGCGCTGCATGGGCTTTCCGCCGTATGGACGGGCGCCACGCAGGGCCTGCCGCTCATTTTTCATGCCAGCGCGGGCACGCTGCTGGGGGCATCCTTTGGCACGCTGGTGGTGGTGCTGCTCACGCTATGGTGGGCCAGCCGGAGGCTCTTCCGAGTGCAGGCGCGCGACCTGCTGGCGGGCTCATGGAGCGCCGACAAACTGGAGCCTTCCGGCACTCTGCCAAAACGATCCAAGGTGGCGCCATGGTGCGCGGGGCTGGCGCTGGTGCTGCTGGCATCCGCATTCTTCGTGAAGAACCCGCAGGCCGTGGCCGGGATGTTCTTCGGCTCCGGCATGCTGCTCATGATCGCGGGCCTGCTGCTGCTGCGCGGGTGGATGCGGCGGGACAGCGTGGCGGGGCTGGCGCGCTCGCTGCGGCAGATTGGCGCGCGCAACATCGCGCGGCGCCCGTCGCGCAGTCTTGCTGTCATCGGCATGATGGCTGGCGGCATTTTCCTGGTGGTGGCGGTGAATGCCTTCCGCATGGACGCGGGCGATGACACAGATCCTGGCTCAGGCACCGGCGGTTTTGCCCTGACAGGCGAGTCATCCCTGCCTGTGTATGAGGATCTGAACAGCAAGGCAGGCTGGGAGGCCTTCGGTCTGGATGAGAAGCTGATGGCGGGGACGCGTGTGGTGCCGTTCCGTGTGCGGGAAGGGGATGATGCAAGCTGCCTGAACCTCAACCGGGCACAGAAACCGGTTCTGGTGGGCGTGGACCCAGCCAAGCTGACGGGCACCTTCTCCTTTGCCTCCGGCTCATGGGACAAATTGGAGCCTCCGGAGTTCTTCGTCCCGGCCATTGCAGACCAGGCAACTGCCATGTGGGGCCTGGGGCTGGGCGTGGGTGACATGCTGGACTACCAGGACTCAAACGGGAATGTTTTTCCGGTGAAGCTGGTGGGGCTGCTCGCCGGCTCTGTGCTGCAGGGCAAGATGATCATCAGCGAGGAGGCGTTTCTGGCAAAGTACCCTGATGCGGCGGGCTATCGTTCCTTCCTCATCAATGCCCCGCGTGAACAGGCCCGGGAGGTGGCGGAGCATCTGACGCGGCAGCTTGAGCAGCGCGGTCTGGCGCTGGAGCCTGCGCGGCAGCGGCTGGAGCTTTTTCTCAGCGTGCAGAACACCTACATCGGCATCTTCACCGTGCTGGGAGGCCTGGGGGTGCTGCTGGGCACCGCCGGCATTGGTGTGCTCATTGCCCGCCATGTGCTGGAGCGCCGTGGCGAGCTGGGCCTCATGCAGGCCCTTGGATTCCAGGCGGGTGCCTTGCGCTGGATGATTCTAGGTGAGCATGCCGTGCTGCTTGTGCTTGGCATCCTGCTGGGCGTGGCCACTGCGGCGCTGGCGGTGATTCCGCAGCTCATTGGGGCTGGCGGGGCTTTGCCAGTGGTGTTTCTGGGCCAGCTCGTTGCTGCTGTGCTTGGGGCCGGGCTGCTGGTGTGCGTGGTTGCCGTGACCCGTGCTGTGCGCGGAAATTTGACGGAGGCGGTGAGGCGGGAGTGACGAGGCAAGCGGTCAAGGCGGCCCTGGTCAAGGATTGTTGACCAGGGCAGGGGAGCGTCTGTCTTGTCTTGTGATGGCGAAGTCGCATGCCAGGACCGCCCATGGGGATTGATGCCCCCATGGACTTTGTGGGCCGTGCTGTTCCCGGCGGCTACGGCTCACGGAAAGCCTCAGGCACAGCTCCTGACCACTCTTATGACCTTTTAGCGGGCGCAGCTTGGACTCTGCGTGACGGCGTCAGTTCTTGAACAGACGCTTGAAGAAGCGCCCGACTTCGCGGCCAGACTCGCTGCTCCACTGCCAGGCGTCACGAGCGCTTTGTTTGACTTCGTCGGCAGCGCGTTCTGCCTTGGAGCCGGGAGGCGGCAGTTCCGCATTGGGGCCCGCATACTTGTTTCCCCACTGCTGATGAAGGACGGCACCTGTCTCGGCTGAAATCACGACAAAGCCGACCTCGGCTCCGTTGACGTCCAGCAGGGCCAGCCCCCACTCGGGCGCGCTGGTTGTGGCGTTGGCGGCAAGCTGGTATTGGACGGAGACGAAGTTCATCTTGGCCAGCACCGCGTTGCTCTGGGCGATCCTGCGCGCGTCGGACGTGCGAAAGCGCACACGGTTGAAGGGGATGGGCTGGGGGGGCACGCGACCTAGCAGGCTGCCGCCTGCGCCGTCTGCCCTGGGTGCCCAGCTGTTGTTGGTCAGCGTCAGGCTGGAGCGCACAAGGTCGCCGGGGCGGAAGGGATCCCGGGCAAAGACGGTCCACTGGACGGGCTCGGCGGCGGAGGGGGCTGACTGCAGCAGCACGATGCCTTCAGCCGTGGCGGCACCGTATTCCTGATTGATCACGGTGGCGATTTCAGGATTGGCACGCAGGGCGGAGGGGGTGCCGATGGCAAGGAGGCTCAGACCCAATAGGAACGAGGTTTTCATGATGGTTGGATGGGAATACACTGACGATGATCCGCCGAATCAGACTGATGCGACGAGTCTGAAAACAAAAGGAAACTCAGCCCTGTGTGAACTGACCGAGGGCGCGGAATTTCTGATACCGCTGCTCCAGCAACTGTCCGGTGGGCAGGGCATTTAGCTCGGCCAGGGCGGCGAGAAGTCCGGTCTTCAGGGCGGCGGCGGCGGCGACATGGTCGTTGTGCGCCCCGCCAAGAGGCTCAGGGATGACGCCGTCAATGATGCCGAGCTTGGACAGATCCTGGGCGCTGAGCTTGAGCGCGGAGGCGGCCTCTGGGGCGTGCTCGCGGTGCTTCCACAGAATGGCGGCGCAGCCCTCGGGGCTGATGACGGAATAGTAGGCGTTTTCCATCATGAGCACTTTGTCGGCGATGCCGATGCCCAGGGCGCCGCCGGAGCCGCCCTCGCCAATGACGATGGCAATGACAGGGGTGCGCAGGGTCATCATCTCGCGCAGGTTGAAGGCGATGGCCTCGGCAATGTTGCGCTCCTCGGCACCGATGCCGGGGAAGGCCCCGGGGGTGTCGATAAGGGTGACGATGGGCAGGCCGAATTTCTCCGCCAAGCGCATGAGGCGCAGCGCCTTGCGGTAACCTTCCGGATGGGCGCTGCCGAAGTTGCGCAGCAGGTTCTCCTTGGTGTCACGGCCCTTCTGGTGGCCGATGATGGCCACGCGCTGGCCGCCGATGGTGGCAAAACCGGCCGGCATGGCGTTGTCATCGCCAATGTGACGGTCGCCATGGATCTCCACGAACTCGTCACAGCAATGCCTGATGTAGTCGAGCATGTAGGGGCGGGCGATGTGGCGGGAGATTTGCACGCGCTGCCAGGGATTGAGGTTCGAGTGAATGTCGCGCTGCAGCTCATCCAGCTTGCGCTCCTGGTCGGTGACCTGCTGGGCCAGCTTGTCGCTCGGCTTGGCAGCAAGCTTCTTTTTCATCTCCTCGATCTCTTCGCGAAGCTTGACGATGGGTTTTTCGAATTCCAAAACTTGTTTCATGTGGTCGGACGGGGAAAGGGGGGTTGAGAGTGTTGGCATGAGGCGGCAGGTGAGCCCTACCTCTTGAAGCTAAAGGTTGAGCCGGTGCGGACAAGTGCAAAGATTTCTTCAATGTCTTC
>CAZPSQ010000165.1:0-12444 GCA_964588755.1 uncultured Prosthecobacter sp. | reverse complement strand
CCAGACGTATCGCAGAGGTCATGGTGACGCCCTGTCGCATCGACGGGGCTGTTCACTTTGACCAACTCCCACTCCTTCCGCCCATTCCGCCATGTGGACCCCCATCAAGACCTTCACCGACATCAAGCTGCAGAAAACCAGCGACGGCATCGCCAAGATCACGATCAACCGCCCCAAGGTGCGCAACGCCTTCCGGCCGCTGACGGTGAAGGAGATGCTGGAGGCCTTTGACATTGTGCATGAGGACCGCGACGTGGGCGTGATCATCCTCTGCGGCGAGGGGCCGGACGCCTTCTGCTCCGGCGGCGACCAGAAGGTGCGCGGCAGCGCGGGCTATGTGGGGGATGACGGCGTGCCGCGCCTGAACATCCTGGACGTGCAGCGGAAGATCCGCACGCTGCCAAAACCCGTGGTGGCCATGGTGGCGGGCTACGCCATCGGCGGCGGGCATGTGCTGCATGTGGTGTGTGATCTGACGATCGCGGCGGACAACGCGCGCTTTGGCCAGACCGGGCCGAAGGTGGGCAGCTTCGACGGCGGCCTTGGCTCCAGCTATCTGGCCCGCATCATCGGGCAGAAAAAGGCGCGGGAAATCTGGTACCTCTGCCGCCAGTACGACGCCCAGCAGGCGCTGGAGATGGGGCTGGTGAACACCGTGGTGCCGCTGGACAAGCTGGAGGAGGAGACGGTGAAGTGGTGCCGCGAGATGCTGCAGCACAGCCCCATGGCGCTGCGCTGCCTGAAGGCCTGCCTCAATGCCGACTGCGACGGCCAGATGGGCCTGCTGGACCTCGCCGGAAACGCCACCCTGCTCTATTACATGAGCGAGGAGGCGAAGGAGGGCAAAAACGCCTATGTGGAGAAGCGGAAGCCGGACTTCTCCAAGTTCCCGCGCTATCCGTGAGGCAGCGTCGGGGGACCAGTCTAGACTGGCGGCCGGGCTTCCTTTCAGGGACCGATAACCTTTCCGCCGCATGAAGACCTTTGTTCTGTTCACCATCACCGCCGTGGCGGAGATCCTCGGCTGCTATCTGACTTACACCGTGCTGCGGCAGGGCAAGAGCCCGCTGTGGCTGCTGGCGGCGGCGGGCAGTCTGGGCTTGTTTGCATGGCTGCTCACCTTTCATCCCACGGAGGGTGCGGGCCGGGTGTATGCGGCCTATGGCGGCGTTTACATCGTGGCCTCCCTGGCCTGGCTGTGGTGGGTGGAGGGCCAGGCCCCCAGCCGCTGGGACGTCGCAGGCTCCCTGGTCTGCCTGCTCGGCGCAGGGGTGATCATGCTGGCGCCAAGACCTTGAGGGCGGGTGGTGCCAACAGCAGCATGCAACATGCAATTAGCACAATAATTCGGGTCGCTGCATAAGCCGGAAACCATAGGCCAAAGCATGACATGCCGCTTATTGCAGGATCATTTAGGCGTCCTATTTGTGGAAGGATGCGAATCCTCCCCCTGTCTATTTGCTGTAAATTTGCTGGTTTGTTTGTCCTCAGTCTGGCCTGCCCCGCCCTGGCCACGGATTCGGCGCTGGACGCGGCCTTCACCTCCACCATCAGTCCCGGCATCACGCCAAATTCCTACCCCACTTTCAGCAGTGGCACGGGCGCGGTGAACGCGGTGGCCCTGCAGTCGGACGGGAAGATCATCATCGGGGGGAACATCTCCCGTTACAAGGCACCGGCGGCAGGCTCTCCCCAGACCTCGCTGAAACGGCTGAACGGGGACGGCACACTGGACACGGATTTCGACACCCTGGCCGCCACGCTGGCGGCCACGCAGGGGCAGACGGAGGTGAACAAGCTGCTGGTGACCAGCACGGACAAAATCTATGTGGGCGGTGTGTTTGACAGCTACGGCGGCATCACGCGCTCCAGCATCCTGCGCCTGAACTCGGACGGCAGCCTGGACACCGGGTTCAACATGGAGGGGCTTTCCAGTTACAGCCCGTTCGGCGTCCGTTATGTGCTGGCCATCGCGGAGCAGCCGGATGAAAAGGTGCTGGTGGGCGGGGCCTTCAACCGGCTGACGACGCCTGCGGGCTCGGTCTTCATGAACAGTCTGGCGCGGCTGAACAGCGACGGCTCGCGGGACAATTCCTTCGACCCGGCGGCCGCCCTGTCCAATGCGTCGTTTGTGGGGGACATCGCCGTGCTGCCGAACAAACAAATCCTGGTGGCGGGCGGGCAGAACAAGGCCGGCGGGGGCAGCACGCCGCTGCTGCTGCGCCTCAATGAGAACGGCAGCCTGGACCCGTCCTTCAACGTGGCCTGGAGCAGCGACTATGGGGACATCGATGAGCTGCTGGTGCTGCCGGACGGCCGCATCGTCATTGGCGGGGACTTCCAGTTTGCGGGGGGCAGCCGCCACCACTGGGTGGCCTGCCTGAATGCCAACGGCACGATCGACACGACTTTCATGGCGAACCTGGGCACCGGGCCGAACGGCTGGGTGGGCGGGGAGCTGGCGCTGCAGCCGGACGGCACCATCCTGGCAGGGGGTGTTTTCAATGACTGGAACGGCCAGCCGCGCGCCTCCCTCGCCCGCCTGCTGCCGGACGGCACGCTGGACAATGCGCTGGATGTGCAGCCCTACTCGGCGGACCGGGGGACGTATCTGGCGCACACGTACTCCTTCGCGGTGCAGGAGGATGGCAAAATTGTCATGGGCGGCTGGTTCAGCCGTGTGACTGATCCTGCGCTGGAGACCTTCAACCTGGCGCGGGTCATGAATGAATACGATGCCACCGGGGCGGGCGTGCTGCGCATGGCCTCCGCCACGGCCCGCACCACGGAGCTGGAGGGCAGCATCTCCCTGCCGGTGTCGCGCTTTGGCGGTCTGAATGGCGCGGTGGGCGTCTCCTACTCCATCACGCCCGGAACGGCGGTGCCGGGAACCGATTACACGCCGGTGTCCGGCACGCTGGAATGGGCTGCTGGCGAGGGCGGGCTGAAGCACATCGTGGTGCCCATCCTGCCGGATGCGGTGGCGGATGGGAACCGCACCTTCACCGTCACGCTTTCCAGCCCCACAGGCGGCGCGACATTGCCTGCGGGCAGCGCCAGCACGGTGGTGACGATCCTGGATGACGAGGCCCCGCCCACGGTGGTGACGCACCCGCAGAACACCAGCCTGGAGCAGGGCGGCACCTTCACGCTGCGCGTCGGTTATGACAGCGTGCTGTCCGCCACGGTGCAGTGGCAGCTGGACACGGGCTCCGGCTTTGCCAACATCCTCGGGGCCACGGGGCTGAGCCACACGGTGAACATGGCGGACCCGCTGGTGCACGCGGGCAGCTACCGCGCGGTGGTCACGAATGCGAACGGCTCCAGCAACAGCGGCGCGGCCACGGTGACGATCTCCATCCCTGCGGGCTCGGCGGTCACGACCTTCGTGCCGCCGGGAGACACGCCCACCGTCACGGCCGACACGGGCGTGGCGGTGGACCCCAGCGGCCGCTTCCTGCTTGTCTCCAGCAGCGGCCTGCGCCGCATGAATGCGGACGGCACGCTGGAGACCTCCGGCGCGGGGGGCTTTGGCATCAGCGCCACCGGCGCCACCAGCGTGCATACCCTGGCGGACGGCCGCATCCTCCTGGCGGGGAACATGGGCACGCTGACGCACCAGCCTAGCGGGGCGACATTCAGCGGCAGCCCCAGGCTGACCCGCCTGAACGCCAACGGCACCATCGACACCAGCTACACACCCACCATCAACGGGGGCGTGATGGTGCTGGCGGGCGGCGCGGGTGACTCTGTCTATGTGGGGTCCTCCGTGGCCTCTGGCGTCAATGGCCTGCAGCGGTTTCTGGCGAATGGCGATGTGGACCCCGCCTTCACCTCGGGGCTGCCCACCACGTCGGTGCTCACGGTGTATGCCATCAAGGAGCAGCCTGACGGCAAGGTGCTGGTCAGCTACACGCTCGGCAGCGGCGGTTCCACCAGCTACCGCTTCTCCCGCCTGACGGCCACCGGCGCGCTGGACACGACCTTCGGCACGGGCGGCACGGCCATGTATGGCAACACCTGGTTCAATGGCATCGACGTGCTGCCGGACGGCCGCATCGCCGTGAGCGCGCACTACAACGCTGACCTCCTGCCCCTGCACCAGCGGTATGTGGGCCTCCTGTCAGAGAACGGCACGCCGGACCCTGCCTTCAAGTTTTTTGGCGTGTTTGACCCGAACCAGCCACTGGGCGTGAAGTACCGCGACGGGCGGCTGCTGGTGTGGGGGAACTTCAACTTCGTGAACGGTGTGGCCAGGCGGGGGCTGGTGCGCCTGAACCTGGACGGCAGCGAGGACACCACCTTCTCCATCGGCTTCGGGTCTGGCGGGGGCAATGTCGCCGCCGCGCGCTACACCGCCGCCGGGGACATCTTCATCGCAGGCAGCTTCACCTCCTTCAAGAGCGTGCCGCGCACCCGGGCGGCCCTGCTGGTGGGGAACCCGCACATCGCCGCGCTGGGCTTTGACCCCACGCTGAGGAATGTGGTGGAGGACGCGGCGCCGCTTTCCCTGACGCTGCGCCGCTATGGCTCCAGCGCGGGCGCGGTGTCTGTGGACTATGCCACGGTGGACGGCACGGCGGTGGGCGGCACGGACTTCAATGCCGCCTCTGGCACCGTCACCTGGGCGGATGGGGACGGCACGGACAAGACCATCACCCTGAACCTGCTGGACAACGCCGCGCTGGAGCCCACACGCAGCTTCCGCGTGACGTTGAGCAACGCCTCCGGCCCGGCGGGCGCGGCGGCGGGTGTGACGGTGAACATCATTGATGATGACACGCCGGTGACGATCAGCACGCAGCCGGTGGCCTCCACCACGATCTATGACACGCAGGCGTTCACGCTCTCCGTGGTGGCCAGCAGCCCCTCGGCCTTCACTTACCAATGGTTCCGCAACGGGCAGGCCATTCCGGGGGCGACGACCGCCACCTACGATGTGGCCGCCGGTGCCGCGGCCGACAGCGGCGTGTACCATGTGCGCATCACCAATGCGGCGGGCACCTTCCTCAGCACGCCCTCCGTCGTGGCCGTGCGGCGGCGGCCCGGCACCCTGGCGGACGGGCAGGCCACCGATGGCCGCCCGCAGTTTACCTCTACGACGACGGTGGCCGCGCTCAATGACGGCGGCGTGCTGGTGGGCGGTGGCTTTACCGCCAATCCCTCCCGCAATGTGCCGCAGAGCTACCTCATCCGCGTGCGGGTGGACGGCACCTCTGACAGCACCTTCTCCCTGCCGCTGAACCACGTGGTGCAACGCCTGCTGCGCCTGCCGGATGGCAGGATGCTGGTGGGCGGGGACTTCACGGGCATCACCGACAGCGCGGACACCGCCGTGCGCCTCATCCGCCTGAACGCGGACCTCAGCCTGGACACCGCCTTCAACAGCGCGGCGGCACTGGCGCTGACCTCCGGCAGCGTGCGTGACATGGCCGTGCAGTCGGACGGCTCCATCATCGTCATCACCAACAACGGCAGCACGGGCACCATGATCCGCCTGACCTCCGGCGGGGCCAAGGACAACACCTTCGGCGTCACCGGCACCGTCTCGCTGACCGGCGGGGCGCCTGCGGCGCTGGCCATGATGAACGATGACAGAATCGTGGTGGCGGGCAGCTTCACCAGCATCACCGTCAACGGCTCGGCGACCTCCAAGTTCCGTCTGGCCCGCATGACCAGCGCGGGTGCGGTGGACACGACCTTCACCAACGCCATCACCGGAGGCCTCGGCACCGTCAATGGCATCATCGTGCTGGCGGATGGCCGCCTCATCGCCGGCGGCACCAGCTTCTCCAACAGCGCCACTCTCTGCCTGGTGAACACGGACGGCACCTTTGGCTCCAACATGGGCACCACCGGCCCGGTCTATCAACTGGCCCAGGCACCGGGCGGGAAGCTGCTGGGCACCCGCGCCAGCACGACGTCCGGGCTGCGCATCTTCCGCATGCTGGGCTCCAACCCCCTGCCCTCCCCTGGCTCCAGTGATTATGATGCCAGCTTCAACATCGGCTCCGGGCCGGATGCGGATGTGCGGCCGCTGACGGTGGCGCCAGACGGCGCGGTGTGGGTGGCCGGGGCCTTCGACACCTTCAATGGCGTGCTCACGCGCGGCGTGGTGCGGCTCAATGGCGATCCCTTGAACCCCGGCATCATCACCCAGCCAGCGGTCACGGGCGCGGCGGCGGGGGACACGGCCTTCATCGGCGTGGGGGCCTTTGGCACGGACCTCAGCTACCAGTGGTACAAGGGCGTGGAGCCACTGAGCAACACGGGCAACATCTCCGGCGCCACCAGCGCCATCCTGGCCATCTCCAGCATGTCCGCCGCCGATGTGGCGGACTACAGCGTGGTGGTGACGAACACCGTCAGCGGCGCCACCGTGACCTCCGCCGCAGCCCACCTCTACCTGCTGGGCGCGCCTGTGGCGCATGAGGATGTGCAGCCTGTGACCGTGGATGTGGCGCAGGATGCCACGCTGACGGCGCAGGTCTTTGCGCTGGCCCCGGCCACCTATGTGTGGCGGCGGGACGGCGTGGTCGTCACCGACGGCGGGCGCTTCTCCGGCGCGGGCACGGCCAGCCTCACCATCACCGGGGCCACGGTGGAGGACACGGGCAGCTACACCCTGACAGTCACCAATGCCCAGGGGCAGGCCACCACGGAGCCGGGCTTCCTGCTGGTGCGGCCCATCCCGCATGACCGCGCGCCCCTCACCGGCACGCTGGCCAGCAGCGTCCAGGTGAACGTCATCCACCCGCTGCCGGACGGCAGCATGCTGGTGGGGGCGAATGGCAACTCCAACTTCACCGGCGGCGCGGGCGGCACCTCCGTGTCCGGCACCTCCCTGGCCCTGGTGCGGACGGACGGCTCCTACGATGCCTCCGTGGTGGTGAGCACCGTCGGCGCTGTGAACTCCATCGCCCGTCAGAGCGACGGGAAGTGGATCATCGGCGGTGATTTCGGCTCTGTGAACAGCATCGCCCGGAACCGGGTGGCGCGCCTGAATGCTGACTTCACCCTGGATGTCGGCTTTGCCCCCACCGGCACAGGCCCCAGCCATGCGGTGCATGCAGTCGCCGTGGATGGCGCGGGCAGGATCTATGTGGGCGGCGCCTTCACCACCTATGATGGCAGCGGCGGTGCCGGGCGGCAGTATCTGACACGCCTGAATGCGGACGGCTCGCGGGACAGCAGCTTCACCGTCCAGGTGAGCGCCACGGTGAACAAAATCCTGGCGCTGGCTGATGGCGGTGTGCTGCTGGGCGGCTTTTTCTCCAGCCCTGCCAGCGTGCTGCGGCTGGATGCCAGCGGCGTCCCCGCCGCCGGGTTCAACGGCCCTGCACCGGCGAATGTGAACGACCTGGCCCTGACCCCGGAGGGGGATGCCTTCTACGTGGGCTATGGCTCCACCCCCTACGTCCGGCGCTACCTGCTCTCCACCGGAGCGCTTGACTCGACCTTCATTCCCACGCCCACGCCGAACAACAACATCAGCCGCGTGGCCGTGCAGCCAGACGGCAGGGTGCTGGTGTCCGGCTCCTTCGGCACCCCCACTTTCTCCCCGCTGCGCCTGCTGCGCGGCGGTGACCGCGACCCCACCTTCACCACAGGCGGCAACATCGCCTCCAACCAGATCTATGCCATGACGGTGGCCGCCTCCGGCCGCATCTGGCTGGGCGGCAGCTTCAACCTCAGCTACGGTGGCGTCACGGCCACGCGCCTGCTCGTCCTCAATGGCGACATGCCCGCGCTGTCCTTTGCCAGCCATCCGGTGATGGCGCAGGTGGAAGGCGGGGAGACGGCCACCTTCAGCGCGCGCGTCGTGTCCACGGATGTGGTGAGCTACCGCTGGTACAAAGGGGCGGAGATGGTGGTCAATGGCGGCCGCTTCTCCGGCGCCAGCACGGACACGCTGACGATCACGAACGCCAGCGTGGCGGACGAGGGCCTCTACACCCTGCGTGCCACGACGGCGCAGGCCGGCACGCGCCACAGCCTGCCGGCGGAGCTGGTGCTGCTGGCATCACCAGAGATTCTGACCGGGCCGGTGGGCGGCACCTTTGAGGCGGGTGTTTCCAGGACGCTGCTGGTGACGGCACGCGGCGCGGACACGCTGACCTACCAGTGGTTCAAGGGCAATGCCACCGACGGGCTGACGGACATCCCCGGCGCCACTTCCGCCACCTTCACCCTGCCCAGCCCCGCGCTGGCGGACACCGCCTACTACGGCGTGCGGGTGACGAACGGCCTGGGCAGCGCGCAAAGCACGCCTGTGCTGCTGCGCTTCGCCCAATATGCGGGCAGCCCCGCCTCCGGGGTGACGCTGCCCACCGCTTTCAGTGGCGCGGTGAACCGCCTCATCCCGCTGGAGGACGGCACCTTCGTGGCGCAGGGCGTCTTTGCCACCATCCAGCAGGCGGGGGACTTCGTCTCCACCGGCCGCCGCCACCTCGCGCGCATCCTCACGGATGGCAGGATCGACACGGCCTTCCCCTTCGCCCCCAACAGCAGCAGCCACATCTATGACTGCGTGCGGGACTCTCAGGGGCGGTTCATCATCGCGGGGAACTTCACCTCCCTGAACCGCACAGGCGGAAACATCACCAGCAACTACATCGTGCGGGTGAACCAGGCCGGGGAGGTGGACACGAACTTCGTCAGCCCCTTCACCGCCCACCCGAACGCCATCACCACGCTGGCGCTGGATGCGAACGACAACGTGTACGTCGGCGGCTCGTTCAACAACTTCACCGGCTTCACCGGCGGCGGCTACACCGCCAAGTACCTCGTCCGCCTGAATGCCACCAACGGCGCGGTGGACACCAGCTTTGCCGTGACGGACAACCTCGGCACGGTGAATGTGGTGCGGCCGCTGGCGGATGGCACCGTGCTGGTGGGCTGCCAATACCCCTTCTATCTGGTGCGGCTGACCGCCACCGGGGCCAGGGCCCCGAACTTCAGCTACGCCAACTCCAGCTCTCTGACTGTGACGGGCATCCTGCCCGTCCCCGGCTCCACGGACCATCTCATCTGCGGCGGCGGCATCCAGCGCATCACGGCCACCGGCGTGCTGGTCACCCCCTGGCCTACCCTGGGCACCGCTGCCTCCGGCGTGACGGACCTGTTCCACACCGGCAGCCAGGTGCTGGCGGGCGGCACCTTCACCATCTACAACAGCCAGACGATCAACCGCATGGCGGTCATCAGCGAGGATGGCATCCTCAACAGCGCCTTCAACCACGGCACGGGCTTTAACAACAGCGTCAACACCTTTGCCCAGGATGGCTCCGGACGCATCTGGGTAGGTGGAAACTTCGAGTCCTACCGTGGCGCCGCCGTGAGCCGCGTGGTGGTGCTCAATAACGCGGACACCATCCCCGCCGACCCCGGCGCGCCGGTGTCTGCGGACCCGATGGCGGACTACCTGGCCGCCGCAGGTGTGCCCGAAGGCCTGCGGGGGGAGACGGATGACCCGGACCATGACGGCCTGAGCAACCTGATGGAATACGCGCTGAACCTGCCGCCCCACACCCCAAGCGCCGCCAGCGCACCGGCCGGGGTCAGCACCCCGCCTCACTTCACCCTCACCTACCGCCGCCACCGCGCGGAGCTGACCTATGTGGTGGAGCAGTCCGACGACCTCACCCCCGGCTCCTGGACGCCTGTCGGTGTGGACCAAGGCACCCCGCTGCCCGACGGCACCACCACGGCCAGCATTCCGCTGGCTGGCGGCCACGGGTTCCTGCGGCTGTCTGTGACGCGATAGCGGAGGCACGCCCAGCGCAAGGTAGGGCGCTTGGTCCTCCAAGCGCCGCCGCGCGCCCAGTGTGATCAAGAACGCCGCACGACATCCGCGCGCCCACTGCTCACGCTCACCCGCTCGGCTGGTGGGGGACCACCAGCCCTACCTTGCGCGTCGATGCCGCATTGGCCCTTCGAGCGCCCAGCGCGTGGTAGGGCGCTTGCTCCCGCAAGCGCCGCCGCGTGCCCAGTGTGACCAAGAACGCCGCACGACATCCGCACGCCCACCGCTCACGCTCACCCGCTCGGCTGGTGGGGGACCACCAGCCCTACCTTCCGCGTCGATGCCGCATTGGCCGCTCGCACGCCCAGCGCGGGGTGCAGTGCTGGGGGGCTTCTACAGCCTGCCGATCTGCCATGTGGTGAGGCCGCCATCGACGATGATGGTCTCCCCGGTGATGTAGCTGGCGGCGTCGGAGCTGAGGAAGACGGCGGCACCGGCGACGTCCTGCGGAGCGCCCACTTTGCGCAGCAGCACTTTCTTTTCGTAGTGGTCCAGCATGGCCTTGTTCTCCGGGGTGCTGGTGACTCCGGCGGTCAGTGGCGTGCGGATGAGGCCGGGGGCCACGCCGTTGACACGGATGCCGTGGTCGGCCAGGGCGACGGCCAGGGACTTCGTCAGCATGACGAGCGCGCCTTTGCTGGCGTCATAGGCGGAGGAGTCCATCTCGGCCTGGAAGCCGTTGGTGGAGGAGGTGATGAGGATGCTGCCGCCGCGCTTCTCCGCCACCAGCCGCCGGGCAAAGGCCTGCGCGGTGAAGTAGGTGGCCGCCTGGTTCAGCGCCACGGTCTTGTCCCAGCGCTCCCGCGTCATCTCCAGGAAGGACACGTCAAAAAAACTGCCCGCGTTGCACAGCAGGGTGTCCAGGCCGGGCTGCAGCTTGAAGGCCTCGTCCATGAGCGCCTCCGGGGCGTCCGGGGACATGAGGTTGGCGGGGACGTAACCGGCCCACTCCGGCAGGTCCGCCGGGCGCTGCGGCAGGCCGTGGCAGATGACCTGCGCGCCTGCCTCATGCAGGCCGGTGGCCAGGGCCAGGCCGATGCCCTGGGAGGACCCTGTCACCAGGGCGGCTTTTCCTTCAAGAGAGAATGCTTTCGTCATGCAGCTTCAAATAGTCACGAATGTTTGTGTTGGCAATGCGATCCACCACGGCGGGCGGACTTGCCAGCAGGGCGTCCACCTCCGCCTTGTAGGTGCTGATGAGGCGCACGACCTGGTGGTTGATCTCGGCGGCGTAGCTGTAGAAGGGGGAGTCGCTGCCCCACATGAACTTTTTCGGATAGGCGGCGGCGAGGTCGGCGATGACGCGCGCGGGGTCGCGGTAGTCGGTGTCAAAGCGGCGGGCCTTCGGCGCGATGTAGGGCAGGTCCTTCACCGCGCCCTCGCAGTGGATGCAGTGGGCGGAGCAGTCGAACCAGGTGTTCGGCAGCGCCTGCACGCGGTCCAGGCATTCCTTGTCATAGCGGCAGGAGTGGGCCAGGCAGAAGCGCACGTGGGGGTTTTCCTCCGCAATGTCCAGGATGTCGCCGGCCTGGGCCCACAGGTCGCTCTCCGCCACGCTGGAGTGGATGAGGAAGGGCACGTCCCACTCGGCGGCCAGCTCCACGAAGACCTTTCCTTTGTCCCGCAGGTGCTTGATGTCGGCCTGGAGGATGGTGGTCTGCATCTTGATGCCGTGGAAGGCGTGTTCACCGCGCAGCTTCCGCAGCTCCCGCGCCTGGGCGGGCACGTTGCGCATGGGGTCCGCCATGACGAAGGGGATCATGCTTTTCCCCTCGTCGGGGAAGAGGCCGTGGATCTCCTTCATGAGGCGGCGGTTCTCAAAGGCGTAGGGGATGTCGGCCAGCCGGTGGTGCTCGTCTTTGATCTCGTTGGTCCAGAAGGCCTTGGTGTCCAGCGCCATGTGGGAGACGAAGGGGAACACGATCCAGCGGTCCACGCCCAGGGCGCGGCCCTCATCATGCATGGCCACCATGTGCTGGGCGTAGGGGAAGTCGCCATGCATGTAAAACAGCATGTCCGCGCCGACGTGGTTGTGGCAGTCGATGATCATGGGGTGCGTTGGGTGGAGTGGGGTGGGTGGGGAACAAAAAACTACACCAGCCGGGTGAAGCCCTGCGGCGTGTCCGGCACACCGGCCTCTGCTTTCAACGCGCCACTCTCATGCGTTTTCGCCACCAAGCTGAGGGATTCGTCCAAGGCCGCCACCATCCCGGCCACGATGGCCTCCGTGTGCGGCCACACGACGTAGAGCTGGCTGGAGAAGAGATGCCCGCGCCGCAGCATGTGGCGGATCATGAGGGCCTTCGCCGCGGCGGCCTCCGCGCCGAGGCCGAAGGTGATGGACGGCGCGCAGGGCATGCCGCCGATCTTGATCTGCAAGGACGGGTGCCGCGCGGCCACCGCCATGAGCTGGCCTTGCAACCGCGTGCCGAGCTGCCACACGTGCGCCTGCACCCCCTCCCGCCGCATCTTGCCAATGCAGGCCAGCGCCGCCGCCGGGCCGATGCCATCCGTCCAGTAGCTGCTGGAGATGAAGCTGCCGTCCGCCGCGTCCATCACAGCCCCCTTCCCCACGATGGCGCCGCAGGGGAAGCCGTTGGACATGGCCTTGGCATAGACGGCGATGTCCGGCTCGATGC
>CAZPSQ010000164.1:0-12460 GCA_964588755.1 uncultured Prosthecobacter sp. | reverse complement strand
CGCAAAAGCAGCCTCCAGACCACGGAATCAATCGCGGTGTGAGAAATGCGGGCTAAAAGCAAAGCGCGCCCGCGCCTGCCGTTCTACTCATCCTTTCCGTCATTCCTCTCACCCTCCCATGCCCTCCGTCCTCGCCCTTTTCGCCCATCCTGATGACATTGAATTCGTTGCCGCAGGCACATTGCTGCTGCTGCGGGAGCGTGGCTGGGACCTTCATTACATGAACATGTGCACCGGCCATGGCGGGTCGGTCCAGATGAACGGCGTCGAGACCGCCGCCAAGCGTCTGGAGGAGGGCAAGGCGGCCGCGCGCATCCTGGGGGCCACGTTCTACCCGCCCATCTGTGGCGATCTGGAGCTCACCTACGCGCCAGCCTATCTGCGCCAGGTGGCTTCCGTCGTGCGGCAGGCGCGGCCCAGCATCGTGCTCACCCACTCTCCCAGCGACTACATGGAGGACCACATGGCCGCCAGCAGGCTGGCGGTCACGGCAGCCTTTGCCCATGGCATCCCGAATTTTGAGACAGACCCGCCCCAGCAGGCCTACCAGCATGATGTCACTGTTTACCATGCCATGCCCCATGGCCTGCGGGACCCGTTGCGGCAGAAGCTCATGGCCGGTGCCTATGTGGACACCACCACCGTCCACGGCCACAAGCGCGAGGCCCTCGCCGCGCATGAAAGCCAGAAGCATTGGCTGGATGTCAGCCAGGGCATGGACTCCTACCTTTTGAGCATGGACCAGTCCTCCCGCGAGATTGGCCGCCTCTCCGGCAGGTTCGAGTTCGCCGAAGGCTGGCGCCGCCACCTGCACCTCGGGTTTAGCTCCAAGGACATCGATCCACTGAAGGAAGCCCTCGGGGATCAGTGCCTCATCAATGAAGCGTACGAGGCGCTGAAAGAACAGGCGGCATAGCCGCACGGCGGGCCGCCTGAAACAAATCTGTCACTTGGACCGGGGGCAATCCGCCCCGAGGTCTGGTGGTGCTTGCGCGCTGGTGCCGAAAGGGGCCGTGAACATGCGCGCGCGCCTTGCCTGAGCTCGAATCCCGTCTAGCATCATCATCATGACCCTTCCGCATGCGTCTCTTGCCCTCCTGCTGATCCTTGGTTTCGGCCTTGCCACAGCCTCCGCACAGACTCCGGCGCCCGCACCGGCGGCGTCGGCGGTGAGCGACGAGGTGCGCAAGCTGCTGCTGGAGGCGCGCGACCTCCGCATCAAGCACGCCTACACCGAGGCCCTGATGAAACTGGACGAGGCCGAGAAGCTGGCGCCGCAGGTGCCTGACATCTATGCGATGCGGGGCGATATCTATCTGGCACCCCGCCGCCGCGACTTTGATCTGGCCAGGCCGCAGTTTGAAAAGTCTGTGGAACTGCAGCCTGCAAGCCCGCTGCCGAAGTTCAACCTGGGCGAGTATTACTTCGTGAAAGGCGAGTTTTCCACCGCGCTGGAGCACTTCACCAGGCTGGCGGCGGACTATCCCAAGCTGCCCATGATGGTGCGCCATCTTGTGCACTACAAGCGTGTGCTGTGCGAGCTCAAGCTGGGGCATCGTCCGGCGGCGGAGCAGATCATCGCGGACAACTTCACGTTCATGGACGACACGCCTGCGTACTACTTCAGCAAGGCGGCGCTGGCCTTTGACTTTGGGGACGTTGCCAAGGCGCAGGAGTGGGTGCAGCGCGGTGTGGCCGCCTTCAAAGGCCCCGCCTGCGAGCCCTACTACGACGCCTTTAAAGAACTGCGCTGGGTGCCGGACATGGACCTGGGCGGCGCGGCTGAAAACCAGCCCAAAAAGAAGTGATGCGATAACTCAAGATGACCTGGCGCGTCGCAGCAGACACCGGCGGCACCTTCACGGACTGCCACGCGCTGGATCCGCAAGGGGGCGAGTCCCGCTGCAAGGTTCTCTCCACCGGACATCTGCGCGCGGTGTGGCAAAGTGACGGGGATGCGGTCACGCGTGGCCGCCTTGCTGGCCTGCCACCATTGCCGGACGCCTTTCTTGTGGGCTTCCGTGTTTCGGCGATCGGCCAGGCGGACCTGCGGGCCGTCACAAGCTTCGATGCAAGGGCTGGGGCTGTCGTTCTGGACGCCGCCGCGTCCTGGCCAGATGGCGCCCTCGTTGAACTGACCACTGGCGAGGAGGCGCCTGTGCTTGGCGCTCGCATCCTCACGAACACCCCGCCAGGGCATGAGTTCCCGCCGGGTTTGCGGCTGCGCATCGCCACCACCCGTGCCACCAACGCCTTGCTGGAGCGCAAAGGCGGGCGCGTTGCCCTTTTCATCACGCGTGGTTTTGGGGACCTGCTCAGTATTGGCGACCAGCGCCGGGCAGATCTCTTTGCCCTGCGGCATGAGCCCCGCCCCACCTTCCATGAGATGGTGTGCGAGGTGCCGGAGCGCGTCAGCGCGGAGGGGCAGGTGATTGAAGGGCTGGATGAGGCCGCCGTGGGCGCGGTGGCGCGGGCCTGTGTGGCGCGTGGCATCACCACTGCGGCCATCGCGTTGCTGCACGGGCATGCGCATCCCCGGCATGAGCTTCGTGTGGCAGAAATCCTCACGGCAGCGGGTTTCACCCACATCACCCTTTCCCACACCACCGCCGCCTTTGCCAAGCTGCTGCCACGCGCGCAGAGCACCGTGGCGGACGCCTGCCTGCACGCGCCGGTGCAGTCGTTTTTGAATGGCATTTGCCGTGTGTCCCCCGACATGCGCGTCATGACCAGCGCTGGCGGTCTCAAGACGGCGGAAGAAATCCGGCCCAAGGACATGCTGCTCAGCGGTCCGGCA
Organism: uncultured Prosthecobacter sp.; assembly: GCA_964588755.1. Lineage (GTDB taxonomy): Bacteria > Verrucomicrobiota > Verrucomicrobiia > Verrucomicrobiales > Verrucomicrobiaceae > Prosthecobacter. The sequence goes on along the minus strand of CAZPSQ010000164.1, from coordinate 9,663 downwards.
GGCGGTGCCATCGGCGCGGCCAATGCGGCACACAGGCTGGGCATCGAAAAAATCATCACTTTGGACATGGGCGGCACCAGCACGGATGTGGCGCGCATCGACGGGCGTCCGGGCTACCGCTTCTCTCAGGAGGTCGCGGGCATGAGGCTTCTGGCCCCTTGCGTGGCTATTGAGACCGTGGCCGCAGGTGGCGGCTCCATCTGCCGCATGACGCATCATGGGCTGGCCGTGGGGCCGGAAAGCGCAGGCTCAAATCCTGGCCCCGCCTGCTACGGCAAAGGCGGCCCCCTCACCATCACCGACATCAACCTCCTGCTCGGCCGCTTTGACCCCGCCCGTGCCCCAATCCCCCTCGACATTGAGGCCGCGCGCCTGCGCCTGCATGAGCTGCATGCGCAGACCGACGCCAGCCTCACCGAGGAAGAGCTGCTCCACGCCCTCCTCCGCCTCGCCGTCGAGCACATGACCGACGCCATCCGTCGCATTTCCATTGGCGAAGGCTATGACCCCGCCCAGCATGCCCTCCTCGCCTTCGGTGGCGCCGGGCCGCAGCACGCCTGCGCCGTCGCGGAAGCTCTGGGCATGACCACCATCCTCGTCCCCGGCCACGCGGGCATCCTCAGCGCTGTTGGCCTCCAGGAGGCCGTGCCAGAGCAGATCATCGAAAAAGAGTACCGCATCCCCCTGGCTCATTATCTGGAGGCCGCCGCTCCTCATCCTTCCCATCAAGTCACCCACATCGCCGAGCTCCGCCTCAAAGGCCAGGACACCCCCCTGCAGGTCGAATACACCCATCCCCACGACCTACCCCATCTCTACCACACCGCCTACGAGCGCCTCTTCGGCTACCCGCCGCCCGCCAGCCGCGAGGTTGAACTCGTCAGCACCCGCACCATCATTCGGGAGGCTTCCGACCGACCACCGCCGCCGCACCCCCTCGCCTCTGAAAAGCTCGAGCCCACACCTCCGTTGATCCAGGACGCTTTCAGCACCCTCGTCGTCGCCCCTGGCTGGGGTGTCGAACGCGTCGAAAGCTTCGGCCATGTGCTGCGCCTGCGGGAAAAAGCCCGCGCTCCTTCTCCCTCCGCCGCGCTGGCATTGCAGCGCGACCTCCTCCGCCACCGCTTCCATTCCATCGTCAGCGACATGGGCGCGCTGCTCTGCCGCACCGCCATCTCCACCAATATTCGCGAGCGCCTCGACTTCTCCTGCGCCCTGCTGGATTCCTGCGGCCGCCTTCTTTCCAGCGCCCCACACATCCCCGTCCATCTCGGCGCGCTTGGCGTTTGCGTGCGCGAGGTCATCCGCGCCGTGCCCGACCTCCAGCCTGGCGACACCATCATTACCAACCACCCCGCCTACGGTGGTTCGCATCTTCCCGACGTCACCCTCGTCACCCCGGTGCACGACGATGTCGGCACCTTGCTCGGCTTCATCGCCAATCGTGCCCACCATGCCGAGATCGGCGGCATCACCCCCGGCTCCATGCCTGCCAATGCCACGCGCCTCATTCAAGAGGGCGTCGTCATTGCCCCACGTCATCTCATCAAGGCTGGCACATCCTGCTTCGACGACATCGCCTCTCTGCTCACTGAAGGTCCGCACCCAACGCGCAATCTCGCCGACAACCTCGCCGACCTTCACGCCCAGCTCGCCGCCAATCTCCACGGCGCCGAGCGCCTCCGCGTTTTCGCATCCGCCTCGCTGCCTGCCGTGATGCAAGGCATCCTCGACCACTCCGCCCAGGTCATGCGCGGCCAGATCCAGCGCCTGCCAGAAGAGATCTCCGCCACCGAACACCTCGACGACGGCGCGCAAATCGTCGTCACCATGCGCAGGAAGAACGGCAGGCTCGTCCTGGACTTCACCGGCACGTCCGGCGTCCATCCGCGCAATCTGAACGCCACCAGCGCCATCGTCCGCAGCGCGGTCCTCTACGTCATGCGCCTCATGTTGCAGGAGGATCTGCCGCTCAATGAGGGCCTCCTGGGGCCGGTGGAAATCATCACGCCGGCCGCCACCTTGCTGAACCCCGTTTTCACCGGTGATCCCGCACGTGATCCCGCCGTGGTCGGTGGCAATGTCGAGGTCAGCCAGCGCCTGGTGGACACCCTCATCAGGGCTCTCGGTCTTCAGGCCTGCAGCCAGGGCACCATGAACAACTTCCTCTTTGGCGGCGGCAGCTTCGGCTATTACGAGACCATCGCCGGTGGCAGCGGGGCAGGGAACGGCTACGCCGGTGCCCACGCCCTGCACACCCACATGACGAACACCGCCATCACCGACCCGGAGATCATTGAGCAGCGTTACCCCGTCCGCCTGCGCCAGTTCGCCATCCGTCACGGCTCCGGCGGCCTTGGTCAATGGCCCGGCGGCGACGGTGTCGTGCGCGAGTTCGAGTTCCTTGAACCTCTCACCGTCAGCCTCCTGACCCAGCACCGCGTGGAGCAGCCCTTCGGCCTCCACGGCGGCGCTCCCGGCCAGCGCGGCCGTCAGACCCTCCTCCGTGGTTCCGAAACGACCGCCCTGGAAGGCTGCACCACCTTTGAGGCACAGGCCGGGGACCACGTGATCATTGAAACCCCCGGCGGCGGCGGGTGGGGAGGTGCCGCGTCATCATGAGCCGGATCGCCCTCATCACTGGCGGCGCAGGGGATCTGGCCCAGGCTCTTCGCGCCGAGTTGCAGGCGGCTGGCTTCGAGGTGCTTGCCCCTGGCCGCGCCGACCTCGACGTGACCGCCGCCGCCGCCGTGAAGGCGTATTTTGCCCGTCATGTGTCCCGCCCCCTCGACCTCCTCATCAACAACGCCGGTCTGTGCCGCGATGCCAGCATGGCAAAAATGACCGAGGCAGACTTCGGCTCTGTCTTGGAGGTGAATCTCAAAGGAGCCTTCCTCGTCTCCCAGGCCGCCGTCAAACTCATGGCCAAACAGCGGCTGGGCCACATCGTGAATATCGGCTCCTACTCCGCGCTCAGCGGCCCCTTCGGTCAGGGGAACTACGCCGCCGCCAAGGCGGGCCTGATCGGCCTGACCCAAAGCATGGCCAAGGAATACGGTGCACGGAATGTCCGGGTCAACTGCGTGCTGCCGGGCTTCATCGACACCAAAATGACCCGCCACCTGCTGGCCGACGAGGCCTGGAGGTCGAAGCTCATGGAGGGGCACACCCTGGGCCGCCTGAACACTCCGCAGGAAGCCGCCCGCTTCGTGGCCTTCCTCCACACCATGCCAAACATCAGCGGCCAGGTCTTCCAGCTCGACAGCCGCATCCGGCCGTGGGCCTGAAGCCGTCAGGGTGCAGGCGGCAGACTTCCTCCAGCGGCCAAAAACTCTCCCGGAACCGGAGCCTCCCAGAATGCGGGAAAACCATCCACATTCAGTTCTAAACGAGATGAATGAAGCGCTTGTCGTGGTAGCAGCAGGCGCTTTTCCAGCTCCGGTGTCCAGCCACTCTCGATAAACTCCAGATAGCACCGGTCGTCCCGGCCGTAGAGCTTGTCACCGACGATGGGCAGGCCCAGATGGTGAAGATGCACGCGGATCTGATGCATCCGCCCCGTTTCCGGTTTGGCCTCCACAAGGGCCATCGGCAGGCCGCCAAGCTCGAAACGGCGCAGGACACGGAAAGTCGTACGGCAAGGGGCGCCGTTTGGGTGAACCATCTGCTTCACCCAGATGTCTGCCTCCTGCACCTCTCCCGCACGGAGGATGGGGGCATCCAGCGCGCGTTCGTCCCAGTCCGGCCAGCCGTGGACCAGGGCGGTATAGGTCTTGTGAATGCGGCGTTCCTGCATGGCCATGCCAAAAAGGCGGGCCAGTTCCCGGGTTTTCGCCACCAGCACCACTCCGCTAGTTTCCCGGTCCAGCCGGTTGATGATCGAAACCTGCCCGCCATTGGCAATTTCATAGGACAAAAGGTCGCACAGCCGATGCCATAGAGTGGGGGGACCGGCGGGATCTCCCGGGTGGATCTGCAAGGGCGCGGGCTTATTCACCACGATCCAGTCATCCGCCTCATCCAGAATGGTGAAGGTGGCATTATTACGGATGTCCGTATTATTCACTGAAGTTCAAACTTTAGGGATGGCAAGTTGGCGGGCGTAAATGATGGGTTGTGGATTTCGCACGAAATCGCCGTCGTCGAAGTGCCACCACTCCGCCGTCACCTGGGTGAATCCCGCTTCTTTCATGGCGGCCTGGAGGATTTGGAGATTGCGCCGGATTTCTGGGTCAGCCCCCTGGTAGTTCGCGGCGGCGTTTTTCAGGCCGGCGTCAAAGCCGGTCGGCAGTCGCAGTTCCCGGTTTTCAGCATCCACCAAAGTCACATCGACAGAAATTCCGCCACAGTGGCGGCTCCACCCCATGGTTTCGGGCGAGAGAAACATCCGGGTGCTGGCCCCGGCCTGAGACAGGATTTCCTGGACCTCTGGCGGGCGGTAGCCATCCCACAGGCGGATGCCGTACCCTTGCTTCCGGAGGATGCGCTGGGCACGGCCCAGCTTGTCCGCCGTCTCCCGCCGTAGCATGCAGGGCAGTCGTTTGTCATACAGCGGTCGGCGCGCCACATTGTCCGCCGTGGCATAACGCAGGTCGATCGAAATGCCCGGGATGGCCGCCCGCACGTCCACCAGGTCAAACTTCCGCGCCAGTTCCAGGGTTCGGGCTGGCTGGAGGGAGGCTGGCATGTCAGCAGGGTTGCCGCCGCGCCCCTTGCCCCGCTGGCTGGTTGTGATGGTGTTGGTGCCTTCGTTCAGGATGAGGGTGCCTTCACTGCCACGGCTGATGCTGGTGCCGCCGCCGCTGCAGACCGTCAGCAAGAGCACGCAAGCACAGGCGCCGCCGAGCGGCAGCAGCCAGGCAACGGCGCGGAAGGGCTGCATGACGGGGGCTGAGGCACGCTGGGAATGTGGGATCATGCGGAGTTTTTGCTTCCCTACACACGCACGGCAGGCCAAGTTTGCAAACTTCTGCCGCCGCCCATGACGCGTTTCCAAATTCTGAACCTGATGCTGCACTTTCTGGCCTTTTACATCGGGGCGGGCATAGGATCGTTCCTAAATGTGGTCATCTACCGCCTGCCTCTGGGGATTTCCGTGAACAAGCCTCGGCGCAGCTTTTGTCCGTCGTGCAAAACGCAAATCCCCATGTGGCAGAACATCCCGCTGCTGAGCTGGCTGCTGCTGCGCGGCAAATGTGCCCGCTGCGGTGGCTCCATCTCTGTGCGCTACTTCTTGGTGGAGCTGCTCACCGGCCTGCTCTTCTACGCCGTTTTTGTCAATCTCACCAGCCACTACCCAAATCCCTGGATTCACATCAAGGCATGGGGGCCGGAGATGCTCTGCCTCTGGGTCTTCGTGAGCCTGCTCATTGCCGGCACCTTCATCGACATCGACCATTTCATTCTCCCGCACAGCATCACCATCGGCGGGGCCGCGGCAGGCGTGCTTGCCGCATGGTGGGTGCCCGGGCTGGTGGATGAGATCACCCATACCCGTGGCGTGCTCATCTCCCTGGCCAGCGCCGCGCTGGGGCTCGGCGGCTTGTGGCTGGTGGTGGAGCTGGGAAAGCTGGCCTTTGGTCGCAAAAAACACGTTTTTGACAAGGACCTGGCCTGGGAGGTCAGGCAGCCGGACGAAACCCTCCCGCCCCTCGTCTCTTTTGGCGATCAGGCCTATGACTGGAGCGATCTCTTCGTGCGCGCCAGTGACCGCATGCTCATCGAGTGTTCCTCCTTCACCATCAATGATCGCACCTTTGAGGGGCCGCTCACGGTGGAGCTGTGGGAAAACAAGCTCAAGGTCCGCACCCCGGCCGCCGGCAGCACGCCTGTGGCTGAGGTGCCGATTGAGGAGTGGAAAAAAGTCACCGGCCAGACCCGCCAGGTCATCATCCCGCGCGAGGCCATGGGCTTCGGCGACGTGCTCTTCCTCATGATGATCGGCGCCTTCACCGGCTGGCAGGCCGTGCTGTTCACCATCCTCGCGGCCTCCGTTTTGGGCACCGTCATCGCCATGGCGTCCCGCGTCACCGGCCGCGCGGAATGGGGGGCCAAGATCCCCTTCGGCCCCTATCTTGCCGCCGGTGCCGTGCTGTGGGTGTTCTATGGCCCGCAATTCGTGGAATGGTATGTCTCCAAGGTGATGATGCGGGGATAGAACAAGGAGCTGGGGCCTCCTGGCCCCAAGCCTTTCAGGTTCGTTATCACGGAACGCTTTCGAACGCTGCAGACCGATAAATCCTGAGGGACCAGAGGTCCCCTTTCCTTGGGTTACTGAGCAGTGGCGGTACTAAGGCAGTACAGCGTGTCCTGAGTACGGATGAAAAGGCTGCCTCCTGAAACGGCCACACTGGCACGCACGCTTGCGGCATTGCCGTTGGGCTTGGAGCCGTTGCCCATCTCGTTCACGGAGAGCAGTTCGAAGTGGTCGGCATTGGCGTCGATCACATACACCTCGCCCCAGAAGTTGGTGCAGTACACCTTGCCGTCGGCCACCGTGGGGCTGCTTTCAAACTTGGCCTTGCTGCCGGTCTCGCCGGTCCACAGGACCTTGCCAGTCTTGTCCAGGCAGCTCACCGTGCGGCGGCCGCCGTCGAGGACGTAGAACTTGCCGTTGGCAAAGGCGGGCGTCGGCACATCGCTGGTCACTTCCTTGGGGTTCGTCTGCCACAGCGGCTGCACCTCGCCCTGGGAGTCCAGGCTCATGGCAAAAATGGGCGAGTTCTTCGGTGCGCAGACGAGGGCGATGCCTTCCCCCACGACCGGGGAGGGAACGAGGCGGAAGAACTTGTTGTAGCCATCGCCGGGGATGTTCCAAGTGGCCAGCCGGGAGAGTTCCTTGCCGGTTTCCGCGTCGTGGATCGTCATGGTGTCACCGCCGGAGATAAGCATGAGGCGCCTGCCCTTGTGCGTGGTGAAGACGGGGGAACTGAAGGCCTCGAGGGATTCCACCTGGGCGTTCGTGGGCCGGGTCTGCTTCCAGATGTCCTTTCCTGTGGCGGGGTCCAGGGCCAGGATGTAGCTGGCCATGCTCTTGCCCTCGGTGCCTTTCGGGAAGCCCTGGAACTCAAAGGGCGCGTCCCGCTGCAGCACCTGGATGTAGAGCTTGTTGTTGTCCAGCGTCGGGCTGGAGCCATACGTCCACTGGGTGCCGAAGGCGCCATGCGTCTCCTTGAAATCCCGCCGCCACACCTGCTTGCCGTTGAAATCGTAGGCTGCAGCCACGGCATTGGCGAAGAGGAAATAAACGCGGTCCCCGTCCGTCGCTGCGGAGGGGCTGGCCAGGTTGCTCTTGTCGTCCCACTGCACCTGGCTCTCCTCGCAGATCACGGCGCGCCACTTTTCCTTGCCGGTCTTGGCATTGTAGCACAGTCCCACAAGGGTCTTGTCCTCCACAATCGGCGCGGTGAGAAAAACATTGTCGCCAAAGACCACGGGCACGGAGGCGGAGATGCCCGGGATGGGGGCGGACCACTTCACATTCTCCGTGGTGCTAAATTTCACCGGCAGCCCCGCCTCCGTGGTGGAGCCGTCCTGGTTCGGCCCGCGCCAGTTCGGCCAGTTTTCCGCCAAAAGGGCGGAGGACATGGACAGGGAGGCAAGCAGCAGTGCGGCGGCGGTTTTCATGATGAAGGATAGGATGCGAATACGAAGGAGGGTGTCCAGGGATTTCAGGAGTGACGAGTCAAGGGCCGCGTCGGCAGATTGGCAGCCTGTGACTCATTCGTCATTGGAACTTGGTTCGTCATTCGGCATTCTGGTTTCGTCATTCCCATCATGGCTTCCACCTCGCTTGTCCTGCCCACCCTCCTCGCCCTGCTGGGCCTTGTGGTCGGGCTGGTCGTGCATCTGCGCTGGCATCCGCTGCGGCAGCATTTGTCAGACGCGTGGGATTTTCTGCGGCAGCGCAGCGTGCTGGTGCTGTGGGTCGCGGGCGGCATGCTGTTGGCGGAGGGCGTTGGCAGTTCGCGGCCGGTGGGACGCACGCTGGCGCAGCTCACTGACTGGCGGGAGGTCGTCGGCCCGCTGGCGCGGGAGGCCGCCGCCCACGTGGCGCTGCTCCCGCATTGTCTGATGCCTCCTTGGCCGCTGGCCTGCCTCATGCCGTTGGTGTTCGCCGTCCTCACCGTCCGCATCTGGCGCTGGCCCTACCGCTATGCAAAGCACCGACCGGCACCGGAGCAGAAAGGTGCCCTGCTGATTGCCACAGGGCTCGGTTTCGGGTGGCTGGCGCTGGAGGCCGCCGGGCTGGCGCGCCAGGGCATGCTGCCGGAGGCGCTGGAAATGTTGAAACTGGGGCTGCGCTACGTGTTTTCCGCGCTGACGGCGGCGGGCAGCCAGGTGTGGCTGGTCTGTTTCGTGCTGGCATGGGAACGGCCGCAGAACACGGAGGTGGGGAATGACGCGCTGCTGGCGTTGGAGCAGTCCTTCGCCCGCTGGCAGGGCGTGGCGTGGCTGGCGGGCTTCAACCTCCTTTGGCTGGGCTGGCGGCTGTGGCATGGGGGCGCTCCGCAGGGGCCGTCGTTCAGCGGCTGGGTGTGGGTCGAGTTTTTGCTGGTTTTCTCCGCGCTGCCGGTGGCGGTGGGTGTGGCGGCTGGGGATTTTTTTGACCAGGGCAGCATGGCGTTGCGCATGGTTCTGCGCGTGGCGGCCCCGCTTTTGCTGCTGGGCATCACGGCCATGGCGGTCTTCATCCTGGCCTTGCATGCCTCCAGCATGGCGGATGCGCTGTGTCTGGACGCGCCCATGTGGCGGGTTTTCGTGAAACCTCTGAATGCTTTGGGGCTTGCCATGCTGGATTGCTGGCTATTGCTAACCTTCCTTCTTCTGATGCTTCGCCTCGGTCTCCCACGTTCTTCATCCGCCACCGCCCCTGCATGACCAGCGGCACGCTTTCCACTGAACAGATTGTGCGGCGGGCAAAGTCGAATCTCGCCTTCGCTCTTGCCTGCCTGCCGAAGGAGCGCCGCCGGGACATGATCTCCTTTTATGCCTTCTGCCGCGTGGTGGATGACATCGCCGACGCCACCGACGTGGGGGAGGAGGACAAGGAGCGTGAGCTCACACACTGGAAAAAGTGTGTGGAGGAAGGCACGCCCCCCGGCCACCCCGTGCTGGACGAGGTTCTTGTGCTGCCGCAGAAATACGGCTTTCCCCGCGCCTGGCTGGGCGAGATCATCGACGGTGTGGCCAGCGACATCACAAAGACGCGCTACTCCACCTTTGAGGAGCTGCTCGGCTACTGCTACAAGGTCGCCAGCGTCGTCGGCCTCGTCAGCATCGAGATTTTTGGCCACCAAAGCCCCTCCACACGCGAATACGCCATCCAGCTCGGCTACGCGTTGCAGTTCACCAACATCATCCGCGACGTGGGCCAGGACGCCCGGGACACCGGCCGCATCTATCTCCCGCAAAGTGAGCTGCGCCAGTTCGGCGTTCTGGAGAGCGAGATTCTCGACGCCCGTCCCAGCGACCGCTTCACCAAGCTGATGGACTTTCAGTATCGCCGCGCGCGTGACTACTACACCGCCGCGCGGAAGGCCCTGCCGCCCGAGGACCGCAAAAACGTGGTCGCCTCCGAGATCATGGCCGCCATCTATTCCCGCATCCTGGAGAAGCTCAAAAAGGAGAGCTAGCCCGTCTTCAGCAACAACACGCGCGTCG
>CAZPSQ010000163.1:0-12538 GCA_964588755.1 uncultured Prosthecobacter sp. | reverse complement strand
CTGGGTGGGCGCTGGGTATCATAGGTTAACGCGACTGCCAACACGGTGATCAAACCACCGCCGCCGGCCAGAAAGAGGCGTACCATCCAATCTTCCACGGTCAGTCCCAAGGTTTCAAACAGCCCAAAGCTCAGTCCGGTAAAGAGGCCGCCGGCCAATACAAAGAGGCCACCGACCACCACTGTTTCAAACGATTTGATCAAGAAGGCGAAGTGATCACTGACTGTTGGCTTCGCCCATAGCAGCCAGCGCCCGACGGCCACCCAGGCCAGCAGCACCAGATGCGGTGCGGCCAACAGAAGATAGCTTTCTTGGTTGGCGGTCGTCTGCATCCGTGGGCCTACATAGACGACATAGGCCACCGCCCCCGCCAACAACAAGCCCAGCAGCCCCAGCCAAGAGCGAGCAGGCGCGGTATCCTTCGGTGCGGTGATCGTGAAATAGACCATAATCCAGAGGGCGCAAAGGGGCGCCGCGACAAAGAGTAACAAGGGGATCTCATCACCAACGCTGAAGCGGGTTGTATCGGCAAAGAGCCAGATGCTCACCAAAAAGATGGGAAGACGACGAATCATGCGGTGGGGAAGCGGGGGTCGAGCACGAGCTTGTCCTTGGCGATGGTGATGCTGGTCATCTGGAACAGGGCGCGGACTTCCGGGTCCAGGGCCTCGGCAACAGCACGCAGGACCGGGTACAAGGGCCGGACCATGCCGCGGGGCACCTCCAAATGGCCGTAAGCGCCGCGCAGGAGCTCCACCCGGAAGTTGTTTTCATCGCGGCTGATGGCGAGGTCCACCCTGACGGTGCGGAGGTGGCCCTTGATCTTCCACACCAGGAAAAGGCGGGCCACGTTTTCCTCCAGGTCGAGGCGAGCACCGTCAAAGGCCACCCAGTCGCCGAAGGGGTTCTTCATCCTGCTGGTCAGCGTGCTGGCGAGGTGGCGGTTCACCTCGTCCTCGCTGATGACGATGGGGGCGGCGCGCTTGATGGCCGTCTGGCGGAGGCTGTCCAGCATGTCGTCCGTCTTGGCCGTGGTGGCGGGCGGCGTGGCGGGCAGGGTCTGCGGCCGGTGGGCCACCCACGCCGCTCCCGCCAGCGCGCTGATAACGAGCAGCCTCAGGACCTGAAGCAAAGGGCGGATCACGGCTGGCGGTGGGTTGGAAAAGGGAAACAATCAGGGTCAGGCGGCAGTGCCGGTCTTGGCCGGTGTGCTGCTGGCAGCCGGAGGTGGCGTGGAACTGCCGCCGCTGGAACTGCTGGTGGAGGCCGCCGTGGAGGAGGAGCTGCTGCTGCTGCTTTCGGAGTCCTTCTTGGCCGCCGCCTTGTAGGAGTCGCTGCGGTAGTCGGTGATGTAGAAGCCGCTGCCTTTGAAAATGAGGCCGGCACCCAGGCCGATCTTTCGCTTCACCGGGCCTGCGCAGGCCTCCTGCGGGCAGTCGGTGAGGTGGGGGTCTTTCATGGACTGCCTGGCCTCAAACTTGTGGCCGCATGTCTGGCACTCGTAGTCGTAAGTGGGCATGGATCTTTTTGGAACGAAACGTGGGTCGGCCGCAGGAAGGCAAGGATACGCGGCGGACAGGGATTATGCCGCGTGGGGAGGTGCGCTGCAAAAGGATTTTCCACCTATGCTCCCTCGGGGCAAAAAATCGAGTCTCGACAGCGGCGGGCGGGGCAATGTATTATCCGGCCATGTCCACACTGCCTCGGGAAACCGTCTTCCTGACTAATCTTTATGCCACTCCTGCGGACTGGCAGCGGGATTTGTTTTATTCCGTGGTGCGCGCCGGCCACCTGAGGGGGGGATACGAACACCGAATTGACCGCGAGACGTATCCCGGCCATGAACTGATTCTCTGCCTGAGAGGACGCGGCTGGGTGCAGGTGGCGGGCAAGCGGCATGAGGTCGGCCCCGGCGGGCTGGTATGGGTGAACTGCCACCACCCGCATGTCTATGGTGCTGTGACGCGTGACCCGTGGGAGCTTTACTGGGTGCGTGTGGAGGGACGGCCGCTGGACCGTATCGCGGAACTGCTGCAGGTGCGCTCGCAGCCTGTGCTGGAGGGCATCAACGAGCAGGCGGCCATGCGCGAGTTCGAAAACGCCTTCCAACACATGAGCGGCACCCGCCCGAGCGATGCCGCGCTGGCGAGCGCGGCGGTGGCGGCGCTGATCGGCCTGGCCTTCCATGTGCGTCTTTCAGAGCCGGGCCTTGTGCAGCCGGAGCTGCCGCAGGCGGTGGCCAAGGCGCTGGAGCGGATGCGCCTGTATTTCCACCTGCCGATGAGGGTGGCGGAGCTGGCGCACCTCAGCGGCATGAGCGAGAGCCACTTCAGCCGCCAGTTCAAGGGGGCGATTGGCACCAGCCCGATCGACTGGCTGCGGCGTGAGAGGATCAACCAGGCGAAGCGGCGTCTCATCGAGTCTGATGATCCGGTGAAGGAGATCGCCCGGCAGGTGGGTTATCACGACCAGTTCTTTTTCAGCAAAGATTTTAAGAAGATGACAAAGCTGACGCCGACGCAGTTTCGGGAGCAGGAGAAGCAGCACTGATGGGGGGAAATGACGAATAAAGTCTGAATGACTCAATGGGTCATCGGGGCTTGGTCATTCATTCGGCATTCCATTCTTAACCGGGCTGCGTGAGCTGCTTGGCATGCGTTTCCACCCAGGCGTGGGTGCGGCGGAGGATGAAGTCGAGCAGGAGGGCCAGGATGACCCCTGCGAAGGCGCCGCCGATGGCGCCGAGGAGGGGGACTTTCCACTGCCAGCCGTCCAGGGCCCAGCCCTGCCATTGGGAGAAGGCATCGAAGACCTTGTGTGACAGCCACGCGCTGACGGCCCCGGCCGGGATGCCGGCGAGGATGCCGAGCTGGAGCAGGAGGGCGCGCACGGCGGTGGCGGGCCTCTTCGTGTAGAAACCGAGGGCCACGGAGCTGGAGATGATGCCGAGTCCGGCAAGACCTGCGGCGACGGCACAGGCAAACAGTCCAACACCGATGCCGACGCCGATCAAAACGAGCATGGCCAGGAGGATGATGAACCCGATGAGTCCCATGGGGGACCATGATGAACATTCCGGCGGATTTTCCAATCACCATTCTTCAATTTTCCTTTTCGATTTTTGCGGCGACTCTTCCCACCCCCATGACACCAGCGCCCACCACGGCATCCGCACCCGCGCCAGCACCCCAGGCGCTCCTCGGCATGAAGCCGGAGGAGATTGCCGCCGTGTTTGCGGAGCTGGGGCAGCCGGCCTTCCGGGCGAAGCAACTGGTGGAGTGGGTGTTTGCGAAGCGGGCGGAGAGTTTTGAGCAGATGACGAACCTGCCGAAGGCCATGCGGGATGTGCTGGCGACGCGGCTGGTCACGCGGAGCATGAGCATCGCCAAGGTGACGGGCTCGGCCGACACGACACGGAAGTTTCTGCTGAAGCTGCGGGATGGGCGCTATGTGGAGACGGTGCTGATCCCGGCCAATCCGGCGCTGTATGGCGGCAAGTCGGACCGGCGGACGCTGTGCGTCTCCAGCCAGGTGGGCTGCGCGTATGACTGCAAATTTTGCGCGAGCGGGCTGGCGGGGTTCACGCGCAACCTGACGGCGGCGGAGATCGTGGAGCAGATCGTGCAGGTGGAGGCGCATGCGGGGGAGCGGGTGGACAATCTGGTCTTCATGGGCATGGGGGAGCCGCTGGCGAATTTTTCCAACGTGACGAAGGCCATCGAAATCCTGAACGCGGAATGGGGTGTCGGCATTGGGGCGCGGCACATGACCGTGAGCACCAGCGGTCTGGCGCCGCAGATCAAAAAGCTGGCGGACTTTCCTTTGCAGATCCGGCTGGCGATCTCGCTGCATGGGGCGACGGACGAGGTGCGGGAGAAGATCATGCCGGTGAACCGGAAGCACAACATTGCCGAGCTGTTCGAGGCGCTGGAGTACTGGAATGCGAGGCGGAAGCAGTTTCTGACCTTTGAGTTCATCCTCATCGAGGACATCAACGACAGCCTGGACCAGGCGCGAGTGCTGGCGAAGCGCGCGCGAAGCGTGAACGCGAAGGTGAACCTGATCCCCTACAACACGGTGGAGGGGCTGCCCTGGACGCGCCCCAGCGAGCCGCGGCAGGACGCCTTTCATGACGTGCTCACCGGGGCGGGTGTCACCGCGACGCTGCGGCGCGAAAAAGGCCACGACATCGCCGCGGCGTGCGGGCAGCTACGGCTCAAGCAGGAGACGGAGCTGGGCATCATCGAGTCGCCGATTCCGGCCAAGCGCATCACGATCGGGGCGGGTTCGGCATGAACGTCAACGGCAAGCATCATCGCACCATCTGGATGCCGGAGCCCGGCGTTGTCCGCATCATTGACCAGCGGCGGCTGCCATGGGCGTTTGAGACGATGGACCTGACAACGGTGGCGGAGGTGGCACATGCGATCCGGGACATGGCGGTGCGCGGCGCGGGCCTGATCGGGGCGACGGCGGGCTATGGGATGGCATTGGCGGCAGGGGAGGCGCGGAGCTGGGAGGAGCTGGAAGGCCTGGGGCAAAGGCTGGTGGAGACGCGGCCGACGGCGGTGAACCTGGCCTGGGCGGTGCGGAGGCAGACCGATGTGCTGAGGCACCACGCGGCGGAGGCCTGGAGGGAGGTGGCGACCCGCGAGGCGGGGGCGATCGCGGATGAGGACGCGGCCTTTTGCGAGCGCCTGGGCGGGCATGGGCTGGAGATCATCCGCGCCATCTCGGCGGAGAAAGGGGGCGGTGTGGTGAATGTGCTGACGCACTGCAACGCGGGGTGGCTGGCGTTTGTGGACCATGGCTCGGCCACGGGGCCGATCTATGCGGCGCATGATGCGGGGCTGAAGGTGCATGTGTGGGTGGATGAAACCCGGCCGCGCAGCCAGGGCGCACGGCTGACGGCCTGGGAGCTGGCACAGCACGGCGTGCCGCACACGGTGATTGCGGACAACACGGGCGGGCACCTGATGCAGCACGGGCTGGTGGATCTTGTGATCACGGGCGCGGACCGTGTGACGCGGAACGGGGATGCGGCGAACAAGATCGGCACCTACCTGAAGGCGCTGGCGGCGAAGGACAACGGGGTGCCGTTCTATGTGGCGCTGCCGTCTTCCACCTTTGACTGGAGCATCACGGACGGGGTGGCGAACATCCCGATCGAGCAGCGGGGGGGGGAGGAGGTGGCCTGGATGGAGGGGACGGACAGCGGCGGCGCGCTGCACAATGTGCGCGTCGTTCCGGCGGCATCGCCCGTGGCGAATCATGCGTTTGATGTGACGCCGGCACGGCTGATCACCGGACTCATCACGGAGCGCGGTGTGTTTGCGGCGGAGGAGGAGGCGCTGTGCGCGGCGTTCAGCGACTGCGTGCGGGCTTGCGGGCCGCAGTGACGCGTTTCACGGGGCGCTTGAGCTTGGGGGCTGGCGCGGACGCGGGCGTGGCCTCGGGCTGTGCCTCCTTGAGCTGACGGAGCTCTTTCTCCACTTCGGCCAGACGCTTGGAGGTGGCCTCCAGCTTGCGCACGACGAGGCGTGCGACGAACTCATACAGGGCGGCGTGGAAATCCGGGTCCTGCTCGCGCGGATGAATGTCCTGGAGGAATTTTTGGTCCACGGCGAGGCAGACGGCCTTGGTGGAGGCGATGACGGAGGCGAGGCGCTTGTCCTGGTTGACAAGGGCGAGCTCCCCGAAGACCTCGCCAATGCGGGTGATGGCGGCGACTTTTTTGCCGCCGACCTTGACCTCCAGATCACCGCTGAGGAGGACGTAGATGCGGGAGTCGATGCTGCCTTCCTGGATGATGTGGTCGCCCGGCTCGCACTGAAGGAGGCTGCTGGAGTTCAGCACATCGTCGAGCTGATCGTCCGTAAAACTGGCGAGCGCGGGCACGGCGCGCAGGGGCGACGGGCTTTGTTTCTCGTCATGTATGTAGGCAAATTCTTTCATGAAAATCTGCCGTCAATTGTGACAGGGGCCATGACACTCCGACAAGACATTTTTGGTGATTTCTCACGGCCTGGGCGGCGCTGTGGCGGCGGCATCATAAGCGGGCCAGAAAGTGGCCGGAGGCTGCAAATCCTTGCCCTGATCGTCGAACCGGGTGCCAATTTCCTGGAGCGGCAACGTTTTGGCGATTTCGATGCCTGCGGTGATGTTTGCCGGGGTGAAGACAAGGCGGGTGAGCTGCATGCCTTTCAAAGGTGACAAATCTGTCACGGGAGTTTCGGCAATGTGGAGGCGCTGCAATGCAGTGCCGCTTAGAGGGGTTAGGTCCTTCACCTTGGTGCGGTGCAGGGTGACGCTGACAAGGGGCACGGTTTTCAGCGCGGCGATGCTCTCCACCGGGCAGCCGGTGAGCCAGAGCATCTGGATGGGACATCTGGCGATGCCGGAGATGTCGCCAATGGGGCAGTCCACGGCGTTCAGCTCCGTGAGGGGCATGCCTTCCAAGGCGGCGAGGTTCTGCACGGGGGTGCGGCTGAGATAGAGCTTTTGCAGGGGGATGCCGCGCAGGGGGGAGAGGTCCTGCGCCTTGGTGTCCTCAAGATAGAGCTCGACCAGCTTCTTCCCCTGCATGGGGCGGAGATCGGAGACGGGCGTTTCACTCACGTCCAGCGCGAGCGGGTCGATGTGCTGGAGGAACTTCAGGTTGTCGATTTTGGCGCCGCGCAGGCTGAGGGCGACGACCTTGCCGTCCTCGATGTTGAACTGGCCGTCGCCGGTGTAGGCCTGGTTGTGGTACTTGATCTCCGTGTGCATCATCTCCGGCGTCCAGCGGAGGTTCTTGAGGTCGGGCTTGGCTGGGGTGGCAGCGGTGGGAGTAGATGCTGCCGCTGGCTCCCCGGCTGGCGCGGCCGGTTTGGCGGCGGGATAGGGCACGCCCGCCTCTTTTTTAGGCTCGTCCCCGCAGTGGGTCAGGAGCAGAGAAAGGGAGGAGAGGAGGAAAAGGCGGCGGCAAGGCATGGTCACGGGCATGGCGGTGTTCAACGTGGGGAGCAAGGTGGATATTCGGCGAATGAAGGGTGTTTTGCCGGTGGCCTGGCTTGAAACATCGAAACACGGATGTCGTTCACGCATCATTCATCATGCGCTCCTTTGTTCTGCTTGCTTCGCTACTGCTCACGGCCACCACCTTTGCCGCCAAACCCAATGTGCTCGTCATCGTGGCGGATGACCTGGGCTACAATGATGTGGGCTTCCAGGGGTCGAAGGAGATCCCCACGCCGCAGCTGGACAAGCTGGCGGCGCAGAGTGTGCGGTGCACGAACGGGTATGTGTCGCACCCGTTTTGCAGCCCGACGCGGGCGGGCATGCTGACGGGAAGGTACCAGCAGCGGTTCGGGCATGAGAACAACCCAGCATGGCTGCCGGAGAGCACGGTGGCGGGGCTGCCGCTGAGCGAGACGACCTTCCCCACGCTGATGAAACAGGCGGGCTACACGACGGGCGCGGTGGGGAAGTGGCACCTGGGGGCGCATCCACAATTCCACCCGAACAGGCGCGGGTTTGATGAGTACTTCGGCGCGCTGGGCGGAGGGCATGTGTACTTTCCCGGTGACAAGGGCGGGCCGGAGTACCAGATCCCGCTGAACCGGAACGGGACGGACGAGCCGCAGACGAAGTACCTGACGGACCAGTTTGGCGAGGAGGCGGCGGCCTTTGTGGGACGACATGCAGGCGAGGCGAAACCGTGGATGCTCTACCTGGCCTTCAACGCGCCGCACACGCCGCTGCAGGCGCCGCCGGAGTGGCTGGAGAAGGTGGGACACATCGGGAGCGAGCAGCGGCGGACTTACGCGGCCATGGTGTGCGCGATGGATGCGGCGGTGGGCGGTGTGCTGGCGAAGCTGGAGGAGACGAAGCAGCGCGAGAACACGCTGGTGTATTTCGTCAGCGACAATGGCGGGCCCAATCTCGCGGCGCGCAACCTGACCAACTTCACGGACAACACGCCGCTGCGAGGCGCGAAGGGGGCGGTGTATGAGGGCGGGGTGCGGGTGCCTTTCCTGGTGAGCTGGCCTGCGAGGCTGAAGCCTGGAACGTATGACCAGCCGGTGATGGCGCTGGACTTTCTGCCGACCGCCCTGGCGGCGGCCGGGGCCGCAGATGTGACGCCGAAGAATCTGGACGGGGTGAACCTGCTGCCGTTTCTGGCGGGAGAGAAGACGGGCGCGCCGCATGAGACGCTATTCTGGCGGTCGGGGGGTCCTGGTGGCAACAACGCGGTGCGGCGTGGGAACTTGAAGCTGGTGCGCATCGGCACGGAGGCGCCGCAGCTCTATGATCTGGGCGCGGATGTGGGGGAGTCGAAGAACCTTGCGGGGGAGAGGCCGGATGTGGTGAGGGAGCTGGTGGCCGCCATCGCGGAGTGGGAGAGGGGGACCGTCGCGCCGATCTTCGAGAGTCCGAGGGCGGGGAAGAAGAAAAAGGCTAAGTGATGCGGGGCAAAATAATGGATGAAGGCGGGACGATCCTTTGGTCTGATCCTGGGCATGATGATTTTGCCGCGCATTCTTCTGCCCCTCCTGCTGTGTGGTCTTGTCCATGCGGATGATTTCACCGCTGTCCGCGAGGTGGTGCGGAAGGCGGTGGCGAAGGGGCAGCCGAAGGGTGCGGTGCTGTGGGCGGAGAGCGGGGAGCGCAAGGCGGTGCTGGCCGAGGGCCTGCGCGCGGTGGCACCGGTGAAGGAGGCGATGACGGAGGACACCCTCTTTGACGCGGCATCTCTGACGAAGGTGGTGGCGACGCTGCCGTGTGTGATGCGGCTGGTGCAGGATGAGAAGATGGCGCTGGAGGATGAGGTGCGGCGCTTCATCCCGGAGTTCCGCGGCGGCATCACGGTGCGGCATCTGCTGACGCACACGTCCGGCCTGCGGCCTGGCATCCCGAAGGAGCCGGGGTGGGCAGGCTATGACGCGGGAATGAAGCGCGCGGTGGAGGTGGAGCCGGAAGGACCGCCGGACCGGTTCTTCCGCTACTCGGACATCAACTTCATCCTGCTGGGGGAGGTGGTGCGGCGGGTGAGCGGGATGCCGCTGAATGAGTTTGCTGCGAGGACGGTGTTTGAGCCGCTGAAGATGGAGTCCACGCGGTTCCTGCCGCCGGAGGAGTGGCGGGGGCGCATCGCGCCGACGGAGAAGGATGAGAACGGCGTGATGCTGCGCGGTGTGGTGCATGACCCGACCTCGCGCAAGATGGGGGGTGTGACCGGCCATGCGGGCCTGTTTACGACCGCAGGGGATCTGGCGAAGTATGCGCGGATGATCCTGAACGGTGGGGAGGGGATCTTAAAGCCGGAGACGGTGAAACTCATGACCTCGCCACACACGGTGGCCACGGTGCATGAGCGGCGCGGGCTGGGCTGGGATATTGAGTCGGCGTTCAGCAGGCCACGGGGGAAGGTGTTTCCGATTGGGTCGTTTGGGCACACGGGGTTCACGGGCACGAGCTTGTGGATGGAGCCGGAGTCGAAGACGTTTGTGGTTTTCATGAGCTCGCGCCTGCATCCGGACGGCGGCGGGAGTGTGCGGGAGCTGTATGAGGAGATCGGCACGGCGGCGGCGCAGGGCATGACCTTTGCCCCACGGACGGAGCCGCCCTGGCCACGGGCGGAGAAGGAGGTGCCGACGGTGCTGAATGGCATCGATGTGCTGGTGCGGCGGAAGTTTGCGGACCTGAAGGGGCTGAGTGTGGGCCTGATCACGAACCAGACCGGCATTGATGCGCGACGCCGAAGCACGATCGACCTGCTGGCGGGGGCGCCGGAGGTGAGGCTGAAGAAGCTTTTCAGCCCGGAGCATGGCATCCGGGGCGAGCTGGACCAGACGAAGATCGGCGACTCGAAGGACACGAAGACGGGGCTGCCGGTGCTGAGCCTGTATGGCGAGCGCAAGGCGCCGACGGCGGAGCAGCTGGCGGATGTGGACGCGCTGGTGTTTGACGTGCAGGACATCGGCTGCCGGTTCTACACCTACATCGGCACGATGCGCCTGTGCATGGAGGCGGCGGCGAAGGCGAAGAAGGCGTTCTTTGTGCTGGACCGTGTGAACCCGATCGGCGGTGTGGCGGTGGAAGGCCCGGCGGCGGTGGATGAGGAAAAGGTGACGACCGCGACGCACGCGATCCCGCTGCGCCATGGGATGACGGCGGGGGAGCTGGCCATGATGATGAACACGGAGCGGATGCTGGGCTGCGACCTGCGCATCATCCCGGTGGAGGGCTGGCGGCGCGGCATGCTGCATGATGAGACGGGGCAGCCGTGGATCAACCCCTCCCCCAACATGCGCAGTTTGACGGAGGCGCTGCTGTATCCGGGCATCGGGCTGCTGGAGTTCAGTGTGAGCGTGGGGCGCGGGACGGACACGCCGTTTGAGGTGCTGGGCGCGCCTTACATCGATGACCTGAGGCTGTCGCATGAGCTGAACAAGCTGGGGCTGGCGGGTGTGCAGTTCACGCCGGTGCGGTTCACGCCAACGGCCAGCATCTTCAAAGGGGAGAGCTGCGGTGGTGTGCGCATGGCCGTCACGGACCGGGGGGCCTTGAGGCCGGTGGAGGCGGGGGTGGCAATCGTCTGCGCCTTGCAGGCGCTGCACCCGAAGGAGTTCAAGCTGGCCCTGGTGAACACGCTGCTGAACCGCGCGGCGAGCGTGAAGGCGGTGAAAGGCGGGAACGGGTGGAAGAAGGTGGTGGCCGGATGGAACGAGGAGCTGGCGGTGTTTTTGGAGAGGCGGAAAATCTTCCTCAGATATGGCGAGGAATGATGTGGCTTTGACGACGGATTCAGCTATGCTTTGAAAGGTGAACTCACACGGATCATCATCTCAAACGGAGGAAGACGTTTTCCGGCTTCTACTGGCAGATGCCTTGGCGATCCAAGATCGTTTTGTGGCTGAGCCGACGCTGAAAACAACGGGCAAGGGACACTTGAAGAGCCGAGGGGTCGAAGGCTTGAAACAGGATGCAGCGGAACTGGCAGCCAGATATCAGCAGCATGAATTGGAAACAGAATTGGCTCGATAAGTTCCCATGGGAGCTTGTGGAGCGGCTGAACGAGGCACTCTGCCAGCACAAGGGTGCGGTTCACAAACGCACATCTGATGGGTATGAGGCGGCGAAAAAATTGTGGGAATCCAACAGGGGCAGGGAACTGAGCCTGGAGCAGGCCTTGCTCACAGGCCATGAGTGCCACCGGCTTGCACCGTTTTGCTTTTTCAACGGCAACACCTTTGTGGCAGTGGCCAGACAGATGATCGAACCCATCCTGGCCAAGATCACTCCCGTGAATCCTGAGCTGGCAGCACAGTTTCGTTCAGTGGCCGGCCACTTCGTGGCAGGCACCGAAGGCTTTGGCGAACTGAGGGATGCAATTCGTGGCATCGAGGAGCGTTGGAGTGGAACATGAAGACACGTTTTTTCCTTGGCCTCATCGCCGCCACATTCATCTCATGCGGCAAGACTCCGGACAGGCCTGCGAGCGCCCCGAAGGGGACGATCGGGGTGTCATTGCTGACGTTGCAGAATCCGTTCTTCAAGGTCATTGGCGACAACATCACGGCGGAGGCAACGAGGAGCGGCTACGACACGCTGGTGGTGAGCGCGGACAATGATGTGGTGCGGCAGAGCAACCAGGTGAAGGACTTCATTGTGAAGAAGGCGGCGGCGATCGTGCTGAGCCCGGCGGACTCGAAGGCAATCGTGCCGGTGATCCAGGAGGCGAACGCGGCGGGCATTCCGGTGTTCACGGTGGATGTGCCGTGCAATGAGCCGGGGGTGAAGATCGTGACGCAGGTGGCCACGGACAACTATGGCGGCGGGAAGGAGGCGGCCACGGCGATGATCGAGGCGCTGAAGGGCGGCGGCGGAAAGATCGGCGTGCTGGACCTGAAGCAGGTGGAGTCCTGCATCCTGCGCGTGAAGGGCTTCAAGGAGGTGATCGGGCAGCACAACGCCGCAAATCCCGCCGCAAAGATCGACATCGTCAGCGAACTGGACGGCGGCGGCGCCAAGGACAAGGGCTACAAGGCTGCGGAGGACATGCTGCAGGCGCATCCCGAACTCGTGGGCCTCTTTGCCATCAACGATCCCTCCGCCCTCGGCGCACGGGGCGCGCTGGAAAAGGCGGGCAAGGCCGGCAAGGTGGTGATCATCGGCTTCGATGGGCAGCCTGAAGGCAGGCAGGCCATCAAGGAGGGCAAGATCTACGCCGATCCCATCCAGTTCCCGGACAAGATGGGCCGGGAGGTGGTGCGCGCCTTCATCAGCCATCTGCAGGGCGAGGAGGTGCCGGCGCTGAAGCTCATCCCGACCGAACTTTACCGCAAAAGCGATGGCGAGAAGGACGCCTCTTTGAAGTGATGACGCTGAACTGGACCATCGTGAAGGCCGTGGCGCTGCTCGTGGCCTCGAATGTCTTCATGACCTTCGCCTGGTATGCGCACCTGAAGGACATGAAGGCCAAGCCGTGGTTCATCGCGGCGGGGCTGAGCTGGGGCATCGCCTTCTTTGAATACATGCTGCAGGTGCCGGCGAA
>CAZPSQ010000162.1:0-12619 GCA_964588755.1 uncultured Prosthecobacter sp. | reverse complement strand
AGCTGCTCTACATCGCCCCGGAACGGCTCATCAATGAGAACTTCATTGAGCGGCTGAAGCGCCTGAAGATTGCCATGATGGCGGTGGATGAGGCGCACTGCATCTCCGAGTGGGGGCACAATTTCCGCCCCGAGTACCTGCGGCTGGCCCATGTGGCGCAGGAACTGGGCATCAGGCCTGTGCTGGCACTGACCGCCACGGCCACACCGTCAGTCGCGGGGGACATCCGCAAGGCGTTCGACATCGCGCAGGCGGACCACGTGCAGACGACGTTCTTCCGCCCGAACCTGCACTTCCGCATCACGCCCTGCACATCCAGGCAGCGCCTGGCCCATCTCACGAAGGTGCTGCTGAAGCGCAAGGTGCCCTCCATCGTGTATGTGACGCTGCAACGCACTGCCGAGGAGGTGGCCACCCATTTGCAGAAGAGCGGCGTCAATGCGCTGGCCTACCATGCCGGACTTGCGCCGGAGCACCGCCATGAGGCGCAGGACGCCTTCATGACGGGCAAGACAGATGTCATCGTGGCGACGATCGCGTTTGGCATGGGCATCGACAAGGCGGACATCCGCGCGGTGTACCATTACAATCTGCCGAAGACGCTGGAGAACTACTCCCAGGAGACCGGCCGCGCGGGACGCGATGGCAGGCCCTCCGTGTGCGAGCTGCTGGCCTGCGCGGACGACTGCATCGTGCTGGAAAACTTCACCTACGGCGACACGCCCACGCCGCAGGCGATCCGCCAGCTTCTGGACCACCTGCTGCTGAGCGGCGGGGAGTTTGATGTGTCCATGTACGATCTCTCCCATGCCACGGACATCCGGCCGCTGGTCATCGAGACGGTCATCACGAACCTGGAGCTGGATGGCGTGATCAAGCCGCTGGGTTCTTTCTATGCGTCCTACCAGTACCGTTTTGTGCAGCCGGAGGCACGCGTTCTCTCCGGCCACAAGCCGGAGCGGCAGGCCTTTCTGCGGCAGCTGTTTCAGTGCGGCAAGCGCGGCACCAAATGGACCACAATCAATCCCGACGAGGCCGCCGCTGACCTGGGCGAGCCACGCGACCGCGTGCTGAAGGCGCTGACCTGGCTGCAGGAGTCGGGCGACATCGAGCTGAAGCCCAGCGGCAGCCGCCAGAAGTACCGGCTCTCCGAGGACGCGCACCGCCGCGATCCCAAGGAGATCACGCAGAAGATGCAGCGCATGTTTGCGGGCCGCGAGGAGCGCGATGTGGAACGCCTGCGCGAGGTGCTCAGCTTTGCCAGCCATCGCGGCTGCCTGGCCCGCTGGCTGCTGCACTACTTTGGGGAGGAGATGGAGGCCGACTGCGGCCACTGCACCAGCTGCAAGGAGCGCGGGAAAGGCAGCGCCACCGACGAGCCGCGCGAGATCCCGCACTCCACACCGCCGGAGATC
This sequence comes from uncultured Prosthecobacter sp., assembly GCA_964588755.1. GTDB lineage: Bacteria > Verrucomicrobiota > Verrucomicrobiia > Verrucomicrobiales > Verrucomicrobiaceae > Prosthecobacter. The sequence continues at coordinate 11,204 of CAZPSQ010000162.1, read as the reverse complement.
ACCACTGCGCACGTGGCCGCCATCCGCGGGCTGCTGGGCGAGCGCCATGCCTCCCTGCGCTCCGCGCGTCAGCTCACCCGCTTTCTCTGCGGCCTGACCAGCCCGGCCACCAGCCGCGAGCGGCTGGGCAGGCATGACAGTTTCGGCCTGCTGGAGCGCGTGCCCTTTGCCGATGTGCTGGCGCAGGCGGAGACGATGCTGCATTGAGCCACCTGCCCAGTCTCAGTCCTCCACCTCGCTCCAGCGGATGTTGCGGCGGACGCCGACGTTGTGGAAGTGGTCATCCGCGTCCTGGATGTGGCCTTCCTTGTCGATCTTGAGGCCTTCGGCCTTGAGCAGCCGGCGCTGTCTGCGGGCGGATGCCCCGGGCATGTTGGGGCTGATGCGCGCATTGGCGCCCACCACGCGGTGCCAGGGCAGCGTGGCGGACTCCTCCTCCGTCAGATGACTGAGCGTGGTGGCCACGTGCCGGGGGATCACATTCATGTGGATGGCGATGCTGCCGTAGGTGGTGAACCTGCCTTCAGGAATGAGGGCCACCAGACGGACGACCTCCGCACGGATGCGGGCAAAGGTGGTGGATTTTCCTCGGGCCATGATGGAAGACGCTTTGCCGAAACGGCCGCCTTCTGGCAAGCTCAAACAGCACGCGGCCTGCAATTCCCGCAGCCAGCCGGCCCGCCTCCCCAATGACCTTCAAAACCTTTGCCAACAAAGCGAAAGACATCGCCCTGCAGCACGCGGCGACGTGGGTGGCCAACCGGTTTCACCTGAACAAAATCGGCAAGGTGACCGACCTGCAGATCAACAGCACCACGGAGGAGGTCGCCGTGACGCTGGAGCTGGAGGGCGAGACAACGCCGGTCGATCTGAAGGTGCGCTACCGCATCCTCAATCCCACGCTGATCGAGATCGCGCACATGGAGGCGTCACGCCCCTGGATGACGAAGGTGGTCAATGACCTGCTGCCGCCGGAACAAAAGCAGTTTGCGGTGCCGGCCATCGTCACCAAGGCGCTGTCGAACCTGGCGGGCAAGGCCTGAGCCAGTCCGGCCCTGCCCGCGTGAAAATGCGCGTGCGGTGGTTTTTCAGCCTTTCCGGCCGGTCAGCATGCGGAAGATCAACAACAGCAGGATGGCGCCCAGGACGGAGGCGATGAAGCCCACCGGCTGCCCTTCGGTGTACCAGCCTGCGGTGCGGCCGATCCAGCCGGCGAGCATGGAGCCGACCACGCCGATGAGCATGGTGACGAGACAGCCCTGGGGGTCGCGGCCCGGGGTGAGGAACTTGGCCACAATACCGATGATGAGGCCGATGAAGAGCATCCAGAGGAAGTCCATATGAGTGGGTGGGTGGGTAGTGAAAATGAGCGCCGGAAGTGGCGCTCACCCGGACATCGCGGCTCATCGGGCGGCCGGTTGTACGCGGCATCGGGGAGCGTCCGGCGGGGTCCGGCCGCGTCTGCCCAGACCATCACGCCACCGCGGCGAGCTGGAGCGTGAACTTGTTTTCCGCCGTCTCGTTGCGCTCCTTGCGCAGGGGGGAGAAGTCGCAGACCTCGGCGGTGCCGTTGGCCTTCACCTCGATCACGCGCATCCAGGCGTCGCCGCCGTTGGGGCGCATCTGGCAGTTGAAGAGCATCTGGTGGACATCGCGCGTGCCAGCCTTGGAGGTGAGGCGGCCGAGGCCGTCCTCCAGCACGTGGCCGTTGAGGGTCATGATGAAGTTCGGGGGCTTGCTGCCATTCGCGGGTCCCGCGTCTGATGATCGTGTGCACAGGCGTTTGGGAGTGCTTTTCACCCCCCGCCCGCGCCCACCATCGTTGCATCCGGCTGGGTCATGCGCTTGGGATCGAGGGCTTCGTTCAATTCGGCCTCGGTGATGCCCAGCTCGTTCAAGCGCTCCAGGCAGAGCTGCCGCACAGGTGTGCCGGTCTTGGCGGAGAGCTTGGCGATCTCGGCGGCCTTGTCGTAGCCGATCCTGCTGTTGAGGCCGGTGATCATGGCGAGGCTGTGCTCGATGAGCCCGGCGCAGCGCTCCTCATTGGCCACGATGCCTTCCACGCAACGCGTGTTGAACTGCGTGATGGCATTGCTGAGCAGCTCGATGCTTTCCAGCAGCGCCGCGCCGAGCGCGGGCATCATGACGTTGAGCTCGAAGCTGCCATTCGCCCCGCACCACGTCACCGTGCTGTCGTTGCCGATCACGCGGGCGCAGACCTGCATCAGCGCCTCGCACATCACAGGGTTCACCTTGCCGGGCATGATGGAGCTGCCGGGCTGCGTGGCGGGCAGGGAGACCTCGCCAAGGGCGCACTGCGGGCCGGAGCCGAGCCAGCGGAGGTCGTTGGCGATCTTGAAGAGGCTGGTGGCAATGGTCTTGAGCTGCCCGCTGGTCTCCACCAGCGCGTCCTTGGAGGACTGCGCCTCGAAGTGGTCCTCCGCCTCGCGGAAGGAGATGCCTGTCTGGTCCGCGATGCGTGCGATGGCGAGCTTGGGCATGTCGGGGTGGGAGTTCAAACCGGTGCCCACGGCCGTGCCGCCGAGCGGCAGCTCCATGAGGGCATCCAGCGCCTTTTGCGCCCGCTCCATGGCCAGCTCCATCTGCCGGGCATAGCCCCGGAACTCCTGGCCCAGGCGCACGGGCGTGGCGTCCATGAGGTGGGCGCGGCCGATCTTGAGCACGTCCCAAAAGGCATCGCCCCTCTCCGCCAGGGAGCCGCACAGGGCCATCAGCGCGGGCAGCAGCCTGTGCTTGAGCTCCTGCGCCACGGCGATGTGGATGGCGGTGGGAAAGGTGTCGTTGCTGGACTGGCCCATGTTCACGTGGTCGTTGGGATGCACGGGCTCCTTGGCGCCGATGGGCCTGCCGACGATCTGGCACACGCGGTTGGAGATGACCTCGTTCACGTTCATGTTCGTGCTGGTGCCGGAGCCGGTCTGGTAGATGTCGATGACGAAATGCGCATCCAGCTTTCCTGCGGCCACCTCCTGCGCGGCCTGGGCGATGAGCGCGGCCTTGTCCGCATCCAGCAGACCGAGCCGCGCATGGACGCTGGCCACCGCCTCCTTGATGAGGCCGTAGGCATGGAGGATGGGCGGCGGCACCGGCCGGCCGCTGATGGGGAAGTTCAGCACCGCGCGCTGCGTGCTGGCGCCGTAGAGCGCGTCGGCGGGCACGGGCATCCCGCCCATGCTGTCTTTTTCGAGGCGTGTGTTCATGACTGGTGGGGAATCGGAAACAAGGCGCCGTTCGGGTGGCGCGAGGGTGGGGAAATGTTCAGCGGGCCATTGCAAACTCCTGACATAAATGTCGCTGACAAGAACGGGCGCGCGGGTGGAGCTTTGCGTTCATCCATCACATCATGCAAAGCCCCCTTGGAAGCCACAAAGGACTGGAACGTGTCGAGCTTGAGCCGGGCCTGGTGGCCTGCCGCTGCCCGGAGACCGGGGGAAACTGGATTCCCCTGGAAAACTACCAGCGCTGGCACGCCACGCAGCCTGCGGAGGAGCCCACGCATGAGATGGTGTCCGTGAAGGCGGAGGCTGGCGAGTTTGACGACCGGCCAAAGCAATGCCCGGAGTCCGGCGCGGTGATGATGCGCTACCGTGTGGGCCACGGCCTGCCGTTCCGCATTGACCGCTCCCGCACCGGCGGCGTGTGGCTGGACGCAGGCGAGTGGGAGGCGCTGCAAAGCTGCGGGCTGCATCGTCTCATCCACCGCATCTCCACCGCGCCCTGGCAGCAGGCCGTGCGCCAGCAGGAGATGGAGGCCACCGTGCAGGCGCAGCTGGAGGAGCGGCTGGGCACGGACCTGCTGCAACGGCTGACGGCGCTGAAGGCGGAGCTGGCAAATCATCCGCAGCGGGACGCGGCGCTGGCCTTTCTGAAGGGGAGCCAGAAGGCGTGAGGGAAACTCCTGCTCTGACTCTTCCTGCCGTGGACTGAAGCTCCCTGGTTCCGAGAGGAAGGGCATGAGCAAGAGGAGGAAGAAGATGGGCTGATGGGCAGCCCCGCAGACCTTTGGTTGAAATGCGGTGGGGGCTGGGTTCTGCTGACGGCCACTCATGAAGTCATTGGTCCCGCGCCTGGTGTTTGTGTTGCTCGTCCTGGTGGCGGGCTGGTTTGGTGTCTCGCGGCTGGACTTTGATGTGGACCCCCTGAGCCTGCTGCCGCAGGAGCTGCCGGGCCTGGAGGGCACACGACTGCTGCGGGAGCAAAAGCGTGACCTGCTGCTCATCGCGGTGCAGGCGGAGGACGCAGAACTGGTGGGCGCGGCGGCGGACGCGCTGGCAGAGCACTTGGCCGCGAAGCCGGAGCTGTGCGCGCGGGTGCGCAGCCAGTCCCTGCTGCAATCCGACCCGGCCATCATCGCGGAGGTGGTGGCGCATCTGTGGCTGAACGCGCCGCAGGAGGAGGTGGCAAAGCTGGAGGCCGCGCTGGCCCCTGCCAACCTGCCTGCCCTGCTGGAGAGGGCGAAGGAAACCGCCGGCGCGTCCATGGACCTGCAAAGCGCGACGCTGAGCGGGTATGATCCGCTGGGCCTCGCGCGCGGGGCGCTGCAATTCCTCAGCGGCGGGGCGGACATGAGCAGCATGATGAGCGATGAGTTCAGCAGCGCGGATGGCACGCTGCGCCTGCTGTTTGTGACGCCGCCCGCCGAGGCGCTGACAGATTACCGTGGGGCAGGTGCCTGGCTGGCAAAGATCAAGGCGGAGGTGCGGGAGAAGTGGCTGGCGGAGCAGGGCGCGGAACTGCCGGGGCTGAAGATCGGCTTCACGGGAGATCCGGCGTTCCAGGCGGAGATCGCCACCGGGATGGAGGGGGACATGCGGCAGGGCATCGGCGCGGTGACGTTCATCGTGGGCTTTCTCTTCTGGCTGCTGCACCGCAGTGTGAAGCCGCTGTTCTGGCTGCTGCTGGCCATCCTGTGCGCCAACCTGCTCACACTAGGCACGGCGGGCGCGGTGTATGGCTCCCTCAATGTGATGTCGATGGGCTTTGCGGCGATCATGACGGGGCTGATCGAGGACTTCGGCGTGATCGGCCTGCACTACGCGCGGGAGCATCCGGGGGAAGGCTACAGCCGCATCTGGCGGCGGGCGCTGCCGGGGGTGGCGTGGTCGGCGGTGTGCATCGCGGCGGTGTTTGGCATGCTGGGGCTCAGCCAGCTTCCAGGCATTGCGCAGCTTGGGGTGCTCTCCGCGCTGGGCGTCATCATCGGCGCGGCGGTGATGCTGTTTGGCTTTCTTCCCCTGGGCATGCAAAGCGGCGCCTTGCAGGAGCATCATGGCGCCACGCGGGTGGCCCTGAAGATGCAGCGCGTGATGGGCTGGCTGGTGGCGGTGGCGCTGCTGGCGGCCACGGTGCTGCTCAGCGTGCGCGGCTTCCCCCGCATGGACTTCGGCTCCGCCGTGCTGCGGCCGGAGAAGAGCGAGGCCTTTGACGTGTTTGAGGACATCGAGAAGCGCATGCTGGATGCTGGCGGCGGGGCTGAGCCGGGGCGCAATGTGCCGCTGATCTTTGCCGCGCCTGATGCTGCCGCCCTGCGCGAAAGCATGGGCCGGGCGGCCAGGGAGCTGCGGGGCCATGCCGAGGTGGAGACGAGCATGCTGCCGCTGGCCTTGATCCCTGATGAGGCGGCGCAGAAGAGCAACCTCCACACGCTGCAGGCGATCGCCGGGCGGAAGGAGGAGCTGCGCCGGGCGGTGGATGACGCGGGCTTCACCGAGGTGGCCTATGCGCTGACGGACAAGGTGCTGGCGCAATGGGCGCAGTGGAGCGCCGCCAAGATCACCGCCACTGGTCCCGTGTGGCCCGGGTCCGAGGTGCTGGAGAATCTGGGCGGCATTGTTTCCAGGCATGAGGAGCATGGCTGGATGGCGCTGGGCACCGTGCGGCTGGCGGCTGGCCGCACCTTGGAAAACGCGGCCGTGCTGCATGAGGTGGAAAAGATCCCCGGCGCGCATCCGGCTGGCTGGGCCTTTCTACGCATCTCGCTGGAGCCGCTGCTGAAGCAGGAAATCCTGCGCGTGTGCGTGCCCACCGCCGTCATTGCGCTGGTGCTCTTCCTGCTGGTGTTTCGGGGCTGGCGGGAGCGGGTGTATGCCTTCGCCACGCTGGCGGCCAGCGGGTGGATTCTGCTGGGCGGCATGGCGGCGGGGGATCTGACCTGGAACCTCATGAGCGTGGGCGCGGTGCCGCTCTGCCTGGGCCTGGGGCTGGACTTCACCATCCACGTGCTGCACGCGCTGCGGGGGCCGGACGCCACGCGGGAGCGCGTGGCCTCGCTGGGCCGCTCCCTGGCCTTTTGCGGCTTGAGCACAGGCCTGGCCTTTGGCGCGCTGGCGGTGGGCAGCAACCGTGGGCTCATCACCCTGGGGCTGACGGCGATGACCGGCGTGCTGGCTGTCCTGGTCACGGCGGCGTTTGCGCTGCCGTGGGTGTGGTTTCGCAAGGCGGGAAAATGACCCATGGCATCCGAACAGGCCGATGACCGGATGATACGGTGCTGCGGGCATGGCATGGGCATGCATTCACCGCTCCTCATCCTGGTTTTGTCATTCCCGCCCCCAGGGCAACTTTTCACTGGCGCTCCCTCCATTACCGGCTACTGTCCGCACCTCTCTTTCCCGAGATGGTGACCGTAGTTCAAAGGTAGAGCCCCAGATTGTGATTCTGGTTGTTGCGGGTTCGAATCCCGTCGGTCACCCCACTTTTTCTTTTTTCATGGAGCGCCGCCGGTCCTCCGGCTAAATCAAAGGGCACCATGTCCGTCTCAGCGCTGGAACAAGTCATCGGCCACACCTTTCGCGACCCCGCGCTGCTTCAGCTTGCCCTGACCCATGGCAGCGTCGGCTATGAAAGCCAGCGCGCCCAGGCGGACAACCAGCGGCTGGAGTTCCTGGGGGATGCGGTGCTGCAGCTGGCGCTGTCCCACCTGCTGTACTCCCAGCGCGCCCAGGCGGACGAGGGGGAGCTGACCAAGGCGCGCGCCCAGCTTGTCTCCACCAAGGCGCTGGCACGTCAGGCGCGGCAGCTTGCCCTGGGCGGCCACCTCATCATGGGCCGTGGAGAAGAGGCCAATGGCGGCCGCGACCGTGACTCCGCCCTTGCAGACGCGCTGGAGGCGGTGGCCGGCGCGATTTACCTGGATGCTGGCAGCGAGGCCGCGCTGGCCTTTGCCACCCACCTCTTCAGCACCGACCTGCTGGCCCTGGAGCGCGGCCCCCTGGAGCGCAACCCCAAGGGAGAGCTGCAGGAGCAGATCCAGGCCATCAGCCCCATCCCGCCGCAGTATCAGATCATCAGCGAGGAAGGGCCGGACCACGCCAAAAGCTTCCTGTCCACCGTGTCCTGGAAGGGGGCTGTCCTCGGCCAAGGCAGCGGCCGTAGCAAAAAGGAGGCGGAAACCCAGGCCGCCCAGGCCGCGCTGGACAATCCCACCCTGGAGCAGGTGCTGGGAAAAAGCTGCGAACGAGTGAGTGAATAAGTGCCGGAAGTTTGGGAGTATCGGGAACAACCCTGAGTTGCTCGTCAGGCCTCACAGTTTGCCCAGAACGCATTCACATTCCAGGGTGCTCATGGAACCCGCATGGTTGCTGGGTGGAACGCACTTGTTGCAGTTGTTCGCACTCCTTACTGATAGGATGGTTCAGGCAAACTTCATCATCCCAATCATAAGAGCTGGGGATAACTTGCCATTCACTGCCTCTTGAGGGTTAGAAGCGAAGTAATGACAGACTTCATAATAATTAAGCTCTGTTTAATTTCAAGATAAAGTTAGAGATAGTTCATGATCCAATGAACGGCAGCAATGGGCGGGGCGGGCCATACTGGCCAAGGCAGAGGCGGAAGATTGGAGACACTGGAGAAGCAGTGGCGGCACATGGTTGACCGTGGCTGCTTTCGCCAGAAAGCGGGATGGATGGGGGGAGGTGTGCGCTGGCTCCCTTTCTCTGGCGGGGATGCCCACGCCGCTCTATCTACAGTAGTCGCGGAAGAGGCCGCCCATCATGGCGCCGAGCTTCCAGTCGGAGCCGTCCGGGGCAAAGTGGCCGCGCGTGAAGAGCACGATCGCATACGGCGTGGCGCCGTGGTAGAAGAACAGGGACTCATGGTCCCACTCGCCATAGTTGCCGGTCTTGCCGCCGATGTAGGTGATGCTGCGCGGCAGGGTCCAGCGGCCCAGGCCGTACTGGTCCCGCCGCATGGCCTCCAGCAGCAGCTCGCAGCCGTGGTCCAGGCGGTAGTTCACGCAGCGCTCGTAGAACTCGCAGTAGAAGCGGGCGGAAAGCCAGTTGTCCCGGATGGCCACATTCGGCAGCCGGTACCTGGCCTTGAAGGCCTGCTCATCATACGGGCCGATGAGCCTGAGCATGTAAAACCAGGAGGCGTTCTCACTCTTGTCACAGGCTTTGACGATGTGCTGGAACTCCTCCCGGCTGAGGTTTCCGCGCCGCCGCTCCAGCAGCACGGCGGCCACGGCGGGCTTGGGCATGGAGCTGCCGCTGAAGAGCTTGTCCGCCTGAAACTCCGCCAGATAGCGGCCGGTGGCCAGGTTCTTGACCGCGTAGGCCACGCGTGGGTCCTGCCGGTAGGCGCGGTAGGCGTTCTCTTGTTGGGCGGTCCAGGGCTTGCCGCTGGCCCCGCGTGGGTAGTAGCGGAAGGCCGCGCCAGAGGCCAGAAACTTGCGCTGATACTCCCACTGGGCCTTGCTCTTGCGGCTGGCGGGCGCGGCCTCCGCAAGGTTCACGAATCCCGCCGGCAGCGCCAGCAGCCCCCGCCGCAGCCAGTCGCGGCGGGTGGTGAGGCGGGCAGATTCGGATTCCGGTGCAGAGATCAGCATCGGGGCCGAATAATGCGCCCCGTCCGCCATCCCGCCACAGGGAAGATGTCAAAAGTGTGTCTGGCGCGTGAGCGCTCTGTCAGAAATGAGCGGCCGTCCGGCGGCCATCTGCCTCCCCCCCTCACAGCCACGCGGGATGTCTGGCCTGGAAACCGGCGCGGTTGCGGCTGGGCACACGCCAGCGGGGGCCTTCCCCCTCCCGCGTGCCAGTGGTGTCAAAGCGCAGGCCGCAGACCTCCATGAACACGTGGTGGCCGGGTTTCACATAGATTGTGACGTAACGGCCTGCACCCGGCAGGCCGTAGCTGGCGAATCCGACGGAGTTTGCGGGGCTGGGCAGCAGTCCACAACGATAGAGCACATGGGAGATGGAGCCTGAACAGTCGAAGCCGTTGTCGAACAGGGTCTTGTGGCCGCCACCCCATTTATAGGGCTTGTCCACCAGCTGGTTAGCGTAGGCGACAAGGTGGTGCACCATCCTTGGATGGCTGACATGGGGGAGGGCGTGGAGGCCATTAAAGTAAAGAGGCATGATGGGCTGGGGTGCCCAATACACAGCGGCCGCCCCCCCGAGCGCCCCCCAGGTCCCCAAACGCTTCAGCCACCAGCGGCGCCCCCGTAGCTGCCGCACGCACGCGGCCTCGGGTGTGTCCGCCAGTAATTCTGGCACTTCCAAAGATTGTTCTTTTTCCAGCACATCGAAAGATCGATGCAGTCATCTGTGGAGGAGTTTAAAGAAAGATTTAATCTTTCCTTTATGGCACTTCATGGCCAGCAACCTCAAGCTTTTTCCAACGCGCATGTGGCGTTGTGCTTCGTTAGTACATCCACATGTCAAACGTGTCATCGATGAGACCCCGCACCTTTCAGTTTCGTACCCAAGGCATCAGCGGCCTGCCAGCAGCGCTGCTGCTGGGCATCGGCGCGGTGGTGCTTGCCGCTGTGCTGGCGCTGGTGCTCTTCCTCGGCGCGGCGGTGGCGGTGGGCGCGGTGGTGCTGTCAGCAGGCTTTGCGCTGTGGCATGGCCTGCGGCGGAAGCTGAACCTGGGCGGCGCTGCTGCTGAAAACAGCCCCCTGCGGCATGAGCCACGGCCGTTTTTTGAAGATGTGGGCGCGCCAGCCCCGGTGGGCCAGCCCAGCTCCACCCTGACCGAGGCACGGGACATTGAGGTGGAGGTGCTCCCGGCGCGGGAGCGGTGAACGCGGCCCAGCTTTTCCATTGGACGGGATGCGGAGTGGATCTGCTCCCACCCAGATAGACTGGTTCTCGAAAAGATGGTCATGGATGATCCGGTGAGCGCAGCGGCCCCAGTGGCAAGGCGGGAGCGCCGCCTGCTATGGGAACATAACAGGCAGGCGACCCACGCTGCCAATGGGGCCGCTCCGCCGCCGGGAATGTGACAAGCTTTTTTGAGAGCCAGTCTAGTCTCCGGAATGGCGTGGATGACCACGGCGCTGCGCATCACGCATGTCTCATGCGTGCCAGGAAAAAAAACGTGGACTCTGGCCTGCGGCGTCGATTGGTCAAAAAGAAGGGGCGCCTTGTGGGCGCCCCTCCGTGATTGATGCTGTCGTGAGATGAAGCTCGCAGCCGGATTACTGGCCGCCGGGGCGCCATTCTTCGGTGGCAAACTTGAAGGCCTGCTCCAGGCCGACGAGGTCGGTGCTGGGGCGGAGGGCTTCGAAAGCCTGGCTTTCCTTCTGGATCTCGGAGTCGCTGTAGTTCATGGCCTTGATGGAGAGGCCGATGCGGCGCTCCACCTTGTCCACCTTGATCACGCGGGCTTCGACTTCGTCGCCCACATTCAGCTTGTCCTTCACCTTCTCGATGCGGTCCTCGCTGATCTGCGAGATGTGCACCAGGCCGTCGATGTCGTCTTCCAGCTCCACGAAGGCGCCGAAGGAGGCGATCTTCGCCACGCGGCCCTTCACGATGTCGCCCACCTTGAAGCGGTTGTCGATGATGGACCATGGGTCGGTGTCGAGCTGCTTCATGCCCAGGCTGATGCGCTGGTTGGACTTGTCGATGCCGAGCACGACGGCCTCCACTTCCTGGCCCTTCTTGAGCAGTTCGGAAGGATGGTTGATCTTGCGGGTCCAGCTGAGGTCGGACACGTGGATCATGCCGTCGATGCCTTCTTCCAGCTCCACAAACGCGCCGTAGGCGGTCAGGTTGCGGACCGGGCGGGTCATCTTCGTGCCGATCGGGTAGCGCACGTCGATGTCGTCCCACGGGTTGGTGTCGAGCTGACGCACGCCCAGGCTGATCTTGCGCTCTTCCTTGTTGATGCCAAGGACCACGGCGTTGATTTCCTGGCCCACGGTGAGGACGTCGGACGGACGGGCGATGCGCTTC
>CAZPSQ010000161.1:0-12628 GCA_964588755.1 uncultured Prosthecobacter sp. | reverse complement strand
CGGCCCGAAACTTGCGCAAGCAAAGTCCAAAAAAAGGCGTATACCTAGGTACCCCCTCATGAATTCTTCGTTCTCACATCATGCCCCGAACCTGGAGCATGCGTTCCTGACGCGCCGCCAGTTGCTCAGCCGTGCCGGCATGGGCTTTGGCTCCATGGCGCTGGGTTCTTTGCTGCCCGGGCAGGCTTCCGCCGCTGGCACGCTGGACCCCATGGCCCTGAAAAAGCCGCATTTTGAGCCGAAGGCCAAGCGCGTGGTGCATTTCTTCATGAACGGCGGGCCGTCGCACATCGACACCTTCGACCCGAAGCCGGAGCTGGACAAATACGACGGCAAGGCCCTGCCGAACCTGCTCAAAACAGAGCGCCCCACCGGCGCGGGCTTCAAGTCCCCCTTCAAGTTCACCAAGCGCGGCCAGTGCGGCCTGGAGGTCAGCGAGGTCTTTGAGAAAACCGGCGCATTCGCCGATGACCTCTGCGTCATCCGCTCCATGCACGCCGACGTGCCAAACCATGAGCCCTCCCTGGGCCTCATGAACAGCGGGGAAAGCCGCCTGAACCGCCCCACCATGGGTTCCTGGGTCACCTACGGCCTCGGCAGCGAGAACCAGAACCTGCCCGGCTACATCTCCATGTGCCCCGGCGGCATGCCCACCCGCCGCACCAAAAACTGGCAGTCCTCCTTCCTGCCCAGCGCCTACCAGGGCGCCTACATCAACACTGAGGACACCCGGGTGGAAAAGCTGGTGGAGTACATCAAAAACGGCTCCCTGGACCTGCGCCAGCAGCGCCGCCAGCTGGACCTGCTGATGGACCTGAACCAGAAGCACCTCGTTGAGCGTGAACGCGACCAGCAGCTTGAGGCGCGCGTGCAGAGCTACGAGCTGGCCTACCGCATGCAGATGGAGGCCACCGACGCCTTCGACATTTCCAAGGAACCCGAATGGGTGCGGAAGATGTATGGCGACCACGCCTTTGGCCGCCAGTGCCTCATTGCCCGCCGCCTGCTGGAGCGTGGCGTGCGCTTCATCCAGCTCTGGACCGGCGCGGGCCAGCCGTGGGACAACCACGACGAGATCCTGGAGCACAAAAAGCTGGGCGAAAAGACCGACGGCGCCATCGCCGCCTTCATGAGCGACCTGAAAATGCGCGGCCTCTGGGACGAAACCCTCATGATGTGGGGCGGGGAATTCGGCCGCACCCCGGCCGTGGAGCTGCCCAGCCCAGGCTCCAATGCGGGCAAGCAGCACGGCCGCGACCACAACCACTACGGCTTCACCATGTGGCTGGCCGGCGGCGGTGTGCGCGGCGGCTACACCCACGGCGCCACGGACGAGTTCGGCTTCCAGGCCGTGGACAAGCCCGTCCACGTCCATGACCTGCATGCCACGATTTTGAAGATCCTCGGCTTCGACCACGAAAAGTTCACCTACCGCTACGCGGGCCTGGATTTCCGGCTCACCGGCGTGAATGAATGCAAAGTGGTGCAGGAATTGCTGGCTTGACCGGTCACAACCCCGGCCACCCCGCCCGACCGCTTGCAAGGCGGGCGCATTCGCCTACTATCGCGCCCTCATGCACCGAAAAATCCTCCTCGCCCTGGCCTTGCTGGCGGCTCTCATCGTTACGATGAACGTCTCCGCCCTGGCCCAGCAGCCGAAGCCGACGGTGACGCCTTCCCCCGTCACCGCTGAGGCCGCCGCCCTGGCTGACAACCCCTATGCGGACGTGCTTACCTTCGACGGCTTTGTGAAGCGCACAGGCATCATGGCCTACCCGCTCATCGGCCTGTCCATGGTGGCCTTCTTCATGATTGTGCTGTTCACCTTCACCGTGCGCCAGGGCACCGTCGTCAGCGACGCGTTCATGAACTCTGCGGACGCGCTGATCCGCAAGCAGGACTACCTGGGCCTGCTGGCCGTGTGCAACCGGCGCAACGAATGCATCGCCCGCATCACCGCCAAGACGCTGGACTTCGCCACGCGCAACCCCACCGCCAGCTTTGAGGAGGTGAAGGAGGTCACCGAGGCCGAGGGAAACCGCCAGTCCAGCCTGCTGCTGGCCCGCATCGCCTACCTGGGCGACGTCGGCGCCGTGGCCCCCATGCTGGGCCTGCTGGGCACCACCCTGGGCATGATCACCACCTTCCATGAAATCTCCGGCAAAGGCGCCGGCGGGTCCAACCAGCTTGGTCTGGCGCAGGGCGTGTCCGAGGCACTCCTCTGCACCGCCTCCGGCCTCGTCATCGGCATTCCTGCCCTCATGTTTTACGCCATCTTCCGCGGCAAGGTGAACCGCCTGATCTCCGAGATGGAGGCGGCCACGACGCACCTGATGGCGCTGCTCGCGGTCCAGTACAAGCGCGCGGCCCGTGCTGTGGCAGGACAATAAGAATGACGAAATCCGAATGAGGAATGACGAATGAAGTCTGAAGCTCGAATGACCGAAAGGATGCCCGGCGCTGCTAGCCGGAACATCCGTCATTCCGCAGTCGCCATTTTGCATGGGTCCGCTTCGCAATCATTTCAGGCATGAATTTCAGAAAACAGCATTCCATCGAACCCACGCCCATGCAGCTTGCGCCGCTGGTCGATGTGTTGTTCCTGCTGGTCATCTTCTTTGCTGTGACCTTCCAGTATGCCAAGGAGGAGCAGGTGATGGACGTCAGCGTCCCAGCCGCCGAGGAGGGCAAGGAAAAGGAGTCCCGCAACGTCGGCGAGATCATCATCAACATCAAAAAAGACGGCGAGATCCTCGTCAACGGGCAGAAGCTCACCGCAGAAGAACTGCTGGTGAAGCTGAAAAACATCGTCGCCTTGTACAAAGATCAGGCCGTCATCCTGCGCGGGGATGAAATCACTGATTATCAGCATGTTATTCGCGTTCTAGACACTTGCCAGAAGGCGGGGATTTGGAACATTGCCTTTGCCACCCGCAAGCCCGAGGCTGACCAGCCCGCAGTCACGCCCCCGTGAGATGATTTTTTTCGAGCCTTCAACCGTCTCACGATTTAGACTTCGTCCTCGTTCCCGTCTCCGCATGCGTCGTTTTGCCTCATCGTTCTGTTTGCTCGCCACATTGCCTGCCCTGGCGCAGGAAGTCCCCCGCGCGCTGCCGGTGGAGGATGACGCACCCGTGCCCAAGGCCATCCCGGTAAGCCCGCCGCCCAAGGCCCAGCCGGTGGCGGACAAGCAGCCCGGCGACGACATGTACGACTTCGCCGGCCTGGCTTTTGAGCGCGAGGAGTGGACCATCGCCGCGCAGAACTACGCCAAGTACCTGCAAAGCTTCCCGGCAGGCGCCCGGGTGGCCGATGCCCTCTTCCGCATGGGCGAGTGCAACATGAAGCTCAACCAGCTTAAGCAGGCGGCGGGCTTTTACGAGGAGGTGGTGAACCGCTACCCCGCCAGCGATGGCGCCCCGTCCGCCGCCTACCGCCTGGGCGCCATGCGCTTCAACGAGTCGAAATTCCTCGACGCCGCGCGCTTTTTTGAGTTCTGCGAGTCCAAGACCAGGAACGCCCAGGTCAGGCTGGCCTGCGCCTACAACAAAAGCCGCGCCTACGAGATGGCGCGGGACAAGGAGAAGCAGGCTGCGGCGCTGGCCTCCGTCATCGCCGTCAAGACAGACAATCCCTACCGCGAAACCGCGCTGCTCACCCTGGGCAGCCTTTATCTGGCGGAGGACAAGAAGACCGAGGCGCTGCCGATTTTTGAGGACCTGGTGGCCAGCAGCAAGGACCGCACCATCGTGGCCGAGGCCTCCATCCGCGCCGCTGTGCTGCAGGCCGAGCTGCAAAAGCCGGACGAGTCCATGCTCATGTTCGAGAGGGCGCTGCGCATGCCTGAGACCTCGGAGCAGAACCGCAGCATCGCCCTCGTCGGTGTCATCCAGGCCCTCTACGCCAAGGGGGACTACGACGCCGTCGTTGACTACTACAACAAGAACTCCCAGGTGCTGCCCCCCGGCCCCTCCCGCGCCAAGATGCTGCTTTACGTGGGCAACTCCTACCGCATGCGCAAAAGCTACGCCCGTGCCGTGGAGGTGTATCTCCTCATCGAGCAATACCACCCGGACACGGAAGAGGCCTTCGAGGCCGGGTATTGGAAGCTTTACAGCTTCTACCTCCTCAATGACCGGGATCTGGGGGAGTTTGCCACCGCCTTCATCGCCCGCAACGCGCAGAAGCGTGCCGGGCATGAGTACCTCTCCCTGGCCCGCCTCATCCGCGCCGACTTCTATTTTAACAAGGGGGACTTCCAGCAGGCGGCGCAGAGCTACAATGACGTGGTGATCGACCAGCTTCCCGAAAAGCTGCGCCCGGGCTCGCTTTTCAACATGGGCTGGGCGCAAGGGGAGGCCGGGCGGCATCAGGAGGCCGTGGCCAGCTTCACCCGTTTCATCAACGAGTATCCGACAAATGAGCTCGTCGCCAAGGCCTACGCCCGCCGGGGTCTGGCCAATCACGACGCGCGCGACCTGCCCAAGGCCAGGGCGGACTTCGAGAAGGTCACGAAGGACTTTCCCGATTCGGACGCATGTGAGATGGCCTGGCTGCAGCTGGGTTTCCTCGCCATGGAGCAGAAGGATCCGAAGGCCACCATCACAGCCTTTGAAACGCTGCTGAAGAAGTTTCCCACCACCACAGCGTCCGCGCAGGCCTGGTACGGCATCGGCCGGGGCCACTTCGACCAGAAAGCCTATGACAAGGCGGTGCCGGCGCTCCGTCGTTCCATCGAGCTGGACAGCAAAGGCTACATCGAAAAATCCAGCCAGCTCATCATCCTCTGCGAATATGCGCGGCAGAACGCGGAGGACCTCGCCAAGGCCGTGGACAGCTACCTGCAGTCGAAGCCCGGCGGCCAGGTGCCGCCCAACATCCTGAAATGGCTGGGGCTCAAGCTTTACAGCAACGAGGACTTCAAGCGTGCCGCCCGTTTTCTGGAGCTGGGAGTCACCCCTGACGCCCCGGAAAACACCGAGCCCGTGGTCTGGAGCTACCTGGGCATGGCCCAGCTGCGCAACGGCCAGTTTGATGCCAGCCTGCTGGCCACGGACAATTTCCTGAAGTCCGGCCCTGACCCTGCCACGGGCGCCCGCGCCCAGCTCACCAAAGGAAGCGCGCTGCTGGGCAAAGGTGACTTTGAGGCGGCCGACAAGGTGGCGCAGGAAGCGCTGCAGGTGGTCAAGGACGGCAAGCTGCAGGCCGAGCTGCTGATTCTGGAAGGGGACATCTTTGCCGCCGAGGGCGACAAGCTGGCCACCTCCGGCGATCAGGCGGGCGCTGTGGAAAAATGGAAGGCCGCGGCCGCCAAATACGCCGTGCCCAGCCAGTTTTACGAAGACCCCGAAGTCACCCCTGACGCGCTGTACAAAGCCGCCAAGGTCCTGCAAAAAGCCGGGGACGAGGCCCAGGCCAAGGAAATGATGCAGCAGCTCAAAAAGCGCTATCCCAAGTACCAGCCGAAGGACTGATGCATGGGGCCTGGGCGGTGGCCGCATGTTGTGCGGCCTCGCCTTGCTACTTCGGGCGCGCCTCCATCACCCGCAGCGCACGTCCGCCCACGTCCATTCCATTGAGGGTGTTGATGGCCGTCAGCGCCTCAGGCTCCACCGGCATTTCCACAAAACCAAAGCCGCGCGAGCGGCCGGTTTCGCGGTCCTTCACCACGCGGGCGGCGGACACCTGGCCATGGGCGGCAAACAAGCCTTGGAACTCCTCATCCGTCATCGTGTAGGGAAGATTGCTCACGTAGAGGTTCATCGGCAAAAAGCGGTGAAAGAACCGGGCCATGCATGGCAGGCACATGGGCAGGGAGGCGGCCATGGCGTGAGCCGCGCCTCTGCGTGCGCGCAGGTCTGCCGCACACCCGCAGCCTAGGCCATGGCCGGGAGGTGTCAATGCCCCAGTCCGCCACGGGTTCCGGGAACACTTTTCCATTGCAGGAAAGAGGGTGAATTTGTATCACAGAAGCTCCATCTTACCACGCTCACCATGAAACACCTCCTCATCGCTTTCTTCGGAGTGGTGGCCGGCTTTGCCAGCGCCGCCGACCCCCTGAACACTGTCTGCCCCATCTCTGGCAAGCCCGCCAACCCTTCCATCACCAGCAATTACAGCAAAACGGTGGCTGTGTGCTGCAACCGCTGCAAGGCCCAGTTCACCGCGACCCCGAAAGCCTATCTCAACAACATCCTGGCCACCACATCCGGCCAGTGCCCGTTGAGCAAAAAGAGCGCCGATCCGGCCATCACCGTCACCTACGCCCGTCAGGTCGCTTTTGCCGATGCCACCAGCAAGGCTGCTTTTGACGCCGCCCCTGACAAGCACATCAAGGAAGTGCGGCAGTAAAGACGCGCGGGTGGCATTCACCTTCGGAGGCGGGGCCGTGAACGCGGCCCCGCCTTTTTCATGTCTGCGCTGTCAAGAGGTCAAGAGCTGCGCGTCAAGGGGCCAAGAGTCGTGCGGGTGGTGGTTCGACACGCCCCCAGGACACGACACTTGACCTTTGACGCGCCGCAGGCGCATCTTGACCGGTTCGGACCTGCTTTCGTCTGCCCTGTGAACTCTCGAGCTTTCACTACTTCCACTTCGGACGCGTTTGACGCGCTCCGCAGCCTCTTCGACACGCTGCCGGACGTGCAGGCCTGGATCAAGGACGCACGGCGCCGCTACCTGTGGGCCAACCGCGCCTTCCTGCTCAACTACGGCATGCATGACCTGACGCAGGTGCTGGGCAGGACGGATGACGACCTGTCTCCGGCGCATCTCGCAGCGCATTTCCGCCAGGGGGATGAGGCCGTGCTGGCAGGGCAGACCGTGCAGGGGCGGCTGGAGCTGGTCGGCCGCTTTGACCACACCGCCGCGTGGTGCTTCACCACCAAGCTGCCCGTGCGGGACAGCCGGGGCCGCGCCGTGGGCACGGCAGGCGTCACGCGCGTTCTGGACGCGGCGCAGATCGACCAGCGCCGGGACATCCGCCTCGGCGTCATCATCTCCCTCATGACGCGGCGCCTGCATGAGCCCGTGGAGAACGCCGAGATGGCGCGCGCGGCCGGCATGTCCCCGCGTGCGTTTGAGCGGGCCTTTGCGCGCGAGTATGGCCTGCCGCCGCAGCAGTACCTGCGGCGCCTGCGCATCCAGACCGCCTGCCGCAGGCTGGTGGACACCAGGGAGTCGATCGCCGACATCGCCCTGCGTTGCGGCTTTGCGGACCAGAGCCATCTGACACGCGAGTTCCGCCGCGTCACGGGCGTCACCCCCGGCAGCTACCGCGAGACCTACGCCGCCGCCATTGTTCCAAGCCCTGCCGCTCCTGTTCTATCCGCCCGCCGCCGGGTCCAATAGCGTGCTGGCACCATGAAGCTCCAACCAGGCACCACGGTCATCACCAACGGCCAGCTCGTCGATGGCACCGGCAAGGCCGCCATTCCCCAGGCCGCCCTCATCATTCAGGACGGTCTCATTCACTACGCAGGCCCGGCGGCGGACGCGCCGCCGACACCGCCGGATGCGCGCGCCATGGATGCGCAGGGCGGCACCATCATGCCCGGCCTTATTGAGGCGCACATCCACCTGACCTATTTCAATGTCTCCGAGCTGCAGGACCTCGACATCAAATACCCGGTGGAATACGTCACCCTGCAGTCCGGGGTGAATGCGAAGACTGCCCTGGAGTGCGGCTACACCTCCGCCCGCAGCGGCGGCTGCCTGCACAACATCGACGTGTGGCTGAAGAAAGCCATTGAGGAGGACATGGTTCCCGGCCCGCGCCTCTCCGCCAGCGGGCGGGAGATCTGCGGCGCGGGCGGCCTCATGGACTGGAACCCCGACTACCGCAGAATCGGCATGGAGGGCATCGTCTTCATCGTGAACGGCGCGGATGATGCGCGCACCGCCGTGCGCAAGCTGGTCAAAGACGGCATCGAGTGGGTGAAGACCTACCCCACGGGTGACGCCGCCTCTCCTGACATCAACGACCACCACACCCTCTGCATGACCTTTGAGGAGATGCACGCCGTGGTGGCCACCGCGCACAACCACGGGCTCAAGGTCACCGGCCACTGCCGCGCCACCGAGGGCATCCGCAATGCGCTCAAGGCAGGGTACGACGCCATCGAGCACGGCACCTTCATGGATGACGAATGCCTGGACCTGCTGATGCGGCGCAATGTGCCGATGTGTCCTGGGTTGGGATTCGAGCTTTTCAGCGTGCAGCGCGGAAAGGAATTTGGCCTTTCCCAGCGCGTGCTGGACGGCCACCAGGAGACGCTGGAGGCCGGCGCTGAAAGCTGCCGCAGGGTGCTCAAGGCGGGAGGCACCCTCGGCCTCGGCGGTGACTATGGTTTTGCCTGGACGCCGCACGGCACCTATGCGCAGGAGCTGACCTTCTTCGTGAACCACGTCGGCTTCACCCCGCTGGAAACCATCCGCTGCGCCACCCTGGGCGGGGCCAAAATCATGGGCCGGGAGCATGAGCTGGGCACGCTGGAAAAAGGCCGGCTGGCCGACGTGCTGGTCGTCGGTGGGGATGTCCTGAAAGACATCTCCATCCTGGAGGACCGGAACAACCTCCTCGCCGTGATCCAGGGCGGGGTGGTGAAGGCGGGCACCCTGCTGCGGCCCGCCCGGATTTAAGTGTCCAGGACCCAGCAAAATTGCAAAGCCTAAGACTCTGCCGCGTTTCCCCCACATGACCGCCAAATTCATCCTCCCCTGTGTCCTGGGTTTTTCATGGGCTCTTTCTGCCGCCGAGATCAAGACAGAAAAGCAGGGCTCCCTGCTGAACATCACCGCTGACGGCAAGGCCGTGTGCGGCTATCAAATGGAGGCGGGGGATGTGCCGGAAGGTGTCGCCGCTGTCTTCAAACATGGGGCCCATCTGCATCCCATCTATTCGCCTTCTGGAAAACTGGTGACTGGCAACCACCCGGATGACCACCGCTGGCACCGCGGCATCTGGATGGCCTGGACGAAGACGGAGTTTGGCGGCTCCCACCCCGACTTCTGGAACCAGGGCAAGGGTGAGGGGAAGAACAAAAGCGGGGACAAGATCCTGGCCGAGGTCCGCTTCTCCAAGCTCGACAAGGTGTGGGCCGGCACGGACAGCGGCGGCTTCATCAGCCGCCACCAGTTTCTCGACCACAGCCAGGCGCCGGATGAGAAAGTGCTGGATGAGATCTGGGAGGTCGTCGTGGCGCAGAAGACGCTCGACGACAAACTGGCGAACATCATCGACCTCACCAGCACGCAGAACTGCGCCACCGGCAAGGCGTTGAAGCTGCCGGTGTACCACTACGGCGGCCTCGGTGTGCGGGGCAATCTGGCCTGGAATCCCGTGGACGCCGTGACCATGCTCACCAGCGAAGGGCACGACCGTGCCAAGGGCGACTCCACCAAAGGCAGGTGGGTCCACATCGGCGGGCAGGTGGATGGCGTGCCCACCGGCATGGCCATCCTCATTCATCCCTCCAATTTCCGCTTTCCACAGCCGCTGCGCCTGAACCCCAAGAACCCGCAGCTCTGCATCGCCCCCTCCCAGGATGGCGACTGGTCCATAGAACCCGGCAAACCTTACGTGTCCAAATACCGCATCCTCGTCTTCGACGGCGCGCCGGACGCGCAGTGGATCGACAAGCAGTGGGAGGCTTACGCGGCCGGAAAATAAGAAAGCACGATCTTCCAACAACTTGGTCTGGCCCTAGAAGAGTCCATCACCTATCGCAGCCCTCCCGCAGTCACTGAACCTGACCATGAAGCATTTTTTCCCCGCTCTCCTCTCCCTGGCCCTGCCTTTGTTCAGCCCTTTTCGGGCGGAGGAAGCCCTCTTCGCAAGGTCCAACCTCGCCGCGTGGTGCATTGTGCCGTTTGATGAGGCCAAGCGCGGGCCGGAGGAACGCGCGGCCATGCTGGAGAAAATGGGCATCAAAAAATTCGTCTATGATTACCGGGCGGAGCACATCCCGCAGTGGGACGATGAGCTGAACGCCCTCAAAAAGCATCACATCGAGCTGTTCGGCTGGTGGTTTCCGACATCGCTCAACGATGAGGCCAGGAAGACCCTGGAGCTTTTCAAACGCCACGGCGTGAAGCCGCAGCTCTGGGTGAATGGCAACGGCGGCCCTATCCAGGTGAAGGACGAGGCCGATCAAAAAGCGCGCATCACCAAGGAGATCGAGCGGCTGAAACCCATCGTCCAGGCCGCCGCCGAAATCGGTTCCCAGGTCGTGCTCTACAACCACGGCAACTGGTATGGGGAGCCGGAAAACGCTATCGCCATCATCGAGGCGCTGAAAGGGCAGGGGATCAAAAATGTCGGCATGGTGTACAACCTCCACCACGGCCACGGCCACCTCGACCGCCTCGCCAAAGTGCTGCCAAAGATGCTGCCGCACCTGCTCTGCTTTAATCTCAATGGCATGGACGTTGGCGGCGATGCCAAAGGCCGCAAGATCCTCCCCCTCGGCGTCGGCACGGAGGACGTGAAGGTGCTGCGCATCCTTCGCGCCAGCGGCTACCACGGCGTGGTCGGCATCCTCAACCATACCAACGCAGACGCCGAAGGCCGCCTGCTCGACAACCTCGACGGCCTCGCCTGGCTCCTGCCACAACTCGATGACAACCCGCCCGGCCCGAAGCCCAAATACCGCACCTGGAAGGAAGCCAGTGCCAAGGTCGCGCCAGCGCCAAAGGGCATCATCAAGGACGCCAGCGGCGTGGCCTCCATCAACGAGGAATTCGGCAAGGCCCTCTCCGGCGGCCTGCTGGTGGATGGCAAGGCTGACTACCGCGCCCTGCCCTTCACCATCGAGTGCCGTGCCAAGCTGGACAGCAAGACCGGCTACAACATCCTCGTGGCCTGCAACCCAAAGTCCGCCAGCACCCATTGGGAGCTCTACACCCATGCCGGGCGCGGCACGCTCGCGCTGTTCATCCCTGGGCGTGGCGGCGACTACGACTCCAAAATCAACATCTGCGACGGCAAATGGCACAACCTCCTCGCCAGCGTGGATGAAAAGCTCGTCACTCTCTGGATCGACGGCAAGATGGTGCTGGAGAAAGCCACTGGCACTCCCGGTCCGGACCATCCCGCCAAGCAGGAAGCCCTCGCCTTCGGCCGTCTTGTCGAAGGCACCCTCGGCTGCGATGGCATCATCGATGATGTCCGCCTTTCCCGGGGTGCCATGAAACCCCGCAAGGGCGACGGCCCCCGCCTGCGCATGGACAACACCCTCGGCCTCTGGAGCTTCGACGACATCGGCACCGCCGCCGTCGCGGTGAAGGTGCCCGCACCCGCCGAGTTCAAGCCCGGCCTCAAGCCACTCAATGCCGACGACAACGTCCATTGGCAGGAGTTCGTGAACCGCGAGCGCGTGTTCGACTACTACGGCAAGCAGGCCCTCCAGTTCATGAGCCAGAGCACACCGGAGCTCATCCCCGGCTTCCCCGGTCTCGACGGCGGCCAGCAGGGCCATTGGGGCAATCAGAACGACCAGGTCACCTGGAAGGACGGCCGCTTTGCTGCCAGCGATCTTGGCAGCGTGTTCAGCGGCGTCTTCAAAGGTGCCGGATTCACCATTCCGAAGGCGGTTTGCGTGCGTTTCGATGACAAGGCGGCGGTCTTCAATCCGGAGACACACACCTTCCCGGTCATCTGGTCAGGTGGCTTCGTGAAGCTCAATGACAACCGCCATGGCTTCATGGGCGGCGCTGCCATGGATGGCAAGGTCATCAAAAAAGACCCGGAGACCGCGCCACGCTTGGCCCGCTACCAGGGCTTTTATCGCCACGGCAAGGAGGTCGTCTTTGCCACGCAGGATGACTTCATGGACTGCTTCAATGCCCGTGGCGAGCCTGGCCAGGACCTGCGCAAGCTCACCAAGGGCGGCCCTGCGCAATGGCCGGAATGGATCGAAACCAAGGGCATGCTCGGCAGGCAGCAGCCCTTCGCCACCGACACCATCGGGCTGCCTTTCAAGAACCCTTACGGCACCCTGTTCTTCATCACCGCGCATGATTTCTTCCCCGACGGCACCAGCGCCGCCATCGCCACGATGACAGGTGAGGTCTGGCTGGTGAAAGGCATCGATGAAAAGTTGGAGAAGGTGCGCTGGAAGCGCTTCGCCACCGGCCTCCACCAGCCGCTGGGCGTGAAGATCATCGACGGCAAAATCCACGTGCTGGGCCGTGACCAGATCACCCGCCTGCATGACCTTAATGGCGATGACGAGGCCGACTTCTACGAATGCGTCACCAACAAGATGCAGACCTCCCCCGGCGGCCACGACTTCATCGTCGGGCTGGAGACGGACGCGCAGGGCCGCTTCTATTTCGCCTCCGGCAATGAAGGCGTGTGCCGTGTCACAGGCCGCGACCAGCTCGAAGTCCTCGGCACCGGTTTCCGCAATCCCAACGGTCTCGCGCTTTCGCCTGACGGCAAGTTCATCACCACCAGCGTGCAGGAGGGCGACTGGACACCCGCCACCTCCATCTGCCAGATCGAGCTTGGCAAAAACGAAGGCGCGCACTTCGGCGCTGGCGGCCCAAAGAAAGGCCAGCCGCCCGAGCCAGTGCTGCTCTACATGCCACGCGGCGAGGACAACAGCGCCAGCAGCCAGGCCTTCATCAC
>CAZPSQ010000160.1:0-12642 GCA_964588755.1 uncultured Prosthecobacter sp. | reverse complement strand
CGCTGCAGCCGAATGCGGCAGCAGTACTTTCCAATCCCCAAGCCCTCGCTGGCGAGTGCCTGGAGTACCGCTGGCCCATTGGCCTGCGGCGAGCGTCTCCTGGCCCACGCTAACCCCCACGCCAACGCCAACGCCAACCCCCGCGCCCACGACCAGAGTCAGAGTCTGCCCCCCGCAGGCGCTGGGCATGACCACGGCGCGTCCTTGTTGCGCAGCAACAAGGCTACGTCCTGTCCGGGGAGGGCCGTAAACTTTGGGCATGACAACGCGTTCCCTTGTTGCACAGCAACAAGGCTACGTGCCGCCGCCCTCCACCTCGCCTCGCCTCGCCTCGTCTCGCCCCGACCTGCCCCCCCTTCCCCACCTGCCATGCCGCGCTCTTTTTTCCCCTTTGCCCTGCTGTCTGTTGCCGCTGCCGCTGCTGTTGCCGCTGCTGTTGCCGCTGTCACTGTCACTGTCACTGCCGCCACCGCCTTTTCCGCTGAACCGGTGCCGGAGTTCAAAGGCGGCATCGAGCGGCTGGACCCGGCGCTGGACCAGCTCATCGCGCCGGGGGCGGCCGTCGAGGTGCTGGCCACGGGCTTCAACTGGTCCGAGGGGCCGGTGTGGCACCAGGATGCCATCGTCTTTTCCGATGTGCCGGAAAACACCGCCTTCCGCTGGAAGGAGGGGGACAAGGCCGCGGCTGTCTTCCTGAAGCCCAGCGGCAGCCTGTCCGGCGACGGCCAGGGGTCGAACGGTCTGGCGGTGGACGCGCAGGGCAGCCTGATCCTGGCGCAGCACGGGGAGCGCCGCATCGCCCGGCTGGAGGGGGACGGCAGCTTCACCCCGCTGGCCACGCACTGCCAGGGGAAGCGCCTCAACAGCCCCAACGACCTCGTCATCAGCAAAGGCGGCATGGTTTACTTCACCGACCCGCCCTACGGCATGAAAAAGGGGGAGGCGCAGGACGCGCCCTACCACGGTGTGTACGCCTTCCCCCTCGGCAGGCCGGACGCGGTGACACTGCTCATCCAGGACGTGCGGTGGCCCAACGGCATCGCCCTCAGCCCGGATGAAAAGACACTCTACCTCGCCGTGTCTGACCGGGAGCAGCCGCGCATCCTGGCCTATGACCTGGAGGCGGGCGCAGGTGCGGAAGGCAGCGCCGCCGCTGCCACTGCCACCGTCACCGCCACGAACGGCCGCATCCTCTTTGACGCCACGCCGCTGAAAGGCCCGCAGCGGAAGGGAAGCTGCGACGGCATGAAGGTGGACGCGCAGGGGAACATCTGGACCACAGGTCCCGGCGGCGTGCTGATCCTGGACAAAACCGGCAAACACCTGGGCAGCATCCTCACCGGCCAGAACACCGGCAACTGCGCCTTCGGCGGCCCGCAGCACGATGTGATGTACATCACGGCAGACATGTTCCTGCTGCGCGTGCCCACACGGGTGAAGGGGCTGTGAGCCGAAGCCGCCGGAGTCCGTTCCGTCCACCACGGCGGCTGGGGGACCAGCCGCCCTACCTTCTTGCGCTCGGGGAGGTAGGGAGCTTGGTCCTCCAAGCTCCGCCGGGCGTCTCCTGGCTTCTTGCCGGAACTGATTCCCGTGTGACTTAGCGGGTGGAGGTGGGGATTCGGGTATCAGTCGCTTCGTTCACCACGGCGGCTGGGGGACCAGCCGCCCTACCTCCAAGCGCTCGGGGAGGTAGGGAGCTTGGTCCTCCAAGCTCCGCCGGGCGTCTCCTGGCTTTCTTGCCGGAACTGACTTCCGTGTGACTTAGCGGGTGGAGGTGGGGATTCGGGTATCAGCCGCTTCGTTCACCACGGCGGCTGGAGGACCAGCCGCCCTACCTAGCTGGGGGACCAGCCGCCCTACCTGGCTGGGGGACCAGCCGCCTTGTCTGGCTGGCCCTGCCTTACCGCTTTGCAGTTCGGGCTTTTTTGCCCGCCTTTCCTTTCACCGGGGGTTTTGGTTTTGGCGCTGGCTTTGGGCTGGCCTTCTTGCTGCCGGGGGTGGGCGTGGGTTTGGTGGCGGTGGTGGCACCGGGGGCCTTGCGGCGCTGCACGGGGGCGGGCGCTTCGGGCAGGTGGCGGCGGCTGACGGGCGGCGTGGCCAGGGGGGCTTTGCTGCTGGCGGAGTATTTGAGGGAGGGCTGCGCCTTGGCGCTGGGGCTGGAGAGGAGCTTGAGGATGCGCTCCATCTCCTCGCTGGGCAGGCGCTTCTGCACGTAGAGCCAGATGGCGTGCTCCACCAGGCTGGCAAAGGTGCGCCGCTCATGCGTGGCGACGAGGTCGGCCAGGGCCTTGATCTTGCCATCAATGGTGATGCCGGTGTTGAGCTTCGGGCGGGGGGTGGGCAAGGGCATGGCGCGGGATGGGGGTTGTGGGATGGACGCGCCACGGAATAAAACAAAAGCCCGCGCTTTGCATTCCTTTTCTGCCAGCACCCAGCCGCGCCAGCGCCGCACCCAGCGCCACGGCCACGGCCACGGCCTGCGCGGGCCGTCAGCCGCCCAGCAAGGAAGGGACGTCGCAGATGCCGAGCTTTGCCTTGGTCTCCGGTTTCAGCTTGGACAGATGACCGTAAATCCAGTCCACCAGCGCGCTGCCATCCACCACACGGATGTTGTTGTTGCTCGCGCGCTCGAGGAGGGCGTCACCGACGGCGACCACCAGGAGATGTTGGAGAACCTGCTGAACGACTACATGGATTGAGGCTTTTGACTTTGCATCAGCGAGCAAAAGGGAAGCCTCACCCCTGTGCAGAAACTGGTACATCTCTCGTGCGCAACTGAGACTTTCACCTCTGGCATTCTTCCAATTTGGAAGCAAACGATGATTTGACACCACTGCCTTTCTAACATTGAATCAGGCAATCTATTTATTTTAGGATAAAATATCACATTATATATGAGCGTATTTGCGGAGCTTATCCCCTTGATGGCATCAACCGTTATTGGGGTTATCACGCTTTTTAGCGACAACCAAATTCGATGTGCTGAAAAGAAGCTCAAGTACAGAGGGTGGATAATCCTTTCACTTTTGATATCTATTCTTTTGGCGTCATCCATTAAAACTTATCTGGACAATAAAAAATCGCTTGAGCTGGATATTAATATTTCAGAGGTGAAGAGCGGCACTCAGCAAACAGGCAAGAACATGGTAGATGTGAAACGGGGAATTGAGGCAGTGGGCCTAGCAGTAAATGAAATGCGTGTTGCGTTAGCGGATTTGAAAAAGCTGGCCGTCTTGGCAGAATATAAAGGCGCTCTAGCCGCAGCTGGGAAGGATGTTGTCCCTCCCGATTCTCCATTGCGTGACTCTTCGGTACACGACCCAAAGTTCAAAATGGATACTCGCACCGGCGGCGGTCCAATTCTTAATTATGCCAAAATCGAGAACGAAGCAAACAAGCTCATGGAAGAACTTCCGCCAGAGCTGCAAAAAATTATCTCAAACCCTTGACCGATTTTGCGGCGCACAGTGCGCCCTAGTGGCATGCCTGATTCTCACTGCGACAGTCCCTGCAAGGCCAGCAGAAATCACGAAGGAATGGAATGATCTTCTTGAGCTGCACGCCAGAGATGCGTCCTCCAGCGAAATCTGGGCCCACTACTCAGCTAAGCGTGAAGCAATTGATAAGCTACGAGACGTCTCGGGCATGCCCAATCCCTCCGAAAGCTTGAATGCTCATAAGAGGATCTTGGTGGCAGCTCTGGAATTGGGCTCTCCCGATGCGACATTTCTTCTGCAACGTCATTTTGCGCTAAAGGGATCAATCCGCAAATCGCGTCCGGGGTCGGCGGTTGGACACGATCTGGTCGATTTACTGCTAGATTTTGGACATGTAGGTCTAGCCTCAGACGCGTGGGCAAAGACACAGGCCGCCGAAAAACTGAACTTTGCTCCAATTGAGGCATTGTTAGGCAATAACACCGCCATGAAGGAAAGGCTTCAGGGAGTGCAGGGACTCATGAGCGCCAGATATTTTCAGCGAATTGGCGACTGGCATTCCGTGGAAAACATCTTCGAAAATGCAATAAAATCGATTAACTCGCTCCAATCAGCAAATGGATTGCCCATGACCGGCATGCCATTTGCATCTCCCTACCTTTTTTACCCCGATCTAGCAAAATCAAAATTAGAATTAAGAAAACCTAATGAAGCCAAAGCTTTGATTGAAACATTCTTCGACAACCAAAAAAAATTTGAGAAAGATTCGAAAACATTTTTCGAAAAAATCAGCGGGAAAGGCGGCCGATTCCCCCATCAATTGATGCGTTGCGTGAATAGCCTTGTCGTCGGCGGATGCTTGCATAAAGCGGAGATGGTGTCCATGAAACTGGAGGCCATGAACAAGAATTATATCCTGACCACCGAAAGTATACAAAAGGCATCCCAAGGACTCGCCTTGATTATAGACGGAATGACCGGCATAAGATCCCTTTCGACGCCCGACTACTTTTCAAAAGATGCGTTTGAACAACGGGTAGCATCTATAAGAGAAGACTTTTATGCCACTGTGGCCGCGCAGCTTTTAGAACAAGGTTCAACAGAATTGTTGGACAAAATTTCTAACGAGTGGTTGGAGTCCAGTGGCAGCAAGACAGCGCCTTCAATATCCAGGCTTCTGGCATTGCAAAGCAGGGCATGGGCTTGTCGACTCATGAAAAAGACAGAGGATTTTCGAAAAAGCGTGTCCGAAGTGACTTTGATTCAAGAGAAAATAGGCCGCAGCATCATTACCATTGGCAGCGACGATCAGAAAATTGCATGGCTCAAAGCCTCTGATCCATTTTCCCTGGCAGCCAGCCTTGGTGACACAGACATGCTTGCTTCGGTGATCATTGGGACGAAAGGGGTGGTCATGGACTCGATCCGACAAGGAAAGTTTAACGTCTTCAACAAAAGCGAAACCATCGATCGTTTTGATTTGTTTGAACTGCAAAGATTGGAAAATAAATTGCTAATGGGGTATCTATCAGGAAGCCCTGATTCGGAACAAACTCAGACGGATGTGAACGCGCTGAAGAATCGCATCTTTGGAGGACGTGACTTGCAGGTAGCCTCATCGACTTTGGAACAGGTCCAGCAGTCGATGGAGAAGGATGCGCTTTACCTGGACTACTTTCGATACCGATCACTCAAGGATACAGGAGGATGGACGGAGATGTATGGCCTCCTGGTTATTGACTCATTGGAAGGCGCGAAGTTTTTCCCTCTTGGAGAAGCTATGTCCATTGACCAAGTGGTGGGTGACATCCTGACTTTTGAAGATAAACTGCCCACCAACTGGTCGGTTGAATCGATTCTGAAGCGTGCTTATGACAAACTTATTCTGCCAATCGATCCGCTGTTACAGAACCGTAAACACTTGATCGTATCACCGGATTCCGCACTTAATAGCGTTCCTTTTTCCATGCTTTTGAATCATGAGAAAATATTTCTTGTCGATAGATTTAATATATCGTTCGCAGGAAGCGCTCGTGATGTCATAGGAACAGCACAACCCGCCCCTCTGACTGGATCCGCGTTAATCGTCTCTAATCCAGCTTATTTGTCAGCTGCAAGCAACAACGGAAGCAAGTCGGCTCCAGCATCCAACGTCAACCAGTTGCCGTTCGACAAAGAAAATTTGCCTGCCTCCCCCCCTCTCCCAGGAAGTGAATTGGAGGCACAGCAAGTCAAAGCTATCTTTAAAGATTTGGGAATCAATGCCTACAGCTTAGAATCATACGATGCGAATGAGCAAAGGGTCACAAACGAACTTAATAAGAATTATTCATTCTTACACCTTGCAACTCATGGGTATGTCCTCAAACCTTCGGCTTCTTCAATTTCAAGCGCCAGCAGCCCTGATCTCATGCAAGAGTATCGTGTGCGCGGCGACGGTGAAAAGCATGGTCCGACAGCCATGCTGCAGCAGTCCCTTTCTGTCAGCGGTCGCATTCGTGACCGCCCCATGAGCAGGGCCATGCTGGCCTTGTCAAATTGTCAGAATACTTTTGAGCATTGGAAAAACGGGCGAGTGCCTGAACCAGCAACCGATGGCCTATTGTCGGCTGCTGAATTGGCTGGATGTGATCTTTCAAACGTCTATCTGGCAGTTCTTTCCGCATGCTCAAGTGGAGCGGGGGAAGCCCTGAGGGGAGACGGAATCTTGGGCCTTCGCAGAGCTTTTTTTGTCGCCGGTTGCAAGAACTTGTTGGTCACCAGTTGGCCACTGGCCGACAGTTATCCACAGGATTTTTTTGATAAGTTTTACAGGTCGCTGAATCAAAGTCGGGATGCTGTTGATGCACTCAATCAAACTCAGCGCGGCGAGCTAAAGCGTATTCTTGACGAGGAGGGAATGGCCACTGCCGTATACAAGGCCGGAACATTTTCGATTTGGAACAAAAGGTGATCTTTTCTGGAAGATTGGACTAGACTCGCGCCCCGCGCTGGTTCCCCCACCAGACCAACAGGCCTGCTTTGCAATCCCCCGCATCCGGCGGCTTCATGGGTGGCATCCGATGTTGCGTGCGGCCACCTTTCTTGTCCTCCTCGCACTGAGCCAGCCTCTCAGCGCGGTGGAGCCGTTGCAGATCATGCAGAACCTGGACGGGGATCTCTCCTTTGTGGGGGACACGCCGGCGGAGTCGCAGGGGAGGCTGGAGCAGCTTGTCGATGCCATTGCGGCAGGTCCGGCAAAGACCCTGATGTGGTCCATCGGCGCGGGGTCGGACATTCTCTACTACCAGACAAAGGTGGCCAGCACCTGGGGCTGGCGGCGGACGAAGCACCATGACGACCCGAAGTGGAAGAAGCGGATCGAACGCTGCCAGAGGGCGACGGAGGCGGGGCTGGATGCGCCGCGCATCGTGGGCGTGCGCGCCCGGGAGCGCGGCCTGCGCTTCCTCCCCTCCTACCGGATGAATGACGCGCACTATTGCAGCGATCCACTGGAGCACCCGCTCACCGGCCGGTTCTGGATGGAGCACCAGGACGCCACCATCGGCGCCACGCCGGTGTCCGGGGTGGAGATTTACCAGCACCTGCTGAACTTCGCCCGCGAGGATGTGCGCGCCTACCGCCTGGGGGTGATCCTGGAGGCGATGGACCGCTATGCGGATGTGATGGATGGCTTCGAGCTGGACTTTAACCGCTTCCAAATCTTCTTCCCGCCCGGCACGGCGGCGGAGAATGCGCACCACATGACCGCATTGGTGGCGCAGGCGCGGCAGCGGCTGAATGCCATCGCCACCGCGCAGCAGCGCCCGCTGCAGCTGGTGGTGCGCGTGCCCCCGGCCCTGAAAAACTGCGCCTGGGCGGGGCTGGATGTCCAGGCCTGGACACGGCAGCGGCTGGTGGATGTGATCATCCCCGCGCAGGTGATGACGCTGGCGCATGACATGCCGGTCGATGCATTTGTGCAGCTGGCCAGACCGGCGGGCATCGCCGTGGTCGGCTCATTGTATGGCCGGGGCGCTTACCAATGGCCGTTCTCGCCAGAGAGCACCACGGCGGCCTATGGCAAGGAGGTCTCCCGCACGCCGGACGCGGCGCAGTATCTGGGCGCGGCGCTGAACCAGCGCCACCTCGGCGCGGCGGGGCACCAGATTTACAACTACATCCTGCACGCGCACCCGGCCACGTGCGCGGCCCTGACCAGCCAGCAGGGGCTGCGGCGGTTCCAGGTGACGACCGCCTACTTTCACGACAAGACGGACACCTATGAATACCGCAAGCAACTGCCCGCGCCGCTGAAGACGGACGGGGAGACGACGCTGCGCGTGCTCATTGGCGAAAGCCCCGCGCACAGCACCGCGCACCTGCGCCTGGGCCTGCATGGGGCGGACCAGGCCTACGGCGCGGTGGCCCTCAGCGTGCGCATCAATGGCAGGCCGCTGGCCACGCCCACGCCGCCAGTCGTCACCACGGGGCCGCGCCACGGCATCTCCCCCACGCCCGCCACGGAGGCCTACGCGCAGTGGCCGGTGCCGGTGGAGCTGCTGCGGGAGGGCTGGAACACCGTGGGCGTCACCCTCTCCACCACGCCAAAGCCTTTGCAGCTTGTCGAAACGGAAATCGCCCTGACCCCACCGCCGCCATGAATGCCACGCCCCCCAATGCCGCCGCCGCCGCCCAGCTTTCCGCCGACTATGAGCGCGATGGCGTGGTGCTGGTGCGCCAGTTCCTCAGCGCCGCAGAGGTGGCGGAGGTGCGTGCGGAGCTGGGGCGCTACATCCGCGATGACCTGGCCGCGAAGCCTGCGAACGCGCGCACGCTGGAGGCGGATGAAAAGACGGTGCGCAACCTGTGGCGGCTGGAGGAGCATAACGAATGGTTCCGCCACCTTGCCCTGCGGGCAGACATCCGCGCGCTTGTGGCCCCGCTGGTGCATGGGGAGCCTGTGCTGCTGGGGGTGGAGACTTTTAACAAGCCCGCGCGCATCGGCTCCGGCGTGCCGTACCACCAGGACAATGCCTACTTCTGCCAGACGCCGCCGGACGTGCTCACCGTGTGGGTCGCCATCGATGCGGTGACGCAGGGGAACGGGCCGGTGTTCTTTGTGAAGGGGTCCCACCGGGGCGGCATGCTGCCCACCCGGCAGAGCGGCGTGCGGGGGAACAGCATCGGCATGGCGGCGCCTTCCCCCGTGCCGCTGGCGGATCAGTTCTGCGGCCTGCTGGCCCCTGGGGATGCCACCCTCCACCACTGCCAGACGGTCCACCACTCCGCGCCGAACACCACGGAGCACTCCCGCCTGGGGCTGCTGTTCGTCTATCGCGGCAGCCACACACAGACGGACGCCGCCTTGAAGGCCGCCTACACCGTGGCCGCCACCGCCACACCTCCGGCGTGAGCTGGTGGTATTTGGTTGATGGTTGGAAGTTGATGGTTGATGGCCTGATTTTCTTTTTCTGGCGCCCTCATTCCGAAGCTGCCGCCCTCCCTCCCCCCACCAATCCCCAACCATCCACCACACCTGCCGAATGAACCTCCCCCTTCCCCGCGCACCCCTCCTGGCACTGCTGGCGTCGCTGCCGCTGCCGCTGCCGCTGCCGCTTGCCGCCCGTGACATCCATGTGGGGAAGGATGTGCAGACCATCCAGGAGGCCATCAAGGCCGCGCAGCCGGGGGACACCATCCACCTGGAGCCGAAGGTCTATCGCGACTACGCGGGCTTCTACGCCAAGAAGGGGGCGCCGGGCAGGCCCATCACGCTGGACGGCCACGGCGCCACGCTGGAGGGGAGCGACCCGATCGACCCCGCGCGGTGGCGCGAGGTCTCGCCCGGCCTCTTTGCCAATGACGAGCTGCTGCCGCGCCTCGATGATGCCATCATCGGCCGCTGGTTCTTCCTCTTTGATGGGAAGATGCAGCTCATGGGCCGCACCTCCAAGGGCAGGTCCGCCCCGCTGAAAAAGCCGGAGGACCTGCAGGCGGGGGAGTGGACCTTTGTCAAAGACCCCGCGCGGGAGAAGCCGCCGTCCAGGCAGATCTACGGCACCTTTTACCTCAAGCTCGCGCCGGGGCAGGCGCTGGCCGCGGCAAACATCTTTGCGCCGGTGCGCAGCGCGGGCGTGCAGTTCGGCGGGGACAACGCGCACCTCGTCATCAAGAACATCACCGCCACGCATCCCTACAATGACGGGTTCAACATCCATGGCGACTGCCGGGACGTGGTGTTTGAAAACATCCGCGCCATCGAGTGCGGGGACGACGGCATCAGCGCGCATGAGTCCGCCCAGTACCGGGTGGATGGCTTTGTCAGCATTGGCAACAGCACCGGCATCTGCGACACCGGCACGGCGCAGACGAGCTACAACAATGTGTACATCGCCCGCTGCGTGGGGTTTGACCTGTACTTCCTCAACGACGGGCGCTACCGCATCACCAACGCGGTGGTGTTTTCCTCCGCGCTGAACCCCTTCACCGTCACCGCCAACGCGGACCAGCGCTGCGAGCTGGAGGTGGACAACATGCTGTTCTCCCGGCAGAAGGAGCCGCGCAAGGCCTTCATCAGCGCCACCTCCGCCCTCAAGGCCACGCGGCTGACGATGGAGGGCATCGACTTCGACGTGCGCGGCCAGGCGCAGATCACCGACAGCATCATCAACGGCAAGGCCCAGCCCGCAGACGCCACCGGCGCGGATGTGGCGGAGCTGCTGAAGCTGGTGCAGAAAGAGGAGGAAGGCGTCCGCTTCAAATAGCGCACGCGGCTTTCACCCTGACCGCCCCTGCCCTCCCGCATGGCCTTGCATCGCACAGCGCGGCGTGATGCAGGGAGCACAAAGAGCGGGCACGCTTTGAGCGGGCACAAGCACAAGAACAAGCCGAAGGGCGAACGCCGCCCTGCCGCCCTGCCGCCCTGCCGCCCTGCCGCCTACCGCCGCCCCCGCTGCAGGCGGAAGCTGAGCGCGGCGAGGATGAAGGTGCTGGCGATGAG
Source organism: uncultured Prosthecobacter sp. (assembly GCA_964588755.1). Classification (GTDB taxonomy): domain Bacteria; phylum Verrucomicrobiota; class Verrucomicrobiia; order Verrucomicrobiales; family Verrucomicrobiaceae; genus Prosthecobacter. The sequence continues at coordinate 2,223 of CAZPSQ010000160.1, read as the reverse complement.
GAGTGTGCTCAGCGCATTGATCACCGGCAGGCTGCGGCTGGTCTTCATCATGCTGGCCACGCGCAGCGGCAGCGTGGTGGTGCCGGGGCCGGAGACAAAGAAGGTGATGACGTAGTCGTCGATGGACAGGGTGAAGGCCAGCAGCCCGCCGGCCAGCACACCGGGCAGCAGCAGCGGCAGCAGCACGCGCCGCACGGCCTGCGCGCGCGTGGCCCCCAGGTCCCGCGCGGCCTCCAGCAGCGTGGCGTCAAAGTCCTGCAGCCGCCCCAGCACCACCATGGCCACAAAGCTGACGCAGAAGGTCACATGCGCGATCCAGATCGTCACCAGCCCGGTCTCCACACCGGTGAGGATGAACAGCGCCAGCAACGACATGCCCATGAGGATGTCCGGCATCACCAACGGCAGGGTGATGAGCATGGAGTGCGCCCCCTGCAGCCAGCCACGGTGGCGGTGCAGCGCCCACGCCGCCAGGGTGCCCAGCAGCATCGCGGCCAGGGAGGCGGACACGGCGACCTTCAGCGTGACGAGCAGGGACTCCCACACCTCCTCCGCCGCCCACAGTTTCTCATACCACGCCCAGGTGAAGCCGCCCCACTCCCCGCCAAAGCGGGAGGCATTGAAGGAATTCACCACCAGCACACCCAGCGGGGCAAAGAGAAAGACGATGACGCCGAGCGTGATCAGCGCGGGAAGAGGGGAGCGCTTCATGGCGGTGGCATGGTGGCGGTGGCGGTGGCAGCAGCAGTGGCAGCGCGGCCGCCCCCCTGCGGGGTGTCGTTTTCTCCGCTCCCTGGGCCGGAGCCAGGACCGGAGCCAGAGCCAGGACCGGAGCCGGGGCGGAGGCGCTGCCACGCGGCCACCAGCAGCATGGGCGCCAGCACGGCCAGCATCAGCATGGCGGCCAGCGCGCTGGCCTGCGGCAGGTTCCGGTCCGCAAAGGCCCGCTGCGCGATCTTGCTGCCCAGCATCTCATCCGACGCGCCGCCGACAAGCTGCGGGATGACGTACTGCCCCAGTGCGGAGACAAAGACCAGCACCGCCGCGGAGAGGAGGCCGCGCCGCACGCCGGGCAGGAAGACGCGGGTGAAGGCACGCCAAGGCCCCGCGCCCAGGTCCCGCGCGGCATCCATGAGGCTGAAGTCAAACTTCTCCGCCGCAGCGTAAAGCGGCAGGATGGCAAAGGGGAGCTGCGTGTAAATGAGCACCAGCAGCACCGCGCCGGCGTTGTTCAGCAGCACGGCGTCCTCCGGCGCCAGCCGCAGGGTGATGAGCAGCCGCGTCAGCGCGCCCTCCGGGTGCAGCAGGGACTTCCACGCAAACACGCGGATGAGGAAGTTCGACAGAAAGGGGATGATGACCAGCAGCAGCAGAAACTGCCGCAGCCGCGCCCCCACCCGCGCCAGATGGAAGGCCACCGGCAGCGCCAGCGCCAGGCACACCGCCGTGCTGGCCGCGCTGAGCCACAGCGTGCGCCACAGGAGGGGCAGGTACGCCGGGTCCGCCAGCGCCCGCAGCGCCGCGCCAGACCACCCCGCGCCCACGCCGCCGTGCAGGTCCGCCGGACGGAAGGCGGTGACGATGATGAGCAGCGCGGGAATGACAAAGAAGACCCCCAGCCAGGCCAGCGACGGCAGCGTGACCAGCCACTCCCCCGCCGAGGGCGCAGTCCCGGCGCCCCTGCCCACAGGCACAGCCCCGCCCGCCCCGCCATGCGGATGGCCCGGGGGCGTGCTGCGGCTGTCGCTGCTGCTGCTGCTGCTGATAGGATGAAGGGGGCTGCTGCTCATGCGGCAAGGATCGGCAAGGCCCACTCAGGCCAAGCCAGACCAGCCGCCCTCTATCCACATGGAGCGCACAGATTTCAAGCGGCGGGACGGCAGGCAAACGGCCAGCGGCCAGCGGCCAGCGGCGGGACGGCTGGCGCCCGCTGGCGGAGGCTTGGAGTACCGCTGGCCCATTGGCCTGCGGCGAGCGTCTCCTGATACACGCCATGCCCTGGGCATTCGCGGGAGCCAGGAGACGCCCGCGCACACGCCCTGGGCCATCGCGGGGGGGTCAGGGGACACTCGCGCACACACCCTGGGCCATCGCGGGAGCCAGGAGACGCTCGCTGCAGCCGAATGCGGCAGCAGTACTTTCCAACCCCCAAGCCCACGCTGGCGGAGGCCTGGAGTACCGCTGGCCCATTGGCCTGCGGCGAGCGTCTCCTGGCCCACGCCA
>CAZPSQ010000159.1:0-12687 GCA_964588755.1 uncultured Prosthecobacter sp. | reverse complement strand
AGGAGACGGGGGCGGGCGACCAGAAGTCCGGTCGTGAAGGTGGCAAACCGCCGCTCGATACGCTCGTCACCAGCATCAGCCAGGCCGCATCCGTTGATGACCTCGACGAACGCTACGCCAAGGCTGAAGACGCCGCCGACGACGGCGATCTTGAGCAGTTGCTTCGTGCCTATCGCAGTCGTAAGGCGGCGTTGACGGACACGGCTTCGCCGGTCAGTGCGATTGTTGGCGTAGCGAAATGAGCGCCCCGCGAGGAAGTGATCGCGGTGTCTCTATCCATGGCCGATGGCCCGAGGCCACGACAAACGGCGTCGGTCCGCACCGAGCGAGCAGAAGCACTTGGCGAAGGCTACCCGTGGTCTGACGATGACCTCGTCAGGCTCCACAGGCGCCTGCTGCACAAGTCGCTGCGCGCTCTGTTCGATTCGAGGGTCTGCGCCACCACACGGGTGGAGATCCTCGACTGGCTGTTGTCCCCGAAGGATTGCTCGAACGCCTTCTCGTACCACGCGTGCTGCGCGCTTTCTGGCCTCGATCCCGAAGTGATTCGGGATCGGGTGCTGGAACGCTACCGGCGACGCGATCCCCGATAAACCCCCGGCGGCAACGCCGGGCTTTCCGCAGAGGGTTGACGCAGCCCTTTGCGGAAAGCGGATCCTGGCGTTGACGCCAGCGGCGGGCCGGTGGAATTCTCCGTGTTGCTGCGAGGTGGTGCGCCCCAGGTTTGCATTTCGGGACGGACATGGCTCAGGCGAGAGCTCTTGCATGACACAATCTGACGACAGGCTGAGCTGTGTGCGCGCGGTGGACACAAGTAGCCAGAACTCTGCAGCCGATGGTTGCCGCGGGTCGGCAAGAGCTGTTCGAAGTGCTGCGACGTAAATTGTGAAGTGAACGTCCGCTGTGCCGCGTAAAGAAGACGGGCGTATGGTCGGCTCCAATGACTCTTCTTCGGCCAAAGCCGCCATTGGCGCCACACGACGCGAACGGCCGGTGTAGGGCGATCACCGGCCATAGATGTGCTTCGGCATGAAGGCCGGCATTGGCGTCGATACTGAGAGCGGCTTGATGTACGCCGCTGTCGGCATATCGGCGCCGACAAGCGGAAAGAGCTGAAGGACCCGGACGTCATCTGGCAGATCGCCATGAAACGTGGCAAGCTCAAGACCGTCGCTGAAGAGATCCGGTTTAGTCAGTTGCTGGACGGGCTGACCAATTAGCGCGACCCGATACTGCTCGGCAAGCGCTAAAACGAGGGCAAACGTGAAAATTGTCGAGCGCGAGCGGTATGCCAGGGTGCTTGTGAGCCTGCTACGGCTGCGCTAGTTGCCCGACTACCCGGCCGCCGAATCGCTCGGCGAGAACGAGTGAACTGCGCTCGGCCGTATCCATCCGACCCTGCTGGGTGAGGAGTATCTTCCCGACCTGCACCCGAGGAGGCTGGGCGAAGTTGGACACAGGGGACCACAACGAGCAGACGGCAGCACGGGAAAATGACTGGGGGTCCGGTACCACTGCTGGCTGGAAGGTCTCGAAAGCCGACGGGCAGCTGCTCCGGGTGTATGCTGTCGACCTACAGTAGGACATGCCATGCCCGGGGGGGACACCATGTTTCGAGCTCGTCAAGCCGACGTCTTACCGGATTCCGTCATCGAGGCCGGCAAGGCAGACGGCTTTGTTCATGTCTGCGACCAGGCTGCTCTCATGTTCGGTAGCGACCGTCGAGAGCCAAACGCTCACCGGCCGGTGGTGGCAATCCGGAATGATGGTCCCCGCTTTGTCGTCCTTCCGTGTACGACCAAAGACAGCACCGAGTTGCCCGATTTCTTCGCACTCGACGAACAGCGAGTCATGTGGTCTCGCCCAACCAACGGTCGCCGCAGTTTTGCATGCTGCCGTTACGAAGTGGTGCCGGGCCAGCGGCTGCGCGGAAAAATTGGCGTCATGCCACAACCCGCGCGTATCGAACTCTTGGCGTGGCTCAAGTCGCGGTACTGAACCATGAGCGAAAACCACCCACTGGATGGCGACCTGCGTGATCTGTGGTGTCGCCGGCGTGATCTTGATGAGGCCGGCTGGACGCGACTATACGAAATCACGATGGCCGTCCTGATGAACTACAAGCCGCGCGAGCTAGCGGGACTGCCAGAGGACCGCAATGTCTACATCCAGGAGTTCTTTCAGGACAAGGTGTTGCGTCTCGACCTCACGAGCCGATGCGATCACGTCGGCGCGCTGCGAGTCTACTATCAGCGCTATTTGCGTGACCTTCTTCGCAGCAAGCAATCGAGAGAAAAGAGGGAAATTGGCGACGAACACGACGCGGAAGGCGAGTCTCCCCCGTCCCTTGATGAAGCACCCGAGGCCGAAACTACCGGCACGGATCCTTTGAACGCATTGGCGGAAGCAGGCTTTCCGCCGATTGAAGTCGCTGCTTCGGCCAGAGCGTGGCTCGTTGCCAGCGAGGAATGGGTGCCCATCTTTGTAGCATTTTCCAACTGCCCTGATGCCGCGCTTTCGGAACCCCTCGTGCACCTGGCCAAACGCAAGGGAATCAAGTCACAAGCTTACAAGGCTGAGAAACTGGGCTTCAACTGGCGAGGCGGCGATGTCGCTGGCTTTGCCGAAACGCTGCTCGGTCGCTGGATCACCGGCTCGCTCGGCATCGAACTCCACCCGCAAAACAGTCTCCTGATTCTCGGGGCTTTGAAGATCCTCTGCTTTGAAGCGTTGACATGGGCAGAACAGCAGGAGGCTGCCGAATGAAAGACCGACTCCCCCTCTCCCCTCCCATCGAGCTTGTCGAGCGCCACCTCTTCGGCGTTTCTGAAGGCCTGATCGAAGCGACCAAGCGCGGCGAGACTTCGCCCGGTATAGCCGAAGCCGTGCGCCGCTCAATGGAATGGAGTGAGTACCACGCCGACATCCAGGATGATCAAGCCTCAGCACAAGCGTCGCCAGAAGTGCTCCATTCCACGCCAAACGTTCCAGACGCGATCAGGGATCTGATCCGGCGTCGTGTTGCCGCACTATCGCTGTCGTCCACGCCCCTCCCGGCGCCTGGTCAGATCGTATCGGCCGAAAAGATCGTCACGCCACGACCGGGTCAGCTTGACGCCATCATGCTGGTTCCTCTGTTTGTACTCCTTGATGCACCATCTGAAGCAGCGGCCGTCTGGCACGGCTGGCTGGTGTCTGCCGAAACCGAATATGCTGGCTGGTGGGATTTCGTGCTCCAGGAACAAGACGCACCCTTCGACCCGGAAGCGGCGATGGTGCAGCTATGGAACCCGGTACGTCTCTACCTGCCTATGGCGGCGCGCGTTGTCGGGCAACTGTCGCCAGCGCGTTTGCAGGCGGTGCGTTCGCTGGCAGCCGACTTTGTGGCGGTAGAACCACCGGCCGATGTCCCCTGCTGGCCTGGGCGAGTGGCATCGCGAACCACTTCCGCAGGCTTGCGCGTAAGCACCGGCAGCCCCCTGGGCGATGAACACGACGCCAGGCATCGCTACCAGCAACTCTACTTCGAAGCCGCAGAAGCGGTCCGCGAACCGGCTCGCCTGGCCTTGCGCGCTTTGGCCGGCGTCCCCGCCGGCCAAGTGGGAACGCTGATCAATCGCCTGATTGCTGCGGCCGGCAAGGCTGCCGAGATTCTTCTCCCGGAGCCAAGGGTCACGATCGCAATGAGCGGCGAAGACCTTGCTGATGTTCCCGATCTCTCGTGGCCCGACGTCGCACGACTACGGATTGACGAAGTGACCGCTGAAGGCGATGGACGGATGGAAGTGACCGCCGTCGGAACGGAACTGCTCGTCGTCGAAGTTCGTAAAGGGTCGCACGTCGAAGAGCGGGTTGACCTTCCGGCCGGCGCGGTGGATACCATCGCCTGGGACAGCGGCAGCACTACACTTGTGCTGTTTACGGCAGGCGGCAGGCGGCTGGAACTGGCGCTAAAGGAATCGGAATAGTCGCCAGCTCTGCGCTGGAGACTGCGCGGCCATTCGTCGCCTTGTGGCAGGAAGTCCACTCCACGGACAATGCAGTATTGCACCTCCTCAGCCGAGAGTGCCACCAGACCATTCCGCTTCCGGAAATAGCTGCCGGCGCCAAGGCTGTAGAGGAATTCCTGCCCGAATTGGCGCCAACTCTACGCTCACCGGATCCTCATTGTCGTTGCCTGCTGCTGCTTGAACCCAGCTTGCCAGCGCCCTGGCTGCACCTGCGCTGGGAAACACTGCAGCTGTCAGGACGACCGCTATCGTCACAGGCACTGGTTGTGCGCAATGCCGTCTGGGGCCACGCGCGAAGCAGTGTCGGTAACACGATCTGCTTTCTCGATCTGTTCCCACCGGCAGAATTTTCCTTCGTGGACCGGCTGCAGCCATGGCTTCGGTCAGGACAGCTTCGCAGCTGCCGACTCGCCTTTCTCAAGGAACAAATGAGTGCTGCCAGCGAGTTGCTGATCATGGCCCATGGCCGCGCGAATGGACTGGTCGATCGCGATGGGCGCGTGTTCGATCTGCCTGTTGCCTACCCGATGCCGGAGCGTATCTGGCTGCTCGCCTGCAACGTCGAAGGCGCCATGGACAAGCTGGCTCGGCGGCTGCTGGAACAGGGGTGCCGCAGCGTCATCGCGGCAACGTCCGAGCTCTCGGCGCCGGAGATGGCGTGCGTGCTTGAAGAGTTTCTTGCGGGCCGAGCTTCCGAGGAAAGCATCTCCTGGCTGGAGCGAGCGGAGCGCGCACTCAGCGCCAGGCCCAGTTCCCGTACGCTCACGATCTGGGGCGAATGTGAGATCGACGCGACGCCGTGCGCCCAATGGAACAGGCTGAGCTGGGACAACGCGCACGGCGATCGGCGCCGGCCACCGCTCGACGACGAAAGCACGCGCGAAGAATTTCTGTCAGCGCATCAACACGCGGTATCTCCGCACGCTTGGCCACTCACGCGCGAATGGATGTGGCCACCGCTCCTTTGGCTTGCGGAAAAACACCATCATCCGGCCATGCAGGAATTGTCCGAACGGATTGGCGATTCCCGGTCGCCGCAGGCCATCCGGGGTTTGGCAGCCGCCGCACGCCGAGTCGGAAATTATGTCCAGATGTCCAAGTATCTGTCGCTTGGCCTCGGTATCCCGGACTTGCCGGTCAAGGAGAGAGCAGAAATCCTCGGCGCACTAGCCAATCTCTTCATCGACCTCAACCTGCCAGAAAGTACCGCGACGATCATCCAGCGTCATGAAGATTGCGTGTGGGATGACCCGAGACAGAGCTTCAGCGCGGAATTCAAGCGCCTCGACTGGGCGGCGCGCATGGAAGCCCGCCGCGGCAGATTGCACATTGCACTCGACTTGATGACCACCAAGCGCAAACGCTCACCGGTCGATACTGGACGCGAACTCGCGTGGCAACTCTATCTGGCCACCTGGGGAGTGCTTGGCGGGCAGGTGTCAGAGAATGTTTCGGCCAACTTCGCTGCCGAGGTCGCGAAGCGACTTGGCAGCGAAGCCCCGGAAAACGTCGGTCATGGCAACGAGACCAGCGCCTATTTGCTCCGAGCGCTTGCCGCCTACGCCTGGGTATCTCGGGATTTGGCGTGCTTGAATATTGCCCGAAGCTGGCTAGATCATGCCGAAGACAGGCTCACCGACGATGATCCAGGCCCATGGGCCTACACCATCGCCTACCTGCATCTTCAAGGTGCAGCGCCGCGGGAGAGTCTGGACCGGGCTTTGAGCGCGCTGGAGCGAGCGCGCTATTTTCTTGAAGCCGCCTCGATTTCTGGTTTTGCAGATCGGGAAAGCAAGCGCCGCAGGCTCCTGTTACGCTTTCAGCAGCGGCGCCAGTATATCCTCGCTGAACTGAGCGAGGCCACTGACTTTACCGAAACCTTGACGGAAGTGGCAGCGAGAGAAAAGACTGAAAGCGATGCGGACGAGCTTCCGACAAGCGCTGCGCGTCTCGGCGTAATGCCGCTTTGACAGCCCCTCGCCACGTTGGCGGTGGCGCGAAAACGTCGATCAGCTGGCCGCTTTGGCCACTGCGATCAGATTTGTCGGGAAGATTCGTGAGCGCAACGGGGCCAGCGCTTGCCAACTGTCACGCTTCCTCACTTCGGCAATCGCGGCGAGCAAGGCCTTGGGGGTCGGATCGCCATCCATACTCTCGCCCACCAGCTCTGGCATTGCGAGCAGAGCCTTCTCCCACTGCCGCAGCGTATCGGCGATGCGGTTGAGCGGCTTGCTCGCCATTCCCACGTGGTGGTACACCAGAGGCAGCAGCGCCAGCGCTTCAGCCATGTAGTTGTTCTTGAGCAGCGCTTCGAGCGCAAGCCGGCCTTTCTCCCGTGGGGCGCCGGCGGCGACAGCGCCAAGTGTGACCATTGCACGTGGCAGCGCATCGCCATTGATCGATGCACTGTCGGTGTTCTCCAGCCGATCAAGGCAGGCGAGCGCGGCGCTATGATCACGGCGGCGAAGGGCCAGCGCCGCCTCGCCCATCAAGGCATAGGCGTTGAGCCGGGAATCCGTGCCCGCGTCGGCATCATGTGCTTCGGCATACCAGGCGGCCGCTTCGTCCAGATCGCCGGCCAGCAAGGCCACGTGCCCCCGATAGACGGCCGTTTGCCCGGTCACGCCAGTGCCCAGCAAAACCTGCTGAGCTTCGTGGGATCGCCGATAGAAGTCGGCGGCACGCTCCAGGTCACCGCAACGAAGGGCGATTTCGCCACAGCGGCCGAGCGTCTTGTAGGTTTCGGGGTCGCCGGCCACCTCCTGATCGTACAAGGCCTGGTTGGCCAGTCTGCCGGCTGCGGTGAGTGCGCCAAGATCAGTGAAGACATTGGCGATCAGGCGCTGCAGGCGCGAACGGTGCTGCTCGGACCCTGATTGCCACTCCTTTCGATAGGCATCGAGCGCGATGCGAAACTCGCCGGCGTAATACGCACGTTGCCCAATGCTGACACCGAATCCGGGAATATCGGCTTCGGCCAGTCCCGGCAGACGGGTCAGCAGATCGTCGCAGGCCTGCCGGTAACGTCGCGTCGCCTCATCGGCTTCGGAATGCAGGCCGCGAGCCGCCAGCTGATAAGCAGCCTCCCACCAGATGGCCTGACGAAAGGCGATCGGCAGCGGCGCCGTCCCGTCACCGAGGGAAATCACCAGTTCCTCATAGTCGGCGAGCGTTACGGCGACGCACCGCCGCCGCGTGAGTTCCTGGAGCAGACGCTGTGCCGCAGCCAGCAGGGGTTCTGGTGGGCAACGCCGGCTCGTCCAGTCCGGCGAACGCCGGACCAATACCTCGTCGGTATCGCTGCGCCACGACTTCTTCAAGTCCGGCCGACCGCCCAGTGGATGGGTCGACCCGAGCAACCAGTAGGCCAGAGCCTCGCGCACATCCGCAGGCAGATTCGCTCGACGCGCGTCCAGTGCCTTTCTCGCCGCATCGAGGTCATTGATCTCCCGCGCCGGCAGCAACCAGAGCTCGATAGCCAGCTCGGCCGACAGCAGTTCGGTCGCCGAAGGCACCGCTCCCGGCTTGAGCCAGACGCTCCACGGCGCCGGTACGGCCGCGACCTGGCCTCCCCGACCGGAAACCGAGAAGGAGTGAGCCAGCACAGCATCCAGCAATACCTGGCCGCCCTGATCGGTTAGCCGATCGTCGCCGGCAGTCGACGCTACGTCGATCTGCGGGCGTGGGCCCTCCGCGTGCCACGCCAGATCGACGGTTTGCCCTGCGAAAAGAGCCAGGCCACTATCGAGAGCCAGCTGAAAGCGCCAGCGACTCATGCCATTACCTCTCGCGCCGAGAAGAAGCGGACATTGGGACCGACCGGATCGGGGAAGCGGATACGCAGATCACGCTGCGCAGAATCGCAGCTTGCGGCCATCAAGCTGCACGCCAGGTCGGCGAGATTGTTCAAGCGGCTCTCCTCCGCGCTAAGCAGTTTGGCCGCCTGCGCGTCCTCTCTCTCCAGGGCGCTGACCAACTCCGTCTTGTTCATAGAGCCGGCGAAGGCAATCTGGCGCGCCGCGGCGGTCGATGGCACAGGCCAATGGCCTGCCGTTGTGGCCAGCGTTGCCCAGAATTGTCTCTCCATCGTTTCCAGGAGAGTGCGGTTGCCGCCTGTCTTGCTGGTTGCCAGCCGGCCGCCTGATGAAGGCCCAGAGACATCTCGTCCGGCACGCAGGATCGACGCGGTGTTGGTTTCTTCGGTCCGGCAACCGGGAAGGACACGAATTCGTGGCGACGAGCCCAGAAACGGCCTCACCAGCGCGAGGATTCTGCCGTAGAGCGCGCCAATGGTGGCCATTGGATCGCTACCCGTGGAGAAATCGGTCATCACCTCCTTACCACTGCCGTGAATGCCGAGCGCCACGATTCCCGGATGTCCTGCCAACCAGCGAAATGCCGCCAGCAGGTGGGTCAGGACCGGATCGCTGGGGGTGGCATCGAGAGAATACTCCCCAGCTACATCTTTCCTGGTCCGAAGGTAAAGCCACGCCTCGCGCACATGATGTTTCGTGAGCTCGTCGGCCTTCGCGGCACCTTGGGAAAGCAACCAGCTCCTGAGCCCCTCGACCGGCGCGTCCATTCGACCGCGAATCGTCCGACCGTCAAGATTTTCGTCGAGCGCGGCGAGCAGAGTTGCCGGACGGGCGAGAATCAGTCCCACGCCGTGCATGCTGGCAGAAGGCGGGTCCTCGAAACTCCCGGTTTCGTCACCGATGGCGAGCCATAGATTGGCTCTCGAAGAAGAACCGAAACTCCCTGCTGGACCATTGGTGGATGTCATGTGGGTCGCCATTCAAGTGAAGCTTTCAGCCCGACGCCGAAGCAGGCGGTGGTCTGGTGGATCGGGAGGTACGTGTTGCGGCCATTCTCATACCAGATGGCAGAGCCAACATCCCCCTTCGGGGAATTCCGTCGATAGCCTTTCATCGACGGACTGCTGCGCCATCAACACCAGACACGTCCGCTCGTGGGCGGCGCAGTCGCCCCTGCCGTCGCGATACTCCTTTAGCATATCAGCAGTAGGGTCCGCTTGGGACAGATACGCGTAATCCTTGATGACTGCAACGGACCCCTAAATTTGGTACGTCATCGGCAGCAGAACGGTCTGGTCACAAAGCCCTGTCAGCGGGCAGGTGCGACGGACTTCGGAATTGCAGGCACGGAAGTTCGGGATGAGAAGACGTCACAAAGCCCTGTCAGCGGGCAGGTGCGACGGACTCGTCGTCCAGGCGCTGGTCGAAGCCACCGGCAAGACGTCACAAAGCCCTGTCAGCGGGCAGGTGCGACGGACGAACATCACGGCGCTCATGGCCAAACGCGGACTGACGTCACAAAGCCCTGTCAGCGGGCAGGTGCGACGGACAGCAGTAACCTACCGCGCTGGTCAGTCGGCTTGGAGGTCACAAAGCCCTGTCAGCGGGCAGGTGCGACGGACCTCAAAAAGCCTCTTCAATTTTCCAGTTTCTAGGAACGTCACAAAGCCCTGTCAGCGGGCAGGTGCGACGGACCAGCTCTGCTGAGTGGCGTACGGCCGAGGCGCTCAAGTCACAAAGCCCTGTCAGCGGGCAGGTGCGACGGACAAGGCTCGTGTCGAGGCGGACACGAAGGCCTATTGGTCACAAAGCCCTGTCAGCGGGCAGGTGCGACGGACCGGGCAGGAGGTGTGCATGACCAATGCGCGCCGTATGTCACAAAGCCCTGTCAGCGGGCAGGTGCGACGGACTCAAAGACAATCCGGCGGGCGGATTCGCAGCCCGTGCGTCACAAAGCCCTGTCAGCGGGCAGGTGCGACGGACCTGGCTACGTCCGACCTATCGAGCGTCTATTCCTACGGTCACAAAGCCCTGTCAGCGGGCAGGTGCGACGGACGATTCTCGATGTTTTTTGTTTACGCAACCGCATCGTGTGTCACAAAGCCCTGTCAGCGGGCCGGTGCGACGGACCTGCACGGAGCCGATCTGCACGGAGCCGATTTGCGCGTCACAAAGCCCTGTCAGCGGGCAGGTGCGACGGACCTCATGGGGACCACCCCGAGCACGTCGAGGATCTGCTGTCACAAAGCCCTGTCAGCGGGCAGGTGCGACGGACAGCTTCAGGCCGACGTACGTACCGCCTTGTACGGGTCACAAAGCCCTGTCAGCGGGCAGGTGCGACGGACTTCTGCCAGTGGCCCATAAGCAAGCCTACGCAACCAAGTCACAAAGCCCTGTCAGCGGGCAGGTGCGACGGACCGGGTGATCCTCGCGGTACTAAGCGAGGTCGAAGACATGTCACAAAGCCCTGTCAGCGGGCAGGTGCGACGGACGCGCCGGGCGTCGCGACCATAACCATCCGGGCGTACGCGTCACAAAGCCCTGTCAGCGGGCAGGTGCGACGGACGCGCGCGTTCAGGAAGCAGGCCCGCCCGTTTCTGTCGTCACAAAGCCCTGTCAGCGGGCAGGTGCGACGGACTGCGACGTTTTGGTCTTTTGCTGCGTCGATCAGCTCGTCACAAAGCCCTGTCAGCGGGCAGGTGCGACGGACGCGTCGATTGTGTATCATTGCCGGGCATGCGAAAAAGTCACAAAGCCCTGTCAGCGGGCAGGTGCGACGGACGTGGACAGCAAGCAAGTTCGCCGACCTGATCGCTGCGTCACAAAGCCCTGTCAGCGGGCAGGTGCGACGGACCCGGGAAGAGCGCGCCGACAATCTCGGCCCTTGCTAGTCACAAAGCCCTGTCAGCGGGCAGGTGCGACGGACCTGAGATCACCGCCCTCAAGGACAAGACGTCCTCTGGTCACAAAGCCCTGTCAGCGGGCAGGTGCGACGGACGCGGCGTATCTTCAACGCCCCACAAGAAGCGTACGAGTCACAAAGCCCTGTCAGCGGGCAGGTGCGACGGACCCTTCACCCTTGGTTGCAGGGGGCAAACCCCAGCTAGTCACAAAGCCCTGTCAGCGGGCAGGTGCGACGGACTTCGCATTGACCGCGTAGAACAACGGTGTGCTTTCGGCAACGCTGCAAACCCCCCGCAACCGCGCGCACGCCGCCCGAGTGCGGGGGCAATCTAGCTTCTGGAGGATGCTCGGGCGAGCAAGAAGAGCGGCGGAACCCTGCCGCTCGGCGACTCAGTCCGGCGCCGCTTCAGCCTCGGCGTGGGCCAGCGCCTCGGTATAGTTCCAAGGCATCCACGCCGACGGATCGAGCGCAACGGTCGCCACATGGCGCTGTAGAGTGACGAGGTAGTCGAACGGCTCGATCTGGTGCAGTTCCGCGGTATGAATCAGGCTCATGAACAGATCGCCGACCCGCGCACCGTTCAAGGTCCGATAGAACAACGCGTTCTTTCGATGCAGGATCGCCTTCTTGAGGATTCGCTCACAAATGTTGTTGTCAATCGGGGCGCCCGGCACGCGCAGGAAGAGCGTCAGCTTCTGCCAGTGGTTCTGCATGTACGAGATCGCCTGCCCGAGCCCCGAGTGAGGCTCCACGAGGTGCTCCGCGAACTGCCGGGTCATCCAGTCCTCGAGCGCCTTCAGGCGCGGGGCGCTCTCCTGCTGGTGCAGGAGCAGGCGATCCGGCGGCGAAAGACCTTTCCGCCGCGCCTGCTGGTCGGTGCGGAAGACCTCGCGTAGCGTCGTGAGGACGAAGGCGACTTCGTCGGGAAAGGCATTGGCCACGTCGACGTACTTGCGTCGCGCATGCGGAAGACAAGAAGCGGCCAGGGTCGGATGATCGCCCGGCTTGTTGCGAGACAAGCCATCGGACATCTGGATCGGCGGATCCGGCGCCTCACGGCGGTCGAGCACCTCGGCGAGGTGTTCGCCGGCATGGCAGGGCCCGGTCTTGAACAACGCAATCGGACCGTGTGCCGTCTCGGCGACCAGCCCGGAAGTGAACACCCCGGTGCGATCCGCGCGGGCGCCCGGCGGCAGCGCCTCGGTGCGCGCCTCCTGGGTGAAGTTCAGGATGCGCATCGTCGTATCGTCGTTGTAGAGCACCGACCCCTCGGCCGCCTGCTCGGCCAGTTCCGCAAAGGCCGGCGTCAGGCGTGCCGCCGCTTGCTGCACGACCTCCCACTGGGTCGCCGCCGGCAACGGGATGGCCAGCGCCTTCTCGAGCCGCTGGATACGGTGGAACGGCAAACCGCAGCCGTACTTCAGGAGCGCGATCATCGCCGCGGCGGTCTCGTCGTATTTCGCCTCGCCGACCCCTGCCGGTGGCTCGGCCGTGAACACCGTGCCACAGAGTCCGCAACGCAGCCGTTCCAGTTCATAGACCTGCGCCGCCAGGGGCGCCACCCCGGTCACGCGAACCAGCAGCGCCGGCGCTCGTCGTTGCCCGTACAAGCGGCCCTCACAACCCGGCTCGGGGCAGCGATCGCCGTGCTTCAAGCGCGCATGGGCAACCGCGATGCGCGGCGCGCGGGGATAGTCCTCGGCCCCGTTGCGACCGTGCCCGGGGCGCTTCTTCTTCTCGCGCCGCGGGTCCGGATCGGCCGTGCCTGTCGGCGCACCACCGGGGTCCGTTTCGCCGGCCGCAGCCGCGGAACTCGGCTGGGCGTTGTTGGCCGGTGGACGCTCGCCCGTCTTCTCTTCCCCGAGAACCGCGGCCGTGCGCTCGCTCGGCGAGCCGAAGACAATCCGCTGCACCCGTGCCAGCGTGGTCTGCGTCGACTCAAGCTCGGCGGTCACCC
>CAZPSQ010000158.1:7371-12778 GCA_964588755.1 uncultured Prosthecobacter sp. | reverse complement strand
CGACAAGACACGCGGCCGCATCTGGCGCGTGAAGCCGAAGGCCCGCGCTCCGGGGCGCGTTGCGGACTTCACGAAGCTGGGGGTGGAGGAGCTGCTGGCCATGCTGGACAAAGAGCCGGTGGGGCGGGCGCATCTGGCGTGGCAGACGCTGGCGGACAAGGGAGCTCATTCACTTTCCAAGCATGACGCTGGACGCTGGCAGTTCATCCCCATGCCCACCAAGACCATTGCGGATCAGATTCGCCTCTGGGGGCGCTCACTGCCTGAAGGTGGCGAGGCAGCCATCTCCACACTGCTCTCCTTCGCCAGGCCCAGTCTCCCCGGCCCGCTGGCGCAAAGCTCGCGCGGGCCGAAACAGATCCCCGTGCGGGAGGCTTATGACCGTGAGTTTGAGCGCTTCCTGGTCCGCATGTTTCTGGAGCGGCACCCGGATCGTGTGGCGCAGTTTCTCGACTCCGACGCTGCGGCGAAGCTGCCCATCGAGGCCCGCGTGCTGGCCGCGCTTTCCCTTGAGCCAAAAACTAGCGCCGCACGTGTGGCAAAGCTGCTGCCGCAGATGGACCGGGAGCCGAATGAGGAGGAGCTGCTGCGCCTCGCCGAGTTCCCCGAGGAGCCAGGCGTGGGCGATGCGCTGAAGGCGTTGTTGATGAATGTGGATTCGCGCGAGGTCGTGGCGAAGAAACTGCTGGCGCAGCGGACGAAGCTCAATGCCGCCCAGATAGCGCCGCTGCTCACCGAGCCTGTGCGCGAGATGCTGCAGAGCCTCCTTTTCTCCGACTTCAGTCTGGCGCTGTCGCTCATCAGCGGCTTTCAGATCACCGGGATGGAAGACCATCTCATGGAGCTGCTGGCAGCAAAGAATGAGCCGCCGCGCGAGGACGCGCCGAAACGCGGCCTGCACATCTTCCAGGTGGTGGCGAAGCAGCAACTGCTGCAAACGCTCCGCGATCTGCACAGCCCCCATGCCGAGGTGTTCGCCACGCTCGCCAGATCAGACCCTGACGCCCTCGTCAGGGCTGCGGCGTTGGAGGCGCTGGTGGCGTCGCGCGCGCCGCATGCAGGCGCCCGGTTTCTAGAGCTGTTTCCAGATCTCAAGCCAGCGCCGCGCAAGACAGCGCTGGCCACACTGGCCAGCACCAAGGCCGGGGCCACGGCCATCGTGGCCGCCTTGCTGGACAAACGATTGCCGCAGGAGGATCTGGACGGCGTGACTGTGGAGCGCCTGGCCACCGTGCTGGGAGACAGCCCGGACATGGAAAAGCTGCAGCAGCTCCTGGGCGGCACGTTCAAAGAAGTGCTCCTTCTCGATGGGCAGGACACCGCCTGGGTGGACTCCAAGATCACGCTGGAGGGCCCCTTCACGATTGAAAGCTGGGTGCGTCTGGCGCCGAACATCGGCAATGGCGACAGCCTGCTGGGCAGCCCGGGGAAGATCGACCTGAACTTCTTTGCCTCCAAATTCCGCGTGTGGATCGGCGAGGCCGGGCTGCATGATGTGTGCGTGTCCACCAAGCCGATGACGCCGGATTTGTGGACGCACCTCGCCGTCACGCGGGATGAGAAGGGCGTCTTCCGCATCTACCAAAACGGCGAGCTGGACGCCACCGGCACAAAGACTTGCACGGCAAAGATCGAGGACTGCCGCATCGGCTGGAGCGGGCCGAAGACAGGCACGGAGGGCGCGCTGTGCGAGTTCCGCGTGTGGAAAAAGGCGCGCACGGCGGCGGAGATCCGCGCCAGTTTTGACCGCTCCGGCCTGACCGCCGCGGTGGCCTTGACCAAGCTTGGCAAAGGAGCCCGTCTGGCCAAGACCATCGACGCGCCGCCGCTGCTGACCGAGGCGCAGGCGCAGGCGCTGGATGCAAAGTTTGCCAGGCTGACCGCGCTGGCAGGGCAGGGGGACCCGCAGAAGGGCAAGGCGCTGAGCGCCCTGTGCATTGCCTGCCACCAGATCGGCAGCACGGGCGGGCAGATCGGCCCGAACCTCAGCGGTGCCGGCGCCATGGGCCTGGAGGCCGTGCTGCGCAATATTTTGACCCCGAACGCCGCCATGGAGCCCGGCTACCGCATCTACCGCGTGGAGATGAGCAACGGCGACCTCATTGACGCGTTCTTCGTCAGCGAGGACAAGACCGCCATCGTCATCCGCCAGCCCGGCCAGCCGGACCGCCGCCTGGACAAGAAGGACATCCGCAGCACCAAATTCATCCGCCGGAGCCTCATGCCCGAAGGACTGCTCGACGCCCTGCCGGACCAAAGCGCGGCGGACCTGCTGGCGTATCTGATGACGCTGCGCGGATGATCCACCTCGCGCAGGGAGAGGCACTTGCCAAAGTGCCAAGGGGGGGAGGCCCTTTCGCCCTGGCGGTCGCTGCTCACCCCTCGTCCAGGCCGGCGCTTGGCAAGTGCTGCTCCTTGCTCTCAAGCCCTTGACCCTCCCGCCTCCCTGCGATAATCCCCCGCATGTCGTCCATCGTCTCAGACAACGCCGTCAAGCCAGCCGCACCACCGGACCTGGAAATCAAAGACGCGCAGCTCATCTTCAACCATGTGTGGAAACAACTGGAGGCCGACTACGGCCGCGAGAACCTGCGCTTTCCGAAGGAGCTGATCCTGCTGGGCGGCGCGCCGGGAGCGGGGAAGGGGACGAACACCGACTTCATCCGCAAGCTGCGCGGCATCACGGCGGAGCCCATCGTGGTCAGCGCGCTGCTGGACAGCCCGGAGGCCAGGGCGCTGAAGTCCCAGGGCAGCATGGTGGGCGACCGCGATGTGGTGGGCATCCTCTTCCGCAAGCTGCTGGAGCCGGAGCAGCAAAACGGCGCGATCCTGGACGGCTTCCCCCGCACGAAGGTGCAGGTGGAGTGCCTGAAGATGCTCTTTGATGAAATGATGCGCCTGCGCCGGGACTTTTCCGACACGCCGCACGCGGCCCATTTCAAGCAGCCGATCTTCCACATCATGGTGCTGTTCGTCGATGAGGCGGAGAGCATCGCCCGCCAGATCAAGCGCGGGCAGGAGGTGCTGGCACACAATGAGGAGGTGCGCCGCTCCGGGCTGGGAGAGCTGTGGGAGGAGCGCAACACGGACTTCGACCCCGCGCTGGCGCGGAACCGCTACAAGGTCTTCAAGGAAAAGACGTATGACGCGCTCGTCTCGCTGAAGGAGATCTTCCACTACCACTTCATCAATGCGCAGGCATCCCTGGAGCGGGTGCAGGAAAACATCGTGCGCGAGCTGGAGTACCAAAGCTCCCTGGAGCTGGACCCGCGCACCTTTGACGTGCTGCGTGACCTGCCGCTGGCCAGCGAGCTGATCCGCCACGCGCGCCAGGAACTGGTGCGCCGCCTGGACCACTACAAGGTGGAGAACGCGGAGCTGATGCAGGCCGTGGTGGAGTTCATCCAGAACAAGGTGCAGCCCATCATTGAGCGCCACGCCATCTCCGGCCGCACCCACATCAACACGGAGAACAAGCTCTTTCACGACCCGGTGGCCCTTTCCATCCTCATCGACATCTTTTCCGAGCGCGGCTTCCACGCCACCGTGGACCTGCACAAGGTGGAGATCCCGGACCGATTCGACCTGCAGACGGGCCAGATCCACTGCCGCGTGAAGAAGGTCTTCCGCATCGACATCTTCTTCAAGGGGTCTGAAATCCGCCGTGGCTGAGCACGCACTGCCCCCCTCCCGGCTGGATTTTAAGCTCGAGGCCCAGGCTGGCGGCTCCCGCGCGCGCGCGGCCACGTTTCGCACCCTGCATGGGGAGATCAAATCCCCCCTCTTCATGCCGGTGGGCACGCAGGCCACGGTGAAGGCGCAGACGCCGGAGTCGCTGCATGAGTCCGGCTCGCAGATCCTGCTGGCGAACACCTACCATCTGCTGCTGCGGCCGGGGCCGGAGGTGTTTCAAAAGATGGGCGGCATCCACCGCTTCATGCGCTGGCCCGGCTCCGTGCTGACGGACTCGGGCGGCTACCAGATTTTCTCCCTGCCGCACTCCCGCTCCATGACGGAGAAGGGCGCGGTGTTTCAGAGCTATGTGGACAACAGGCGCATCCTGCTCAGCCCGGAGCTGAGCATCGAGACGCAGATGGCCATCGGCAGCGACATCATGATGGTGCTGGACCAGTGCATCCCCTCCACGGCGGATGTGGCGGCCGCACGCGCCGCGCTGCAGGTCACGCAGCGCTGGGCCGTGCGCAGCCTTGCCGCGCGGAAGGACTCGCCGCAGTCCATGTTCGCCATCATCCAGGGCGCCCTGTATCCCCACCTGCGGCGGGAGAGCGCGGACGGCCTGCTCACGCTGCCCTTCGACGGCTTTGCCATCGGCGGCCTGGCCGTGGGGGAGGAGAAGCATGAGCGCGAGGACGTGTGCGAGCTGACCGCCGCCATGCTGCCGAGCGACCGCCCGCGCTACCTCATGGGCGTGGGCACGCCGCTGGATGTGCTGGAGGCCGTGCACCGTGGCGTGGACATGTTCGACTGCATCATCCCCACGCAGGTGGCGAAGCACGGCTCCTGCTTCACCTCGCGCGGCATGGTGGAGCTGCGGCGGTCCGTTTACAAATTCTCCGAGGAGCCGCTGGACCCCGCCTGCGCCTGCCCGGTGTGCGCCAAATACACACGCGCCTACCTGCACCATCTGGTGAAGACGCAGGAGCCGCTGGGCTGGACGCTCACCGGCCAGCACAACATCCACTTCTACCACGCCATGATGCGCGAGGTGCGGCAGAGCATTTTGGACGACCGCTTCCTGCCGCTGTATCATGAAAAGCGCGCGGTGCTGCAGGTGGAGGACATCGACCACCCCGTCACACCGCCCAAGCGCACCGCCGCCACCGTGGCCGGCAGGATGGGCGCGTATGAGCTGCATGAGGGCGGCATCCGCCATGTGGAAAGCGGCACGGCCATCAACACCACGCCCGCACCGCCTGCGGAGCTGCAACAGCTCACGCGCCTGCTGCTCAGCGGCGAAGGGCCGCTCATCGTGTGGGACGTCGGCCTCGGCAGCGGCGCGCAGGGCATCTCCGCCATCCTCGCCTACGAGGCCGCGTTTCAACAGGGCCCGGTAAGGCCGCTGCACCTCGTCAGCCTCACCGACGACCTGGACCCGCTGCGCCTCGCGCTGAGCCACAAAAAGCACTTCCCCTGGCTGCGCCACGGCGCGGCGGACACCCTGCTGCATCGCGGTGAATGGAAGTCGCGCTATTGCGAAGGGCTGAGCTGGAGCTTGGTGAAAGGCGACGTGGCGCAGGCCCTGCAAGACACGGCGGGAGGCAGGCCGGAGCTGGTGCTTTTCCACCCGCTGCCAGGGAGCGATTTCCCCAACCCCAAACTGACCACCGCCTAAAGTACCGCTGGCCCATTGGCCTGCGGCGAGCGTCCCCCGACCCACACCCCACCC
>CAZPSQ010000158.1:0-7271 GCA_964588755.1 uncultured Prosthecobacter sp. | reverse complement strand
AAGTACCGCTGGCCCATTGGCCTGCGGCGAGCGTCCCCCGACCCACACCCCACCCAAGACCCTCGCGAAAACCAGCAGACGTCCGCCAACACCCAAGACCATCGCGCAAACCAGGAGACGCTCGCTGCAGCCGAATGCGGCAGCAGTACTTCCAGATCCCAATCCCCCCCCCAAGCCCACGAAAGCCGGAAGTACCGCTGGCCCATTGGCCTGCGGCGAGCGTCCCCTGACCCACACCCCACCCAAGACCCTCGCGAAAACCAGCAGACGTCCGCCACACCCAAGACCCTCGCGAAAACCAGCAGACGTCCGCCACACCCAAGACCATCGCGCAAACCAGCAGACGCCCGCCACACCCAGGGCCATCGCGCAAACCAGGAGACGCGCGCTGCAGCCGAATGCGGCAGCAGTACTTTTCCGATCCGATCCCAACATACCCCCAAGCCCACGAAAGCCGGAAGTACCGCTGGCCCATTGGCCTGCGGCGAGCGTCCCCCGACCCACACCCCACCCAAGACCCTCGCGAAAACCAGCAGACGTCCGCCAACACCCAAGACCATCGCGCAAACCAGGAGACGCCCGCTGCAGCCGAATGCGGCAGCAGTACTTTTCCGATCCCAATCCCAATCCCGGTCCCAAGGGTCATGGGTGATCACATCTTTCCGCCGCCAGAATTCGATTTCACTTGCATCTTGGCGCGATCGCCTGAGACGCTTTAGATGTCGTTACCACGATCTACCACAGACGGGGCCGCTCACACTCGCGCGGCCGTTTCTTCCACCACCACCACCACCACCACTGCTGCCACTGCTGCCGCAGTCCCCATCCCCATCCGCGACCGGGCGCGGGCTTATCTGGCGCGGCTGCCGGTGTCTGTGCAGGGGCAGGGCGGGCATGATGCGGCCTTCCGCGCGGCCTGCGTGCTGGTGAACGGCTTTGCCCTGGCCGATCCGGAGGCGCTGCCGCTGCTGCTGGAGTGGAACGCCCAATGCCTGCCGCCGTGGACGGAGGCGGAGCTGCGGCACAAGCTGCGCAGCGCCGCCCAAAACCCGGGCGGCAAGCCCAGGGGCCACCTGCTGGAAAAATCCTTCTCTTCCTCCTCCTCCCGGCAGCCCGGCACCCGCAAACCCCAGAAACCGGCCTGCGAGGCGCAGGCGCTGCAGTTCGACCCGCTGACCCATGATGACATCCGCGCCATCGCCGCGCTGCGGGGCATCTACCCGGACGCGGTGGACCTGGCGCACCGCTGGGGCTTCCTGAAAATGGCCACGGTGGAGGGGCACCGCTGCTTCATCCTGCAGGAGGGCGGCTTTGCCCAGGCGCGGCGGCTGGATGGGCGGCCCTTCCGGCGGCCGGACGGCACGCAGCTCAAGGCTAAAAACCTGCCCGGCAGCCAGGGCGCCTTCATCGGCAAAGGCTGGCTGACGCCGCACCCGCAGATCACGCATGTGCTGCTGGTGGAGGGCTGCATCGGCCTGCTGGAGGCGCTGGCCGCGTTCTGCCTGGTCGATATGAAGGAGGCGTGGTGCATCCTGGCCGCCACCAGCGCCAGCTCCCGCTTTGCGCGTGATCCGGCGCTGCTGGAGGCCCTGCGCGGGCGGCATGTCCGCATCCTGCCGGATGCGGACCCCGCCGGGCTGAATGCCGCCATGTCCTGGGCGGGCGATCTGCGGCAGGCGGGCATCCCGCATGATGCCTTCCGCCTTCCCGACGGCTGCAAGGACCTGGGGGACCTCCTGGCCCTGCCGGAGGGTGATCCCCGCCGCCAGAGCCGCCTGAAGGACCTCTTCACCGGGCATTGATACCAGAAACTGCCATACACTTCTTCCTTCTGGCTTCTCACGTCTTGCCGGTTTTTCGGCGCGCTGGGATCGAGGACGAGAACGAGGACGAGGACGATTTCCAAACCTCGAACACTGAACCTCTCAACTGAGCACTGAGCACTTTTTTCTATGACACAGAACACGACACCAACCACCCCTGCGATCAACACGCCCTCGCAGGCCCTCACCCGGGCGGATGACCGCGCCTTCACGCAGATGCTGAGCGCGCACCCGGCCTGCCGGCCCAGCATCGCGCCGCCACCGCCGCCGCCCTTCACGCTGCACCCGCCGTCTTACTTCACGCAGTTTGAGCTGCCGCCGGATGCCATCCTCGTTGGCGACTGCCACCTCACGCGCGGGGACATCACGCTCATCGCGGGCGTGCCGGGCTGCGGGAAGTCGCGCCTGCTCATGTCCCTGGCGATCGCGGGGAAGGAGGGCGCGGGCTCCTCATGGATGGCGCTGCCGGTGCACACGGAATTTAAGACGCTGATCCTGCAGGCGGAGAATGGCGAGGTGCGGCTGAAGCAGGAGCTGGGGGACATCACGAAACAAGGGCATGCGCTGGACGGGCACCTGCTCATCACCCCGCCGCCGCCGGGCGGGCTGGCCTTCACCACGCCGGAGTTTTGCGCGGCGGTGCGCGCCGCCATTGTGCGGGAGCGTCCCGGCATCTTCGCCATCGACCCGTGGAACCGCGCTGTCTTGGATGACAAGGTGCGGGATTTTCGGGAGGTGCTCAACGCCGTGCAGTCCTGCATTCCCGACATCCCGGACAAGCCTGCGATCGTCATCCTGCACCACCTGCGCAAGGGCAGCAGCCATGATGCCCGCAAGACCGGGCGCGACCTGCTCAATGAGATCAGCGGCAGCTACGTCATCGGCGCTGCCTGCCGCTGCGCCTTCATTCTGGAGCCTGCAAGCCCCGACCCGGAGGATCACCGCGTCGTCTTCACCTGCGCGAAGAACAACAACGGCGGCATGGGCAAAAGCACCGCCTGGCACCGGCAGAACGGCCTCTTCGTGGAGTGCGCCGACTTCGACTGGAAGGAGTGGCGGGAGGGGGGAAGCCGCAAGGTCATCGACCTGGAAGACTTGGCGGAGATTTTTGAGAACGGCAGCAAGGCGCTATCAAAGGCCGCTGCGGCAAAGGCGCTGCGCGCCGTCGCTCAAGTGGCGAACTCCTCCGCCTACGATGCCTTGAAACCCGATGGCCGCTTTGGTGAACATCTCAGCGAGGTTAACGGCTTCATCACCTTTCACCGATAAGGCAGGCCGCCAGACCGTTTCCGGCTTCCGACTTCCGCCAATGTCCACACCCCCAGCCGGAAGAAAACGGGAGGGCGGTCCAGGAAGAACCCCCACGAAACAGACCTTTCGGGTGCCATGCGGCCAGCCCATGGGATGGTGGGGCACGGGTGTGGTCACGCCACGCTCCACCCGTCATCATTCCCATGCCGTGTCTTACCCACCATGACTGCTGGTGGACACTTAGGGCCTGCGAATCTCCGCCCCCCCCAGACTTCTGAGGCGGTGCCGTAATGAGCCGCCCCTTTTTTCTTCCGGCAAGGGGTATGGACATCGGCGGAAGTCGGAAGCCGGAAATCACAAGCAGAGCCTTGCCAACCGCCGCTGAACTGTTGCAGAATCCCGTGCGATGAATCCACAGGACACGTCAAAAATAACGGAGGTGGTGGAGCTTCCCGGCTATGTGCTGTGGGGGGAGCTGGTGTGCCTGCTGCTGGCGCTCGATGCGCTCATGCAGTGGCGCGGGGCGGCGAGAGCTGAGGAGGCCGGGGAATGACGCACGATGAGACAACGCCACCCGCCGCCCCACGCAGACGCCGCTGGGGGCGTGTGGTGCTTGGGTGTTTCGGCACCGTGGTGCTGGCTGTCGCGCTGCTGGGGCTGGGCCTGTACCTGACGGCGGACTCCTGGGTGCCTGTGGCCGGGGAGCACGTGCAGAAGTGGCTGGCCGACCAGCAGCAGAGCCTGGGGCCGAATCTTCCCGCTGTGGATGAGGTGGAGATCCTGGCGCTGGACGGCCAGACGCTGTCCACTGCGGCGGATTCTTACCCGCTGGGCGTGGGGGAGCGCTCCGGGGTGCTGGCCCGGCGCACGGTGCGGGGGGAGGAGGCCGGGCGCATCGCCGCGCATTGGCGGGGCCAGTCCTTCCAGCGAGAGTACTCCCTCTGCTTCGACCCGCATTATGCCCTGCGTTTCCGCCACCAGGGCAGGCTGGTCTTCGAGACCGCCATCTGCTGGCACTGCCATGGCTACACCATGCGCATGGGCTGGCTCCCGCCCATCCTCATGGGATTCGACGCGAAGTCTGACGAAGCCCAACGCCTGCTGACGCTGCTGACCGAACTGCTGCCACACCCGCCTGAAAAGTGAGCCCCCTCATCCAGCCCCCGCTTCTTGGGAGGTCGGTTAAATATCAAGGTTGGCAAATATCACGGCATTTACCCTACATAAAGATTACACGCGGAGGCTTGACCGTAAAGCTCTGCCGCTAGACCTTGGTTCATGCAGTGTCCTTTGAGAAACATCCGCTCCCTCATCCTCACTTTCCTGCTCGGCGCTGCGGGTTTGGGCGCGCACGGGGCGGAGATCATCGGCATGGCGAACGACCAGGTGTTTTCCCGGCGGGAGTTTCTGGCCACCTCCGGGCCGGACATCGTGTGGGGCTATGACTTCACTGTGGGCGCGCAGGGCATCACCGTGCTAGCGCTGGGCATTTATGACGACAATCAAAACGGCCTGGGGCACGCCCACGAGGCCGGGCTGTGGGACCAGGGCGGCACGCTGCTGGCCACGGTGACGCTGGATGCCAGCAGCTACCTGGGCGGCTACTATCGCTACACGGACCTCGTCTCTCCCGTGACGCTGGAGGCGGGGCAAAACTACACCCTGGCGCTGACCTATTGGTGGTCAGACAATGACGACTTCCGCACCGCCAATGTGGGCAGCGGCCCGCAGCCCGCCTTCGCCCCGGAGATCACCATGGGCAGCCAGTGGAGCGCGCGGTCTGACACGCTGGTGAAGCCGACGACGGCGGAGACAGAGCCGGTGTACTTCCTCGGCGCGAACGCCATCTTCGCCCCCGTGCCGGAGCCTGCCAGCATGGTGCTGGTGGCGGCAGGCGCGGTGGTGCTGCTCGGGGGACGTGGGCGCAGTCGGCGGAAGTTAAAAGTTTAAGGTTCGAGGTTCGAGGTTCCAGGTTCGAGGTTCGAGGTTCGAGGTTCCAGGTTCGAGGTTCCAGGTTCGAGGTTTGCCTCCGGCGCGGGCTTGGAGGTACTGCTGCCGCATTCGGCTGCAAGCGGGCGTCTCCTGATCTGCGCGATGGTCTTGGGTGTGGCGTGGGGCAGGGGACGCTCGTTCCGCAGGCCAATGGGCCAGCGGTACTTTCGGACTTCGCAGGCGTGGGATTGGGATCGGAAAAGTACTGCTGCCGCATTCGGCTGCAAGCGGGCGTCTCCTGGCTTTCGCGATGGTCTTGGGCGTGGCGTGGGGCAGGGGACGCTCGCCGCAGGCCAGTGGGCCAGCGGTACTCCGGACTTCGCGGGCTGGCCTGCGGAGCGGACCAGCAGCCGTGCCTCGCCAGGGGCGGGCGGGGGGCGCACACTGGGCGGGTCATGCGTCTTGTCACTGAACTCTCCGCCACCGACCAGCGTCTGCTTTCCCGCGCCATTGACGGCTTTGTGCCGGAGCGCGTGTTTGACGTCCACACCCACCTCTTCCACACGCGCCATTTTGCCCAGGGCAGGCCGCCGGTGTTTCTGGACCCGGACCGTGGCTATGGGCTGGGGGATTTCAATGAGGCGATGGCCCGCTGGCTGCCGAACCGCAAGGTCGAAGGTCTCTTCTTCGGCTACCCCAGCGCGGGCAATGACCGCGCGGGTGAAAACGCCTGGCTGCAGCAGCAGATCGCGCCGGTGGTGGCCACGTCGAACTCCCGCGCCCTCGTCCTCGCCGCGCCCTCGGATGATCCGGCGGAGGTGCGCCGCCTGCTGGGCGCCGGCACCTTTGTTGGCATCAAGCCCTACCGCCTCTATGCCGATGTGCCGGACACGAAGGAGGCCGAGGTGGAGTCCTTCACCCCGGAGTGGATGTGGGAGGCCTGCCATGATCATGACGGCATCCTCATGCTGCACATCATGCTTGCGGACGGCATCACCGACCCGCGCAATGTGGAGGCGCTGCGCCGTCTCTGCCGCAAGTATCCGCGCTGCAAGCTGGTGCTGGCCCACGTCGCCCGCTCGTTCAACTACCGCCATGCGCGGGAGGGGCTGCAGGCGCTGGTGGATCTGGACAATGTGGTGGTGGACACCTCCGCTGTGACGCAGGCGGGGGCTTTCCGTGCGGCGATCGAGATCCTGGGCCCGCGCCGCGTGCTGTGGGGCAGCGACTACATGGTCAGCGAGCTGCGCGGCTCCTGCATCACGCAGGGGGACGGCTTCACCTGGATTTATTCGGAGGACCCGGCGGCGGAAAAGCTCACCATCTTCGGCAGCTACACCCTCGTCGGCATCGAGTCCCTCCTCTGCCTGCGGGAGGCCTGCGAGGACACCGGCATGACCCAGGGCGACCTGGAAGACATCTTCCGCGAAAACGCCCTGCGCCTGCTGCGCCCGCCGCCCGCCACACCCACCGGCCCGGCCTTGTGGGCGGAGGCAAAGGCCAAGGTCTCCGGCGGCACCGGCCTGCTGGCCAAGCGGGCGCATTTGTTCGACCCGCAGACCTGGCCCTCCTACTTCTCCCGTGTCAAAGGCGCGGACGTGTGGGACCTGGACGGCCGCCGTTACACCGACTTCACCGGCGGCGTGGGCGCCATCCTGCTGGGCCATGCGGATGCCGACGTGAACGCCGCCGTGCATCGCCGTGTGAACCTCGGCAGCTACAGCACGCTCGCCTCACCCGATGAGGTGGCGCTGGCGGACCTGCTGCTGGACCTGCACCCCTGGGCGCAGAAGGTGCGCTACGCGCGCGGCGGGGGGGAGGCGCTGGGCCTCGCCGTCCGCACCGCCCGCGCGGCCACGGGGAAAAGCGGCATCGCCTTCTGCGGCTACCACGGCTGGAGCGACTGGTATCTGGCCGCGAACCTGGGGGACAACGCCGCGCTGGACGGCCACCTCCTCCCCGGCCTGCAGCCCCTCGGTGTGCCGCGCGAGCTTGCAGGCACCGCCGTCCCCTTTCGCTACAACGACCTCAGCTCCTTCCGCGCCGCCTTGCAGCAGCTGGAGGGGAAACTCGCCGCCGTGGTCATGGAGCCGATGCGGTCCGAGCTGCCGCGCGACGGCTTTGTGCAGCAGGTCATCGACGCCTGCCACGCCGCAGGCGCGGTCTTCATGCTGGATGAAGTCACCAGCGGCTGGCGCTACGGCTTCCCCGGCGCGGCCCCCGTCCTGGGCATCGAGCCGGACATCGCCGTCTATGCCAAGGCCA
>CAZPSQ010000157.1:0-12823 GCA_964588755.1 uncultured Prosthecobacter sp. | reverse complement strand
GCGCCCTGGCCAGCATGAGCCTGCTGGACCTGCAGGACCGCCAGATCAGCGCGCTCTCCGGCGGCCAGCAGCAGCGTGCCTTCATCGCCCGCGCGCTGGCGCAGGAGGCCCATGTGCTGCTGCTGGATGAGCCATTCACCGGGCTGGACAAGCCCGCGCAGGAAAACCTCTCCCGCCTCTTCAAAGAGCTGACGGCTGAGGGACGTCTGCTCATTGCCAGCCATCACGACCTGCAGACCGTCTCCGGCAACTTTGACGACATCCTCCTCATCCGCCGCCATCAGATCGCCTTCGGTCCCGTGGGCGAGGCCTTCACGCCGGCCAACATCGCCACCGCCTACAACGGCGAGCTGAGAACTGAGAACTGAGAACTTCCGACATGCCCACGCTCACCGACTTCCTGGCCGAACCCATCGCCAAGCGCGCGCTGCTCGCCTGCTTGATGATTGGTTTTGCCAACGGGTTTGTCAGCGCCTTTGTCGTGCTGCGGAAGGACGCGCTCAAGATCGGCACCATCTCGCACTCCCTGCTCCCGGGGCTGGCGCTGGCCATTCTGGTGGCGGGCCTCACGCAGTGGAGCGCGCTGGCCGGGGCCATCTTTGCCGCGCTCATTGTGGGGCTTGGCTCCATCTTCCTTTCGCGCACGTCCCGGCTGGACCAGGACACGTCGATGGGGGTGCTTTACACCACGGCGTTTGCCGCGGGGCTGCTGATTTTGAAGAACCTGGACGTGCGGCAGAAGCTGGATGAGTGGCTGTTTGGCAGCATCATCGGCATGGCGGACTCGGACTTGTGGATTGCCTTTGGCATCAGCGCGATTGCGGTGATCACGCTCACGACGTTGCAGCGGCCGCTGCTGATTTATTTGTTTGAGCCGAACATTGCCGCCAGCCTTGGCGTGCCGGTGCGCCTGCTTAATTATGCCACTTTTGGCGTGACCATCCTGGTGCTGGTGTCGTCGTTGCAGGCGGTGGGCTGCATTCTCAGCGTGGGGCTGATGGTGGCGCCGGCGGCCACGATTTATCTGCTGACCAACAACGCCCGGGCGATGTTCTGGGGCGGTGGCATTCTTGGGGCCATCGGGTCTGTGACCGCTTTCTTCCTTTCTTATCCGCTGGGGTGGAGTGTGAGCGCCACGATCATTGTGGTGCTCGGCAGCTTCTTTTTTCTGGCCTACATCTTCAGTCCCAAGTACGGGCTGTTCAGCCGGCGCAGCCGGGTGGCGTGAGGAGGGGATGTCACCTTTACAGCCTCGTTGCATTGTTTGCCTGAGGTGGTCACGGATCGGTATTATTTTGCGATGAATATTTATTTAAATCTGGTGTAAGCGTCGGGTTTTCAATGGGTTGTGTTTTATTAACTAGGAAATATTGGTATTCAAAAAATGCAAATGTTGGCAGGCTCTCCTTGCATGATATATAAGGTGGCATGCCCATTGAAAAATGTTTCTGGCTTTCTTGCAGGCGCGCCATCCGATCTGCCTGCGCGTCAAAGATAGGGGTCATTACGGCGCTGGCCTTGCTGGGCTGCGCTCATGATGCCATGGGCCAGTCTGGTGAGCGGCCTGCTGAGATGCCGA
Source organism: uncultured Prosthecobacter sp. (assembly GCA_964588755.1). Lineage (GTDB taxonomy): Bacteria > Verrucomicrobiota > Verrucomicrobiia > Verrucomicrobiales > Verrucomicrobiaceae > Prosthecobacter. The sequence continues at coordinate 11,244 of CAZPSQ010000157.1, read as the reverse complement.
ATGCGGGGACGGCGTTTGATTTTGCTGTGGACCTTTCCGCCCATTCCCTGGGCGCCATTGTGCCGGTGATAGCAGCAGAGCGGGGACTGAACTATGTGGTCACACCGGCGGCGGGGAAGCTGCTGCAAAAGCGCTGGCAGACGCCCATTGTCAGCCAGGCGGACTTCAAGGCTGAAGGGCCGACCCAGGTGTGGTGGGCTGACGTTGAGAAGCAGCTGAAGGATGCGCAGGTGGACACGCATCTTTTCAGGGTGGGAGAGCAGATCACCTTGGAGCTGTCCTCGAAACGGGAAATTTTGCTTGTGGTCAACAAGGAGGGCAAGCTGCCAGCCAGGGAAGCTCTGAAGGAGGTGCCCCCAGGCTTGGTGGTGCATCTGCTGGCGCGGGCGAACGCCGTGATCCTGGAAGGGGAGCCGGCCAGACTGCGAATGGTGAGGGAGAAGCTGACCTCCCCTGGCTCCGAATGGAAACAGTATGCGGTGCTGCGGCCTGACAATGCGGGCAAATATGTGCTGACCTACCCTCTGCATCATGCCTGGGCGCAGGACGGCCTGCAGGTGAAGCCCCTGGCCTCCGCCATTGGCACTGCTGGCATCGGCACGCTGATTTCGCGGCCCAGGGGCATTGTGAACGCGCTTTCCAGTGTGATTCAGGACTATGTGGGAGCGCCGCGTGTGGTGGGCACCCCGCGGCTGGTGACTGCGGACGCAGGCCGGGTGGCCAACATGCTGCAGTCCTTCCAGGCTGCGAACATCCCTGGCTTTGAGTCGGAGCAGTCCCTGCGGCAGCTGGTGGACGGGATGGTGGAGTCCGGGCAGAAGGTGCGCGTCGAGGCGGTGCCGCTGCGCCGGGAAACTGACTCTGAGGTTGTGGCGCGGCCGCTCGCCCCGCTGGGCGCCTCCACAGTGACCCTGCTTCCTTCCGGGGCGATCGTGGAGACCCCGACCAGCGCGGCGGTGACGGCCCAGGAGCGCCAAGATGCGATTGAGGAGCAGTTTGAGTCCAAGCTGCTGGCGCTGCCTGCCGGTGAGGCCGCCGCCCCAGGGAAAGGGGTGCTGGTGGGAGGCGACGCTGTCACCGACCGCAACGACCAAGTCCCCACCCTGCGACCGTGGTCGGTACATGCCGACCATGCCAACAACGCCTTGATCGTGGTGACTCCGCCCCTGGGGGAAACGGCCGCAGTGCTGGACTTTCTGCGCTACCTTGACGGCATGGTGGCCATTCTTGATGAGCCGGTGAGCATGGTGGAGATCGTGGCCGAAATCGTGGATGTGGACACGAACAAGCTGGAGGAGTGGGGGCCGCGCTTTGCCATGGCCACGGACGGGAAGCTGGGCGGCTGGCCCGCGTTCACCCGGTCCGGGTTTGACGCCGCCCAAGGACAGCCTGCGGGGTCCTTCAACAACATTCTGGACCCGACGGCGGCGGTGGGGACGAGCGGGCTGAGCAAGCTGACCGCCGAGACGGTGGCGGGGGAAGGGCTGAACGTGGGCGCGCTGCTGGTGGGCTCCTCCGTGCGGCTGCTGGCGACCTTCCGCGCGCTGCAGACAGAGGCGGGGGCGCATGTGGAGGCGCGGCCAGCCGTGGTCACGCTGGACAACACGCTGGCGGAGATCAGCGCCAAGACCAGCCTGTTCATTCCCTCTGTCGGCCTGAATGTCAGCTCCCTGAACCAAGTGGACATACCGATGTCCATCCGGGTGCTGCCGCAGGTCATCGAGCCGGAGCCAGGGCAGCTGGCGGTGTCCATGAGGATTGTGGTGGAGGATGGGAATGTGCCGCCAGCGCAGGGCGGGGGAGCCATCAATTATTCCAAGCTGGCGACGAGCGCGATTGTGCCTTCCGGGGAAAGTGTGCTGCTGGCCGGCAGACGCCGGCATCAGGAGTTTGACCGGAAGCGCCGGGTGCCAGGGGTCAGCCGTGTTCCCGGTGTGGGACAGGCGTTTCAGAACAGCGCGGTGTCGGACCAGTCCCAGCAGCGGTTGATCCTGATCAGTCCGCGTATTGTCACCCGCCTGAGCCAGCAACAGAGGCTTGAGCAACGGCGGAAAGGGGATGACCGGCTGGCGCCCAAAGGAGCGCCCCCTCTGACGGACAGCCCCCCCACTGCCTCACAGCCGGGAATGCTGCCTGAGGCAGCGGGAGGCCGTTCTGATGCCACAGGCCGTCCTGAGGTCACCACAGCGGCCGCTGCCGCCGCGGCAGCGGCAGCGGTGGCTGCGGAAACCGCCCGCGCCAACAAGGCGATGGAGATACGCCAGGCCCCCTCCTCAACGCCAAGTGTCAGGGTGCAGCGCAAAGGCGCCGCGCCTTGATGGTTGCCTGCCTCTGCACTGCCCCGATCCGCCGCCCACCTTTTTTTGCCTCCAAGTCAGTTCTGTTTCCTGCTGTCATGAGCACATGCCGCTTTCTTCTTCCACTGGCCCTGCTGGCCCCGGGCTCTTTCTGGCTGTCCTCCGGGCTGGGGGCAGAGCTGCCCCTCCTGCTGGACGCGCCCCTGGCGAAATCCGACGCGGTGATCGTTGTCCCGCAGGTGGAAAAGAAGGGGAAGGATGAAGAGCCCCAGCAGGCCTTGAGCTTGGAAGTGCTGCTGAAGCCGCTGCTGTCCGTGCCAGGGGTGTCGGGCGCGACGCTTCGTCTTTCCCTGCCGACTGACAATTTGCTCCTGACATGGACGGGAACCTCCCAGCGCCCGGTGGAAGGCTCGCAGCGTCCGGTCAAGGTGGAGAAGATGCTGGCCGGAGATTACCTGGATCATCTGAGAAAAGAGGCCAAGCTGGTCTGCACGCTGGGCAAGCCTGGGGGGGGAGGCCTGGTGTTCGAGGTCGCCACAACACAGGGAGGTGAGAATGGCAAAGACAAGGAGCTCAAAGACCTGCCGCTGCGGCTGCGGCGGGATGGGCTGACCCAGGCGCTGGCGGGCATCAAAGGGGCGATGAAGGACTGGAAGTCCAACGCCACCTGGGAGGAGGTGCCGGAGGATGCTGAGGCGGCACCGGGCAGCGGCCCCTTCGTCACCCTGAACATCCACGGCACAACCACGCTTGTGGAGGAATTGAAACGCCTGCTGGACCCGCTCACCTTGAGCCTGCAAACGCCGGACCGGCTGCCACTGGGCTATCCCTTCAACAGCGCGTCAGGCCCTGCCATCACGATCCCGCCCGGGTGGGAGCAGCAGGAGACGGTGCCGCTGCGTGAGGCGGCCAACCTCCTGGGAGTGCCCAATGTCCAGGTGGTGTCGGTTCCAGACGATATCGCAGCCACGCCGCTGCCCTTCAAAACGCTGCCCAAAAGCTGGCGTTCCGGCACGCTGAGCCAGGGGGGCTACGCCGGGCTGCTGCGCTGGCTGGGGGTGGCTGTGGTCTTTGAAAAAACGGAGGCTGGCGGAACGGTGCATGTGGACCTCTGGCCTGCGAACCCGGCGCAGGCCAAGACTCTGAAAAACGAGGTGCCAGACATGAGTGAGGCGGAGTTCAGCCACCTGATCCACCTGCTGCGCAGCAGGGGGGTGAGGGGGGAGGCCGCCTGCCTGCGCGGGAGCGCTCTGCAGCCGACGAAGCGCTGGATCATCGGCTCACGCTGGATTGTGGATTTTATGCGGCGGAAGCCACTGGAACTGGTGGATGTGATCGCCGAACAAGCGAGGGTGGGTGACACGCTGAGGATGCACAAGACGGGGGAGAAGAAACTGAGCGAGGAGGATCTGGAGAAGGCAAGACAGAGGCATCTGGAGCTGGAGAGGGTGCAGGACTTTATGCAGCGGAAGCCGCTGGAACTGGTGGATGTGATCACCGCACGCGCGAAGGTGGCTGACGCAATCAGCCTGCATAAGGCGAAGAAGAAGGAGGAACTGAGCGACGAGGATCTGGAGAAAGAGGAGAGGAAAAACCGGGAACTGGAAAGAATGCTGGACCAATGGGAGCTAAGGCTGCCGTTGAGCCGTCCTTTGGAGAAAGTGACCGGCCAGAAGGTGACGGCGCCTGCGGCCTTGTGGCAGAATGGCACGACGGTGGCGGAGGCGGTGCTGCCGCTGGCCAAGCTGCACATCAACCAGATCGGGGCGGACAAAAAGCTGGTGATGGTGACGCCCAGTGTGTCCGGGAGGATCAGTGACAGCGCGATCCGCATCCCGGAGGATCCGCCCGGGCTGTTCCGCGCCAGCCTGGAGCCGACCTTGTACCTGCGGCTGCTGCAGGAGGCAAGGAACCTTGAGTTTGCGGCGCGGCCGAGCACCGCCGCCGCGCCCCTGCATGTGACCGGTCCGGCTGACGCGGCCAGCACCACCACGGTGGATTCCCCGGACGCGGACCTGGTGAATTTCCCCCATGTGGTGGCGCAACTGCAGCGGCAAAACTGGCAGGCGGACGTGAGCATGAGCATGATGCCGGGGGAGGCGCCGGACGGCAGCCCCACGGTGAGGCGCACGTACACCGGGCCGCCAGCCGTGATGGAGGAGGTGAATGCGCTCAAGGTGGCCGGCAAGGACGGGATCAAGGGACCCAGCACCGCAGCGCTGAAACCTGTGGCGACGGCCGATGTGGTGGAGACCTGGGAGTTTCCGCTGCGCTATGCCCAGGTGGCGAGCCTCTCCTTTGCTGATGTGGAAAGCGGGAGCGAGACACAGGTGACGGGGGTGAAGGAGCTGCTGCTGACGCTGATCGGACAGGCCAATGACGCGGCGGTGAGCAATGTGCCCTCCATTGTGGAGCACCCGAGGCGCAATGCGATGCTGATCACCGACTACCGCAACCGCAAACCCTTCTATGAGGCATTGATCGCGCAGCTTGACCGGAAGCGGTCGTTGATCGAGGTGGCGGTCTCGGTGATCGACGTGACGTCGGATCTGGACGAGTCGTTTGGCTCGGAGCTGATGATTGGCTCCGGCAGCGGGGGGCGTCCAGACGTGCGCCTGGGCTCGGGTGCCCAGCCCGCCTTGAATCCAGTGCTCAATGCCCTGAACTCCCCGGGAGGTCCGGGGCGGCCGCCCAACTTTAACACCGGTCTGGTGGAAGGGCAGGGGTTCAGCATTTCGGGCCTGATCGCCAGCTCACGCACGCAGGTGCTGGGCCGCCTGTCCTTTTTGCTGGGCAATGGCAAGGTGCGGGCGGAAGTGCGGCCCACGCTGCGGACGCTCTCCGGGGTGGAGGCCAGCTTTTCTGACAGCGCCAAGATCTATGTGACGGTGCCGGGGGCGAACATTGGCACCGCGTTTGAGGTGCCGGTGACGACGAAGATCAAGGTGCTGCCCCGGGAATCCCCCGGCCTGAATGGAGCCGGGCGCAGTGTGCACATGGTGGTGATGGCCACGGACTCCGCTGTTGTGGCGACGCAGCAGACCAACAACATCAACACGCCGGTGATTTCCAGCGGGACGGTGACGGCGCAGGCGGAGGTGCCGGACGGGGGCTGCCTGCTGCTGGGCGGCCGCTACCGCCATGTGGAGGCGGAGGTGGAATCCAACGCGCCTTTTCTGAAGAACATCCCCGGCCTCAAGCACCTGTTTCAGCGCAGGGTGCTGACGGATGAGCGGACGCAGCGCTTCTTCCTGCTTTCGCCACAGATTGTGCCCATCCCCATGGCCAACCAAGCGGCGGTGGCCAACGTGCCCGGGCCGCTGCCGCCTGATGTGATGGCGGCGCGGCCCGCCAGCGCCGGGGACGCCGAGGTGCCGGTGAATCCGAAGAAGCCTGGTTTCCTCAAGCGTCTTTTCACCAAACCCAAGAAATAGAACAGACCAGCCCGTATGTGCCCGCCGACTCTCAGACCCGCCCTTTTTCCGCTGCTGCTGCTGATCTTTACGGCAGGCTGCTCCCAGCTTTCCCCGATTCCGCCTGACATTCCCCTGGGCACCCACGCAAGCGAGGTGCGGGCGCAGATGGGGCAGGCGGACCGGGAGAAGCGGGTCATCCCGAAGCCGAGGGATGCCCGTATCCGCTATGTCTGGGAGTACCGGGACCACTGGCACCAGCCGGCCGGGCCGGAGCAGCCCCACCGCTGGGGAAACTGGGATCTCTACTTTGACGACCAGTGCTTTTACCGGGGCTGGCGGATGGTGGGGCCGCCACCGCTGGACTCCGCCCGGATGACGTTGCAGGACATCACGGCCCGGCCTGCCTGTCCGGAGTGCCCTCCGTCTGTTTCTCCGGGCCGTATCAAGTGAGCAAGAGGGAGTGCTGATTACAGCTAGACCGAGCTGGCGATCCTGCTCTTCCTCCTGCTTTTACTCCTCCTCCCTTGGATGGGCGCCTCCTGCCTGGGCGGGCGCAGCGGGGATGCTGACATCTTAACGCAATGCGTCCCCTTCCGGCGTGGGCCGGAAGGGGACGGTGTGGTTTGTCAGGTCGTGGGGGAAAGGGATTATTTCTTGGTCACGTCCTCGATGGCGTCGCGGATGCCTTCAGCGGGGCGTGAGTCGGTGGCGTCGTCGATTTTTTCGCCAATTTTTTCTGCGGGTCCCTTTTCCTTGCAGCTTGGGAGGGCGGCGAGGGTGAACAGGGAGAAGGGCAGGATGAGGAGGAGTGATTTCATGGTGTGGTTGTGTTTGTGTGATTGTTTGGACACAGCCATCTCTTATTGCAGGGCCTGTGCCATGCCCGGTGCGCGTGGCTAATGCGTTCATTTTGAATGGAACTTATCTGCGAGTGCGGAAGCTGAGCTTTGCAAATGAGCATGGTTGTGGTCTTTTTTCGTGCGTTATGCAACGGTGGTGCCGGGGACTGTGTGGGGGAAGGACAGGGAAGGCAGGAGGGGTGCGGGCATGAAGGTGCTTCTGTGCGTGAAATAGGCACGCACACTGACCTGGCGGGCTGCGATTTTGACGCGTCTGTGAGCGCCTCCCGAAATCCATGAAACTTTTCAAGTGCCAGTGCGGCAATCTTCTTTTCTTCGACAACAGCATCTGTCTGCAATGCGGCAGCCAGGTGGGCTATGAGCCTGACAAGCGGGAGATGCGGGCGATCGATGCCGATGGCGGGCTGGTCTGCTGTGCCAACGGGGTGACTTATGGCGCGTGCAACTGGCTGGTGGTGCCGCTGCCGCAAAATGAGGGCGACCCGCCGCCGCCGCCGCTGCTGTGCAAGTCCTGCCAGCTCACCCAGACGATCCCAGACCTGACGGAGCCCAACAATGTGATGCTGTGGGCGAGGACTGAGGCGGCGAAGCGCCGGCTGCTGGTGACGTTTGACCTGCTGGGCATCAGCCTGCCGCCGAAGTCTGTTGATCCGGTGAGGGGCATCGCCTTTGACCTCATCAGCCGGAAGACGAGCCCGGAGCTGATGATGGGCCACTTGAACGGGAACATCACGGTGCATGTGGACGAGGCGGATGACACGGAGCGGGAGATCACGCGCAACCACCTCAATGAGCCTGTGCGCACGATGCTGGGCCACTTCCGCCATGAGAGCGGGCATTACATCTGGGAGCGCTGGCAGAACCCACTGCCGCCGGATGACCCGCAGCGGCTGGCGTTCCGCGAGATTTTTGGGGATGAGACACAGACCGAGTATGCGGCGGCCATTGCCAAAAACTATCAGGAAGGGCCGGCTGCGGACTGGCAGTCCCACCACATCACCGCTTATGCGAGCAGCCATCCGTGGGAGGACTGGGCCGAGACCTGGGCCTTCTATCTGCAAATGGTGGACGGTCTGGAGACGGTGGACGCGATGGGGCTGCAACAGGGACGCAAAACGCCGTATGTGAAGGCTTTCCCGGCGGAGGCGGGCATGCTGCCTGCGATGCTGCCGCAGAAAAGCCGCCACGATGCGGCGTTCCTGGAGTGGCTGAACCGCTGGATCACATTTTCGACAGTGCTGAACGAGCTGTCCAAGAGCCTGGGCCATGCGCCGATGCACCCCTTTGTGATTTCGATTCCCGTGGTGCGGAAGCTGCGGCTGATCCACTGGCTGGTGGAGGAGTTCCGCAACCAGCCGGCGTGAGGCTGCCGACTGGGAACAGGGCTGACGGGGTGAATATGCGCCTTGGCTGGGAGTTGACATGGCTCCCTGATTCCGGGAGGAGGAGTAAGATCAGTGAAGGTGCGTCAATCAGCGTCTCCTTAACTCGCGATGTGGTCTGAACATGGGGGCGTCCAAGTGGGAGGTGGGGCGGCTGCGCAGGCCGGATCATCAATGACAATCTTTGCGGGAGGACCGGTCTATGCGGCGGCGGCCTCCATCTGAGGAGGGGGCGCTGGTGGCGCGGAAGCAGGTGCGGGTGACGGTGCGGTGATGGCGGCGGGGAGGCGTGGCAGCATGGCCAGCCAGACGAGGACGTTTTTGACGGCGCCGACGAGCGTGGTGGCGACGTCCGCAGCGCCCGCGCGCAGGAGGTGCTCCCGCCAGTGGTGGCGCTTTTCGGCGTCTGGCAGGGCCAGGAGCACATGGGCTTTGATGTCAGTGCGCCCATGGGGGATGCCCCTGGCAAGCATGCGCCCGGCGCGGGCGCTGTCCTCCGTGGTGGCGACGAGCACGACGATGCCGGCCCCGCCTGTGAGGATGGTGTCTGTTTTCTCCGAGCGCAGCAGGCTGTGCTGGAGCAGCTCCGCGTTGACGGATTTTTCCCGGAGCGCGCTTTGCAGCAGCTGGGCAGCCAGGGCGTCGAGCTCGCTGGCCATGGGAATGAGGAGCACACGCGCGGTGTCGGCAGCCGGAGCTGCTGTGTCCGGGCTGATGACGGGCATCTGATCCTCAAAGACGGTTTCGATTTTGGGCAGAACCTTCCGCATGGACTGCAGGAACTTGCTCTCCATGTCGTGGTTGAGATCCTGGTCTTTGATGGCGGCCTGGATGTTGGTGACGGCAGGCAGGGCGAACTCATCCAGCGCCTCGGCGAGGGTGAGGTCGTCGCTGGCGGCCTCCACGACCTTGGCGGCCTCTTCGGCGTGGTCTGAGAGGAGGCGCTGGTAAAAGCGGTCTGCGGGGGTGATGGGCGGGTCGTCGCTAAGGAGGACATGGAGGAATGACAAGGCGGGGACCTGCCTGCCAATGACGGAGGCGCAGACGGTGAGGGGGGTGGCGAGGACGAGGCCGACGGGCCCCCAGAGCCAGCCCCAGAACAAGGCGGCGACGATGACGGCGAGGGGGGAGAGGCCGGTGCTGGAGGAGTAGAAGCAGGGCTCCAGCACATTGTTCACGACGACCTCGATCGCGATGAAGGAGCCTGCGACCCAAAGGGGGATGGCCCAATTGGGCGCAACGGCCAATGAGACGGCCAGGGGCAGGACGAAGGCGACGACAGGCCCGAGGTAGGGGATGAAACGCAGGACGGCGCCGACGAGGCCCCAGAGGGGCGCATTGGGCACGCCGATGAGGGCGGTGGCGAGCCATACCATGCCGCCGTAGAGGACATTGACGACGGTCTGCGCCAGGAGGTAGCGGCTGACCCTGCGCCCGGCATCCGCCATGGCCTGGTGGGTGACGCGCAGCCTGCCACGCCCGGCGAGGTGGACCATGCGGTCCCGCAGATTGTCACGGGCCATGAGCATGAAGATGGCGAGCACGGCGACGACGGCGCCGGTGCCAAAGGGGCCGGCGACGGAGGCGAGGCCGAGGCCGAGCTCCTTCATGGTGTTGTCGGCAGGGGTGACGACCTTTACCTCCACGGGCTGGTTTTGCGCCGGGTCTGAGGAGCCGCCTGATGTGGGGGCGATCTTGTGGGCGGTCTCCTGCAGGCTGTCCGCCACCTCGCTGATGGTGAGGGCAGCCCCCCACCAGGGACCGCGCGACTGCGATTTGAGCTGCTCCACCTTGGACAGGAGATTGGTGCGGTACTGGGGAAGCTGCGCGGCGAAGTCCGTCATCTGCGAGACGACAGTCCACGCGATGGAGACGAGCAGGAGGGTGACGGCGAAGCAGACGGAGAGGACCGCGAGCATGCGGGGGATGTGCCGCCGCTCCAGCCACTTGACGACTGGTGAGAGGGAGAAGGCGACCAATGCGGCAAGCACCAGGGGTATGAGAAACTCCTTGGCCAGATACAGTGCCACAAAGAAGACCACAATGCCGCCCACGGGACAGCGCGGAGACAACCCAAGCGAGCGGGAAAAAGTTCTCATGGCATCAAGGCAATGCAGGCACGGGCAAAAGGGGGGCTGACGAAAAAGAGAGGAGCGGCGGCCATCATGATTGATGATGACCGCGCGCTCATGGAATTCCCAAAAAGGGGCGGGGACGGGGGGCGGTGTGAGCCGTCACGCCACGGGCTTTTTGCCTGTGATGAAGGACAGCAGGAAGAGGATGAGGAAGAGGACGAAGAGGGCCTTGGCGATCCAGGCGGCGGTGCCGGCGACCACGCCGAAGCCGAGGATGCCGGCGATGATGGCCACAATGAGGAAGGTGAGTGCGTAGCTAAGCATGGTAGTGGTTGGTTAATTGAAATGGGGACTGCCCATGAAGCCTTCCCGGTGCCTGAACTGTGCCGGTCTTGAGGTCGGCTTGTTTATGATTGAGAATCAATGGTGTGGGGTGGTGTTTTCACCTGTGGTCCTGTTTGAACCTATGCGGGATGCACAGGGATGGTGCGGCCTCCGTGCAAAGCGCACGGCTGGGTGTGGGGCACCATGAGAAAGGCCTCCGCAGACGGTGTCTGCGGAGGCCTTTGGGATTTTTCAGGCTGGGGGGCGGGTCACTTCACTTCACGGGCAGGACCTGGACGGCATCGAGATGCACTGTCCCGCCTGCATTGGCGGTGCGGAAGATGACGGCGGCTTCCTCGCCAGCGGTGAACTTGTAGGTGCCGAGGCTGTGGGCACCCTGGGGCAGGGCGGGGGCTTTGGTCTGGTTCACCTGCACGGTTTTTTCGCCGTCGGCGCTGAGGACGGTGACGGCGACGGTTTTGCCGCGGTTTTCATGGGGCTGGAAGAAGATGCGGACGTCGTAGGTGCCGCTTTCCTTGACGCTGAAGGCGAAGCGGGCGCTGGCGCCTTTGTCGCTGCCGTAGCTGTAGTGGTGGCCGACGTAGGGCTTGAGGCCTTCGCCGTGGGTCCATTTGCCGGTGAGCTCTGCCTCGGCGTCGTCGATGACGATGCCTTCGAGCTTTTTGGGGTCGATGCTGTCGGAGACTTCGGAAAGCTCGGGGAGTTTTTTGGCATTGGCGGGGAGGTAGAGCTTGCCCTCGAGGGTGTCGCGACGCATGGCACCGGGCTGGCCCATGAGGTCCTTGAGGATGTCGAGGTACTGCTCATAAACGCCGCGGGGTGTGGTGTGGTGGCGGACGCAGATCCAGGCGGCCTTGCCGACGACCTCC
>CAZPSQ010000156.1:0-12836 GCA_964588755.1 uncultured Prosthecobacter sp. | reverse complement strand
CGCGCGCTACACGAGGGGGCGGGGGCCGGTGGTGCTGCTGAAGTCCTGGCCGGCGGTGAATGTCTCCGCCGCGTTGAAGGCCGAGCGTGCCTTCAAAAAACTCAGCCGGGAGGCCAAGGAACGCAAGCTCCGCAGCCGTGCGCGGAAGGATGATGTCTCCCGGTTGCTGCGCGGGGAGGCGCTGCCATAGCTCCGCCATCTCTGTTCCGGGCTTTGGTGGCAGGGTTACGCATCCTCGTGCTGGAACCACTCCGCGCAGCAGGAGCCGCAGGCGGTGTAGCAGTCGTCGCAGATGAACTCGTCACCGAATTTGGCCACGTCTGGCCTGCCACAGCGGGAGCATGTGCCGGTGGTTGCGGGGGCAGGGGGGGACGTGGGCGGCGCTGACATGGGTGGATGGGGAAAGGATACGATCTGAGGTGCCGCTTCTTGATTGAAACCTTTCTGCGTTTCTGTGCGTGTTCTTGCGGCCAATCTTTTTCTTCCTCATGCGTCTTCTGCTTTTCCTGACTCTAGCGCTGGCCACCGCCGGCATGGCCCAAAACAATGATCCCTTTCCTGCGCCGCCGAATCAAAAGGGCCTGCAGGTGCAGATGGTGGAGGACGCCATTGCGCTGGGCATCCACCATGCGGCGATCAATGTGAACCTGACGGCGGTGCTTGCCTCCACATCCGGGGTGCCCGCGCGTGAGTATTTCTGGAACGAGAAATACCTGGAGGCGCTGGATCGGCAGATCAAACCGCTGTCGGACAAGGGCATGGTGGTCTATGCCATCCTCATTGCCTATCCCTCCAAGAACCCGGCCATCGACGAGGTGGTGCTGCATCCGGGGCATCGGAAGGATCACAAGTTCACCGTGGGTGCGGTGAACACCGAAAGCGGCTTCTTTTCATCCGTGATGAATGTGCTGGCGGAACGCTGGAGCGGCGCGCATGCGGGGCAGCACGGACGTGTGTGGGGCTGGATCGTGGGCAATGAGGTGAATTCCCACTTCATGTGGAACAACATGGGCAGCGTGCCCCTTGAGACTGCCGCGCGTGACTATGAAAAGGCCGTGCGGCAGGCGCATGGGGCCATCCGCCGGGAGTCGCAAAACGCCCGGGTGTACCTGTCCTTCGATCATCACTGGAGCATTGGCATGCACAATGTGAGCCCGCAGGAGGCGGTGCCGGGGCGCGACTTTCTCGACACCTTCGCGCGTGTCGCCCGGGAGCGGGGCGACTTCGACTGGCATGTGGCCTGGCATCCGTACCCGGAGGACCTGGGCAACCCGCGCGCCTGGGCGGACAAGCACGTGACGCACGCGGACGACACGGTCAAAGTCACCTTTAAAAACCTGGATGTGCTGCCAGCGCATCTCGCAAAAACTGAGCTGCTATATCAGGGGAAGCCGCGCCGGATCATCCTCAGCGAGCAGGGCTTTCACACGCTGGCCACGCCGGAAGGCCAGCCGCTGCAGGCCGCCGCGTATGCCTATGCGTGGGAGAAAATCCAGCGCCTGCCCACGGTGGATGCCTTCATCTACCACCGCCATGTGGACCACTCGCAGGAGGGGGGCGTGCGCTTTGGCCTGTGGACCAACAAGCCCGGCAGCATCGCGGACCCTGACAAGCCAAAGCTCATCTACGATCTCTTCAAGAAAGCCGGATCAGCAGAGTGGAGAAACGCCGCAGATGCCTTTCTGCCAGTGGCCGGGTTGAAAAGATGGGAATGATTTTGTCACCCCACATGGTATTATAATGCCCTCATTTCCAACAAACTCATGGCATGCATGCTGCGATGCTGGGTGTTGCTCCCTTTGTCAGGATCAACACCCCTCATTGAACCGTGATTTTTGATGCACTTGGGCTGGAATCCAGCCTCTCCACGAAACGCCGCGTCGTATCTCCTGTTCGGAAAGCGGCCGTCAGCGGCACCATGCGAGATGGCAATCTTGCAAACTTGGCGGCACAGTCAGCACGCCATTCTCCAATGAAGCCCATTGTCGAAAAACCCTCCCCCACCGCCGCCACAGAGCCTGTGGTGTGCGAGGTCGTGCGCGGCAGGGACTTCGGCTGTGTGTGGCACAACCACCCCGAGTGCGAGATCACCCTTGTGGTGAAGGGCGGCACCGAGCGCCTGGTGGGAAACCAGATCTCCAGACTGGAGGCCGGGGATCTTGTCTTCCTCGGCTCCAATGTGCCGCATGACTACCGCAACGACCACGCGCCCGGCCAGCCGCCGGCGCCTGTGGAGGCCATTGTGGTGCAGTTTTTGCCGCAGCTCCCCGGCCAGGAGGACTGGCTGAACCGCTCCTCCATGAAGCCGGTGCACCGGCTGTTTGAGCGCGCCAGCCACGGGCTGGAAATTGCGGGCATCACGCGCCTGACCGCCACGCGCATCATTCATGACATGGTGAAGGCGCAGGGCATGAAGCGGGTGATCCTGCTGCTGCAACTGCTGGACCTGCTGGCGAACTCGGAGGAGGTGAGCGAGATCTGCCATGAGTTCGTGCCGCAGCAAAAGGGCGGCAAGTGCCACCGTGTGGAGCAGGCGTGCGAGCACATTGCCCAACATCTGGCGGAGCCCATCTATGTGGGGGAGCTGGCTGCCATGGCCGGCCTGGGCAAGAGCGCCTTCAGCCGCCTGTTCAAACGCAGCACGGGGCGCACGCTGCCGCAGTATGTGAACGAGCTGCGCATCGGCCGGGCCTGCAGCCTCCTGGCGGAGACGGACCTCACCGTGAGCCAGATATCCATGGACTGCGGCTTTGTCTCGCCCGCGCATTTTCAGCGCAAGTTCCGCGAGCAGCAGCACTGCGTGCCGCTGGTGTACCGCGGCCGTGTGAGAAGCACACGATGAGGTACTTTTGTGACGCGCACAAAACGCGTCTCATTTGCGCGATTCAGGGACTGCGAGGCGGGAGGACTGGTCCCGCGCGTGCTTGGCATGCTGGTGCTGCAGGCAGCGCCCCCTATGAAATCCCCCCTCTCCGTTGGTAGTTTCCACCATGTGCTCCGGCTGGCATGCGCCGCCATCCTTTTGTCCGCCCCGCTGCGCGTCGCAGCACAGGTCACCTGGGACGCCAACACGACCGCCGACGGCCTACAGAACGGCAGCGGCACCTGGAACCTCACGCTGAAAAACTGGCTCGACAGCCTCGGCGGAAACGTGGAATGGGCCAACTCCCCCACGGCGGTGGCAAACATCGGCGGGGGCACGGCCACCACCACCGGCACAAACTCCGCCACCACCACCCTGATCACAGTGGCCTCTGACATCCAGCTTGGCACGCTGAACTTCCGCGGCTTCACGGCAGCGCCCACCAGCTTCAACATGTACACGCTGCAGGGGGATGTGGCGGGGCGCGTGCTGGACTTTGGCACGGACGGCCTCATCCAGATGGAGGACCGCTCCTCCGGCGGCTCGCAGTTTGTGACACTAAGCTCCAACCTGCGGCTGCGAAGCAACAACCTGACCATCCAGAAGTATGTCCCCGGCAGCACCGCCTTTCAGTACATCTCACTGTCGATGGGAGCCAACCCGGATCTGACGGGTGACTTCACCCTAGGCGGCAGTATTTACGCCACCATTTCCTCCTCCGGCACTCTGCAGGCGGTGGACCGCCTAGTGGTGAAGGCGGGCGGCACGGCGGCGCTCAGTGGCACCGGCGCGGTGTACTCCCAGCCGATGTCGCTGGCGGGCATCGGCAACAGCTTGGCTTTTGCTGGCACGGCCTACGGTGCCATCCGTCTGGTGGCCAACAACATCACGCTGGCCGGCCCCATCACCCTCACGGCGGACTCCGGCATCCAGACCAACTTCTCCGGTTCCACCGGCTTCAGCGGGGTGATCAGCGGATCGATCGGTGACAATGGTCAAAACTTTTCCTTTAACCGCTTCACCTTCACGCGCAGCGGAGACAGCGTCATGACGATGACGGGGGCCAACACCTACGGTGGGGCGACGATCCTCGGGCGGAACCTCGCCGGCTACTCGGGCGGCACCACCGTGCTGGACTTCAGCGCGGTCACCGCACCGTTGACGAACATCCTCTACAACGGGCTGGCCACGCCGGGAAATCTCATGATGGCCAGCGGTAACTCCGCCACGACTCTGCGCCTGGTGGGCAAGGCCGGGCAGGACAGCAGCCAGCACTTCAAGGACTTGAGCATCTCCGGTGCCTACAATGTGCTGGAACTCATCTCCGGTGCGGGCGGCAGCATGAGCGTGAGCTTTGGCAACTTCAGCCGGATGGAGGGCACGGCCACGCTGTCGGTCATCGCGCCGGTTTCCGGCAGCATCACCACCACCCAGGCGGCGGGCTTTGCCGGTCCCTGGCTCAGCCACACCAGCGGCTATGGCGCGCGTACCTGGGGGCAGGTGCTCGACGGGCAGATCGTGGGTGGTTATGCGGGGGACACCACGCTGGCCACCGGGCAGAGCCTGGGCGCGGCACCCTTCACCGCCACCAGCAACGCTCACATCTCCTCCGCCACCACGGGGAACGTCACCGTCGGTGCAGGCATCACCTACCTCAACACCCTGGGCAGCACCGACTTTCTGGCAGACCGCCTTGTGGAGCTGGCCGCCAGCCAGACGCTGCGGCTGGGCGTGCAGGGCGGCATCCAGGTCGCCAACGGCGCGCAGGACCTGACCATTGGCAACGCGGGCGTGGCCAGCACGCTCTCCGCCGGTGGCACGGTGACGAACACCGCAGGGGTGCTCTTCCTGACAAACCACTCCAGCACGGGCTCGCTGATCATCAACTCCACCATCGTCAACAACGGCACCGGTATTGTGTCCCTGGTCTCTAATGGCGCGCCCGGCACACGTACTGTGCTGGCAAACACCGGCAGCCACACGGGCGGCACGCAGATTTCCAGCGGCATTCTGGAGCTCCGGCATGGCGGTGCGCTGGGCACCAGCGGCACCGTCACCGTGCTGGATGGCGCCACCCTGGCGCTTTCCGGCGGCATCACCGTGACCCGCGCCTTGAATGCCGTGGGCGGGTTTGGCGACGGGGGGAACGGCGCCATCCGCAGCCTCAGCGGCACGAACACCATCAGCGGCACCATCACGCAGACCGCGCCAGCCCTGCTGGCGGCGGACGCCGGTGCCACGCTGAATGTGGGGGCGATCAATGGCAGCTTCTTCCTCACCTTCGGCGGTGCAGGCAATGTCAATGTGACCGGTGCCATTGGTTCGGTGGCTGGTTTTGTGAAGACTGGCCTGGGGACGCTGACACTGAGCGGCGTCAACACCTACGCCAGCACCGTCACCATCAACGCGGGCACCTTGAAGCTGGGCACCGCCACCACGCTGCCCTCGGGGTCCACGCTGACCCTGACGACCGGTGCCATGCTGGACCTCAACGGCTTCACCATCGCCAATCCGGTGAGCATGTCCGGGCCGGGGCTGGGCAGTGGCATCCTGACCAGCAGCAACGGGGCGGCCACGATGACCGGCACGGTCTCCATGACAGCCGTCACGCTGATCGGCGGTGGCACGAACTTCACTGTGAGCAACGCGGGCGGCATCACGGGCAACGTGCTGCTGACAAAGGCTGGCTCCAGCACACTCACCGTCATCAGCACCGCGGCAAGTGCGCGCACAGGTGCCACGCAGATCGACGAAGGCACGCTGCGGGTGCAGTCCGCCGCTGCCGTCTCCCCCATGGGCACGGGGGCTTATGCGCTGAATGGCGGCACGTTGAGCCTCGGCTTTGATCTCACCAATGTGCTGACCAATGTGGTGAACCTCATCAGCAACAGCACGATCATCGCAGATCGCGCCAGCTCCGGTGCGGGCGGTACCACCACGACGCTGAGCACGCTGACCATCGGCTCAGACATGCTGACGGTGAAGGCGGGTGGCAACGTGACCAGCGGCACGGCGGGCCTCACGCTGGGCGCGGTGAGCATCGGCGGGGTGTCCATGCGGCCAGGGAATCCGGTCTTCGATGTGCAGAGCACCACCAGCGCCACGATGAACCTCACCCTGGGCGCGTTCAATGACCAGGCCATCGCCCCGCGCACGATCACTTTTCAAAACAGCGGCGTCATTCCCAGCGCCGTCACCCTTGGCACCGCCGCCTCCAGCCTGGTGGATGGAACAGAGGTGAACCTCGCCAGCGCGGGTGGCGCGGTGACGCTGAACCTGAACCTGGCCGGCGCGCTGGGCACCCTGGCAAACGTGACGGTGGACGGCGGCAACACGGTCTCCCTCGGCGCGGCGCAGACCTTCGGCAGCCTGGCGGGCAGCGGAACGGTCAGCGCCTCCGGCACCTTTGCCCTGACGGTGGGGAATGCCCTGGCCAGCACCCCGGCGGACACCCGCTTCAGCGGTGTGCTGGCCAATGGCAACGGCGTCCTGTCACTGGTCAAGAGCGGCCGTGGCACATTGACGCTGGACGGCAGCGAATCGAACACCTACACCGGTGCCACTTCCGTGAACGGCGGCACTCTGGTGCTGGCAAAGACCGGCGGTGCCACGGCCATCGGCCAGGTGGCCAGCGGAACCTCCCTGACCATCGGCGCGGCTGCGGCCAGCACGCAGGGAAATGCCACCGTGCGGCTGGAGGGGGACAACCAGATGATCATCACCTCCTCCAATGACACCGGCTACCTGACCATCAATGCGGGCGGCACGCTGGATCTCAACGGGCACATGCTGACGGTCACCACGCTGACGTCCTGGGTCGGCGCCACGGTGAACGGTCCGGGCACACTGGTCATCAACCGCACCGGAGGCACCATCGGCTTCGCTGGTATCAATGCCATCAACAGCACGCTACAGATCACCACGGCGAATAGCGGCAATGCCCAGCGCACCGTGTCCGTGGCGGGGGTGACGGACCAGATCACCTTCGCTGGCTCTGTGACCCAGGCTGGAACGAACGCAGGCTCCTTTAACAAGACCGGCAACGGCACCTTCATCCTGAGCGGGGACAACAGCCACAGCTCCCACACCAACGTGAGCGGCGGCATTCTCAGCATGCGTCATGCCAACGCGCTGGGCACCACGGAAGGCAACACCCTGGTGGCCAGCGGGGCCACGCTGCAGATCCAGGGCGGCCTCACCACAGCGGCGGAGCCTCTCACGCTGAATGGCGCTGGCTTTGCAGGCCTCAGTGGCATCAACCACCAGACCGGCGCGTTTGTGAACGTCAGCGGCACCAACAACTTCGCGGGCCTCATCACCCTCGGCGCGGCGGCCACCATCTCCTCGGACAGCGGCACGCTGAACCTCACCCACACCGGCACCATCACCGGCGCGGGTTTTGCGCTCACCCTTGCAGGTTCCGGGGATGGCAGCCTCGCCAGCATTCTGGGAAACACCACGGGCGCGTTGGTGAAAAACGGCGCAGGCATGTGGACCCTCACTGGGGCAAACACCAGCACAGGGGCCATCACCATCAACGCGGGCACCTTGAGGCTGGGAGACGGCATCAGCGGCAGCTACAGCAGCGCGCCGGGGCTCACCTTCACCGGCACAGGCATGTTTGCGTTTGGCGGCAGCACGGCGGGCGGCACGCAGGCGCTGGGGGCGCTGACCCTCACCGCAGGCGCGGGCACACTACGGGTGGACGCCCCCGCCAGCGGCACAAACACCGTGATCTTTGCCTCCATGGTCGCACCGGTCAGCGGCTCCGCGCTGAACATCATCTCTGGAGCGGACACCGCCGTCACCATCACTGGAAGCACCAACGTGAACGGCATCGTGAATGCGCGGATGTTCTTCAATGGCACGGACTTCGCGGCCTCCACAGCCGGAGTCATCGGCGCGGCATCTGCCACTTCCGCCAGCAGCAGCATGGCGGCGGGAAATCTGCAGCCCTACCTCATCACCGGCTCCTTCCCTCAGACCACCTCCGTCACCGTGAACGCGGGGGTGAAGTTCAGCGGCAACTCCACGCTTACCATCAACAATGGCATCCTGCTCACCCTCAACAACGGTGCCAGCACCGCAGGCGGCCTGCTGGTGGCAGGCGGATCGGCGGCCGTTATAGCCAACCAAGGCAGCGCCACCGGCATCACCACAGGTGGCAGCGGGGACCTGGTGGTGCGCACGGACGCCGCTGCGGACAGCCTGAACATCCAGGTCCCCATCACCAGCACCACCACCGGCGGGCTGACGAAGACCGGCGCGGGTGCCTTGCTGCTCTCCGTGGCCAATGCCTACACTGGTGCCACAAACATCAATGAAGGCACCGTAATTCTGGGCCATGCCACCGCGCTCAGCGCCTCCACCACGACCGTGCGCAGCAGCGCCGTGCTGGACCTCAACGGCCAGTCCATTGGCAATGCGGTGGCACTGAATGGCACCGGCATCGACGGCACGGGAGCCTTGGTCAACAGCAGCGCCACACCCGCCACGGTCGGTGCCTTGACCATAGACACCGGCCATGGCAGCGGCGGCATCGGGGCCAGCATCGGTGGCGCCGGAAGCATCACCACCATCGGCGCGCTGACGGGGAACAACCTGCTGGTGAAGACCGGCGCCGGCACGCTGACCGTTGGCACGAATGGCGCCACCGCCGTGCCCAGCACGCGTACCGGAAACACTCGCATCGACGAAGGCGTGCTGCGCATCAGCAACTCCACCACCGGCCTTGGCGCGGCCACCGCGCAGGTGATTCTGAATGGCGGCACGCTGAGCCTCGGCACCACAGCCTCCGTGGTGGCCTATCCCACGGCCGTCACTGCCAGCTCCCGCATCATCTCGGATGTGTTCACCGCAGGCGGGGCCCTCACTCACACGTTGGGCACGCTCATCATTGGCAACCACACGCTGACCATTGCCGCTGGCGGCAATGTCACCACCACCGCCACCAACGCGGGCGTGACCTTCGGTGCCACCACGCTGCTCGGGGATGCCACCTTTGACATCCAGAGCCCCACCACCGCCACCAATGGCACCACCACGCTGACCCTCGGCGCGCTGACCGACCTGGGCGTGGCTCGCACGATCAGCTTCACCAACAGCGGATCCTCCACCACGAACAGCATTGTCATCCTGGGCAACGCCATGGCCAGCCTGACCGAAGGCACGCAGGTGAACCTCACCGGCCGCGTGACGCTGAACCTGAACCAGGCCACCGCCCTGGGAACGCTGGCGCAGGTCAGCCTGGGCGGCGGAAGCATTCTCAATGTGGGCGCGGCGACGACCATCGCCTCCCTCACCGGCAGCGGCACCGTGAGCGCTGGCGGCACCTTCACGCTGACCGTGGGCAATGCGAACAGCGCCGTCTTTGACACCACCTTCACCGGCAGCCTCACGAATGGGACCGGCACCCTGGCGCTGACGAAGAACGGTCTCGGCACGCTGACGCTGGCCCCCACCACCTCCACCTACACAGGGGTCACCACGGTAAGCGCGGGCATCCTGAAGCTTGGCAACAGCACCGCCCTCGGCACCACCAGCGGTGTCACCATCAGCGCCGGTGGCACCGTGGATCTCAACGGCCAGACCACGAACCGCAATTTCAGCTCCATGAACGGCACCGGACACGCGGGTGGCGGCGCCCTCATCAACAGCAGCCTCACCACGCCGGGCATCATCACTGGCACCGCCGTGCTGGCTGGTGCCGCCAAGATCGGCGGAGCGGGAGACATCACCATCAGCAACACCGGCGGCATCACCGGCAACGTGCTGCTGACCAAATTTGGCGCCGGCACGCTGACCGTCATCAGCACTGCCACCAGCGCGCGCACCGGCACCAATCAGATCGACGAAGGCACACTCCGCATCCAGGCGCTCACCGCCATCGCCCCGGTGGGCACCGGCACCATGGCTATGAACGGCGGCACGCTGAGCCTGGGCTTCAACACCTCCGGCACGGTGGGCGGCGCGGTCAATGTCCTGGCCAGTTCCACCGTCATTGTGGACCGGGCCACCGCCGGGACGGGCAACACGCTGACGATGGGCGCGGTCATCATCGGCGGCAGCACGTTGACGGTGAAGGCGGGTGACAATGTCAGCGGCGGCACGGCGGGCCTCACCCTGGCCTCCGTGACCATCGGCGGTCCCTCACTGGCGCCGGGAGATCCCGTCTTTGATGTGCAGGGCAGTTCCACCGCCAACGCCTTGCTGACACTGGGCGCGTTGAGCGACCAGGCCATCGCCCCGCGCACAATCACGTTTCAAAACAGCGGTGCCGGGGCCAGCACCGTCACCCTGGCCACGGCGGCCACCAGCCTGATCAACGGCACGCTGATCAATCTGGCCAGCGCCGGCAGCCCCCTGACGCTGAATGTGAACCACGCCACCGCCATCGGCGCCTTCTCCCAGGTCACTGTGGGCAGCGGCAATACTTTGGCGCTCGGCACCTCGCAGACGGTCCAGGCGCTCCATGGCAGCGGGGCCGTCAGCGCCGCAGGCAATGCTGTGCTGACCATTGGCAACATTCTTTCCCCCACCACGGTGGACTCCACCTTTGACGGCCACTTCACCGGAGACAGCCTCTCCGTGGTGAAGGCGGGCAACGGTACGCTGACTCTCGGCGGCTCCACCAGCAACACCTTCGGTGGTGCAGGTGGGCTGGCCGTAAACAGCGGCACCCTTGTGCTGGCCAAGACCGGTGCCGCCACCGCAGTGCCGGTCAGGCTTGCCATCGGAACCGTGGGGGCCGCCAATGGCAGCGCCAGGGTGCGGCTGGAGGGGGATGACCAGATCGCCACCACGGCGACTGTGGTTCTCAACACGCAGGGCACGCTGGACCTGAACGGCCACCACACCACCCTGGGCACCGTGATCGGTACCCCGGGCAGCATCATCACGAATGATGCCGCCTCCCACGTCCAGCTCACCGTCGGCGCGGCGGATGCCACCGGGCAGCATCTGGGCGTCATTCAGAACGGCTCAGGCACGGTGGGCCTCCTCAAGACCGGCGGCGGAGCCTTCACCCTGGGCGGAAACAACACCTACAGCGGGACCACCCAGGTGGAAGGAGGCTCCCTCCAGGTGGGCCTCCTCGGCATGGGAAACACCGGCACAGGCGCGGTCACCCTGGCCTCCGGCACCACGCTCCTCGGCACGGGCATTGTCCAGGGCAGCAGCTTCACCGCCGCCAGTGGCTCCACCATTCATGCCGGGGATGGCACCCTGCACGGGAACTACGGCACACTGACCTTCCAACCGGCGGCTGGCTCCGGCACCTTTGATCTTCAGGCTGGCAGCCACATCGTGCTGGGCCTGAACCCTGGCGGCGTGTCCGATCTGCTGGTCTTCACCGGCACCGGCGGCAACACCTTGAGCTTCAACAGCAGCCTAACGGTGACGGCGACAGGGTTTGTGCCGACGGAGCTCGCCACCTTTGACCTGCTGGACTGGTCCGGCCTCGCCTCAGAGCCCACCTTTGCCAGCCACTTTGGACACGCAGGCACCCTCCTGGGCAACGGCGACGAGGCGGCAGGACTGAACCTGCCGGACATCTCCGGCAGCGGCTTTGCCTGGGACATCAGCAACTTCATGCTGAACGGCTCCATCTCCGTCGTGTACGTGCCGGAACCTTCCCGCATGCTGCTGCTGGGCCTGGCCCTGGTCGCGATGATGATGCGCAGGCGGAGGATGTGACGGGGGCGGGTCTCCGGGGCCGCAGCAGGCAGGAGCTCGGAAGGGCTTGCAAACTGCTTCCAGGATATCGCAAGCATCCTGTCTGGGGCGTGGCGGCAGGATGTCACCTGTGCTTGCGGCGCAAGTGCTGCGTCCTCGCAGGTCGGCGCGCCGTCAGCCCCCTTTCTGGCCCGCGTTCAGCCCCCCCCATCACAAAAGCATCAAGTTTGGCCTCAATTGCGTTTGGTTAATCCCTGTCATCCCGCGTAATCCCTGGCTCACTCATTCCGTATCTTCCTCATGCGTCTAATACCACTCCTATCCCTCCTCTCAGTCGCATCCTCCCTGCTCGCCATTGAGCCGGTCACCAAAAAGATCGACCTCCTTGAGGTCATCAAGTCTGGCAATGTGGACTACCATGTGAACCCCAAGGCCGACTTCCACGATGATCCCAAGGACATCTGGACCTTTGCCAAGGACGGCACCTTCAATGTCAGCGGACGTGGCTATGGCTACGTGGCCACCAAGGAAAACTTCAAGGACTACCACCTGGTGCTGGAGTTCAAGTGGGGCACCAAGACCTGGGGCAAGCGTGAGAAGGCCACCAAGGACAACGGCGTCCTCCTGCACGCCCACGGCCCGCACGGCGCCTACGGCGACACCTGGATGGCCAGCATCGAGGCCCAGATCATCGAGGGCGGCGTGGGCGACATCCTTGTGCTCTCCCCGAAGCTGGCTGATGGCACCGAGCTGACCACCAGCCTCAGCGCCGAGTTCACCCTGGATCGCGACAAGGAAAAAATCTGGAAGAAGGGCGAGCCGCGCCAGACCGTGACCAAGGGCCGCATCAACTGGAAAGGCCGCGACGAGGACTGGGTGGACAAGATCGGCTTCCGCGGCAAGAACGACGTCGAGTCCCCCGCTGGCGAGTGGAACCGCCTGGAGGTTATCGCCAAGGGCGACACGCTGCAATACTTCGTCAACGGCGCGTTGGTGAACGAGGCCTTTGACTGCAAGCCTGCGGAAGGCAAGATCCTGCTGCAGACTGAAGGCGCGGAGATGATCGTGCGCCGCTATGAGATCTACCCCCTGGGCGACTTCAAGGAAAAGTGGAGCGCCATCCAGGCCAGCGGCGGCAGCGATGTCACCGTGCGCGACGGCCAGTCCCAGCCGATGTCCCCCGAGGAGTCGCTGAAGCAGATCACACTTGACGGGCCTTACGAGGCCCAGCTTGTGGCCGCCGAGCCACTTGTTCTCGATCCCGTTGAGTGCACCTGGGACGCGCAGGGCCGCATGTATG
>CAZPSQ010000155.1:0-12871 GCA_964588755.1 uncultured Prosthecobacter sp. | reverse complement strand
AACCAGCCGTCCTTCAGGACTGCGGCCGTACGCTTGGGGTCGTTGTGGTAGCCTTCAAAAACGTTCGGTCCTTTGAACCAGATCATGCCGCTTTGATGCAGGGACTGCGGCTTGTCACTCTCCGGCTCGGTGATGCGCAGGGCCATGCCGGGCATGACCTGGCCCACGGAGCCGGGCCGGTGGCAGGGCAGCCACACATAGCCGTTGTCCTCCGAACCCACGGGTTCCGGGTCCGGCAGGTTCACATTGGACACTGGGGAGGTCTCCGTCAGGCCATAGCCCTCCAGCACACGCTTGCCAAAGCGGGCCTCGAAGGCCTCCGCCACGGTGCGCGGCAGCTTCTCCGCGCCGGTGACGCAGAGCTTGATGGAGGTCAGCGCCTCGCGGTTCACTCCACGCAGGTAGCCGCGCAGGAAGGTGGGCGTGGCGATCATGAGGCTGACGCGGTATTTCTCGATCAGCTCGGCCAGCTTCTTCACCTCCAGCGGCGTTGGATAAGTGACCAGATGCAGACCGAAGATGATCGGGAACCACAGCGTCACGGTGCAGCCAAAGCTGTGGAAGAGCGGCAGGCAGCCGAGGATGCTGTCATTCCCCGTCATGTTCAGGCGGCTGCCAAACTGCATGACATTGGACATCAGGTTCCGGTGGGAGAGCACAACGCCCTTTGGCTCGCCTGAGCTGCCGCTGGTGAACAGCAGCAGCGCCTCGTCATGGCCATTGTTGCCAGCCTTCCGGGAAATGCCCAGCAGCGCCGCAATCGCGACAGCAGGCAGAATCTTGCCAAGCACAAGCCACTTGGCGATGGAGACCTTCATCTTCGGCAGCAGGCGTTCAATGAGGATGAGCTGCTTCATCGGCGGCCAGGGGAAGGTCTGCATCTTGCGCACAAAAATGTCCGCCGTGAGAAAGCGGTCCATGTCCCCCTGCCGGATGGCGCTTTCCACCGCGCCACGCCCGGCGGTGAAGTTCAGGTTCACCGGAATCTTCCCGGCCAGGACAACAGCCACATTGCACAACAGGCCGCCGATACCGGGCGGCAGGATGATCCCCACACGTTTCTTCTTGGTCTCCTTCCGGATCACCTGGGACAGCGCCAGGGCGATGGCGAAGACCTTGTCAAAGCGGAAGACTTTTTCGTCCTTGCCATCCACGACGCTGTTGCGGCTGCCGTGTTTTTTAAACCCCTGGATCAGCGCGTAGCCGAGGGTCATCTTCAGCAGCGGGCAGGCCTCGCTGATGCTCTGCTCGGACAGCCCCATCAGGGCCTCCTGGTAGCTGGCCAGGTTCACCGCCGGCCCTTGCAGCAGCTTGCCAAAATTGAAGATCGCCTCCGCATCGCTGTAACGCCGCTCGATCGGCGTGGCGGTGTCCTGGCGGTGGTGGACATGCAGCGGCAGCACTGGAATGCCGGCCTTCAACAGGAACTCCAGCTTGGCCCCCGGCACTGTGGTCACAGGTGAGCTGAGGGTGGCGGCCTCGGCAGGCAGATAAATGATGACGGCGCCCTTGGCGGCCTTTTCTGCCTCGGCGCGGTAGGCCTCGGGCGGGGTCTCCCCCAGGGAAATGGCCATGGCATGCACGCTGTCCTTCTCCAGGTGCACCTTCAGCAGCGGATGCAGCGCCGATTTGAGCCCCACCAGATAGATGATCTCCCGCCCTTCCAGCAGCAGCTCCAGGCGCAGCAGGTCGAAATAGTCGAGCTTGCTGGGCAAAATCATGAACCCGCCACCAGAAGGCAGGTTTTCTTTGCCTAAAATGGTGAGGTCTTTGAGCGTTACGGGCTTTTCGGTGGCCATGGCGGGGGGAGTTAAGCGGCGGGCGCTGGCATTTCCAGCAATTTGAAGAGCTGAGAGGGGGAGTTTACGATAGTTGACGGTTGTTTACAGTTGTTCGAAGAGTTCCCAAACCATCGTAAACGCGGGCGCAGCGAGCCTTCAGCAACTGTCAACCGCCGTAAACTTCTGCCGTGGCGACCATTGCAAACCACCGCAAACAACTGCAAACCATGGCAAACAACTGTCAACGTCCGCTCGGCGGGCCTTCAGCAATCGTCAACCACCGTCAACTCCCTTCATGCCCCCTCCTCCGCGTTACCCCCGCCGCGACTCCTCCCCCGCCAGCAGCGCGCCGCCTCCCGGCAGCGAGGGGTGGCTGCGCCCGTGGGCGCAAATGAAGTACTTCTCCTTCCACCCGGCGGTGTACCCCAACATGATCCGCGCCGTCTCGCCAGACGCAGGCGCGGGGGATCTGGTGCATGTGTATGACAAGGAGGGGCAGCTCTTTGGCAGCGGCTTTTTCAATCCCAAGGCGCATGTGCCCCTGCGCGTGCTGCAGCATGGGGAAAACGTCCTCTCCGAGGACACGCTGGACGCCCGGCTGGATGCCGCGCTGGACCTGCGCCTGAAAACCCTCCGCCTCAATGACAGCACCGAGGCATGGCGCGCCGTGCACTCCGACGGCGACGGCCTCAGCGGCCTGGTCGTGGACCGCTATGCGGATGTGCTTTCCATCGAAGTCACCACGCTGGGCATCTGGCGCCGCCTGCGCCGCTGGCTGCCAAAGATGCACGCAGCCCTGGGCACCAACCTCCATGTCATCGAGGTGGACCCGGACATCGCCCGCATCGAGGCCATCCGCCGTGCCGACATCCCCGAGGCCGACGTCCCTGCCCCGCGCAGCGTGCGCATCCGCGAAAACAACGTGCGCTATCAGGTGAACTTTGAGGACGGGCACAAGACCGGCTTCTTCTGCGACCAGCGCGACAACCGCGTCCGCTTTGCCAGGCTGGCCCAGGGCCACGGCGGCCGCGTGCTGGACCTGTGCAGCTACACCGGCGGCTTTGCCCTCAGCGCCAAAGTTCTCGGCAAGTGCGAAGACGTCACCGGCGTGGACCTGGATGAAAAAGCCATCGCCCAGGCCAAAAAGAACGCCGACCTCAACCAGGTGCGCCTGGACTGGGTGCATGGCGACACCTTCACCTGGAGCCGCCAGATGCATCAGAACGGCGCGCTGTGGGACGCCGTGGTGCTGGACCCGCCCAAGCTCATCTTCTCCCGCGACGCGGAGGAAGGCCAGCTCGGCCGGAACAAGTACTACGACATGAACGCCGTGGCGCTGAACCTCACACGGCGCGGCGGCCTCTTCGTCACCTGCTCCTGCTCCGGCCTGCTGGATGTGGCGGAGTTTGAGGACATCGTGATGCGCGCCGCGCACCGCAACAAGCGCCGCCTGCAGATCATCGACCGCACCGGCGCTGGCGCGGACCATCCGGTCATGTCGAACTGCCCGGAGGGGCGGTACCTGAAGGTGCTCTGGTGCATCGCGTGGTAAACAGGTGGGCGGGCAAGGCCGCCCTGCCACGCCGCCTTCTCTACGCCACCAGCGCCTGGATCACCTTCCGCTGCTCCACGCCCGTCAGCTTCTGGTCCAGCCCCTGGAACTTGTACGTGAAGCGCTCATGGTTGTACCCCAGCAGATGCAGCACCGTCGCGTGGAAGTCGCTGATGTGCAGCGGGTCCTTCACGATGTTGTAGCTGAAGTCATCCGTCTCGCCGTAGATCGCGCCGCCTTTCGCGCCGCCACCGGCCATCCACATGGTGAAGCAGCGCGGGTGGTGGTCGCGGCCATAGTTTTCCTTCGACAGACCGCCCTGCGAGTAAATCGTGCGGCCAAACTCACCGCCCCAGATGATGAGCGTGTCCTCAAACATCCCGCGCTGCTTCAGGTCCTCGATCAGCGCATGGCACGGCTGGTCGATGTCCTTGCACTGGCTCGGCAGGCGGCCGCCCACATTGCTGTGGTGGTCCCAGTTGTTCAGATAAATCTGCGTGAAGCGCACCCCGCGCTCCGCCATGCGGCGGGCCATCAGCACGCTGTTGGCAAAGGTGCCCGGCTTCTTCGCCTCATCGCCATACATCTTGAAGATGTGCTCCGGCTCCTTGCTGATGTCCGTCAGCTCCGGCACGCTGGCCTGCATGCGGAAGGCCATCTCATACTGCTGGATGCGCGTGTGCGTTTCGGGATCACCCACCTGCTGGTAGTTGATTTCGTTGAGAGCATTCAATCCTTCAATGGTGCGCTTGCGCACACTGCTGGAAACCCCCGGCGGGTTGTTGATGAAGAGAATCGGATCCCCCTTGCTGCGGAAGCTCACGCCCGCGTGTTCGCCCGGCAGGTAGCCGCTGGACCACAGGCGGGAGGAGATGGCCTGCTCCTGCTCGCGGTTCGTCGGCGTTGCGATCAGCACCACAAACGTCGGCAGGTTGGAATTGATCGCGCCAAGACCATACGACGCCCACGAGCCCAGGCACGGACGCCCGGTGATCTGGTTTCCCGTCTGCATCGCGCAAATGGCAGGCTCGTGATTGATCGCCTCCGTGTGCAAGGAGCGCATCCAGCAGATGTCGTCCGCATTCTTCGCCAGATGTGGCAGCAGGTCGGAGTTCATCCACATGCCGCACTGCCCGCGCTGCGCAAAGTTGAACTTCGACGGCGCGATGGGGAAACGCGCCTGACCGCTGGTCATCGTCGTCAGGCGCTGCCCGTTGCGAATGCTCGGCGGCAGGTCCTTGTCATAGTAGGCCTGCATCTGCGGCTTGTAGTCGAACAGATCCATCTGCGCCGGTCCGCCGACCATGTGCAGATAAATCACCCGCTTCGCCTTCGGCGCAAAATGCGTGCCCACCGCGCCACCGCCGCCCGGCGCGCCCTTCAGCATCGACTCGCCCAGCAACGACGCCAGCGCCGCCCCGCCAAGCACATTCTTCCCGCGCGCAAAAAGCTGGCGGCGGGTCTGGTAGGTGTCCCATTCGTGAAGGAGTGACATAAGCGTTTCGGAGTTAAAAATTTAAGGTTTCAAGTTGGGCGGCATGCTCACTTGTTCAGTACCTCGTCCAAATTCATGAGTTGATTGCAAACCATGGTCCACGCCGCGAACTCAGGTTTGGCAAGCTTCGCATCGGCCACGGACTCACCCACCTTGAGAAGCGCTTCCGCATCGGCAGCATTGCCTGTGTAGTGCGTCCGCAGATCGGCAAGACTCGCCTGCACGATCGGCGTCTCATTCGCACGCAGCGGGCGGCTGAGCAGGTGCTGGGCGATGTAGTCCAGCCGCTTGGCATCATCGGCATTCGCGTTGAGCGCCTTCTGTGCGAGGTTTCGCGCGGCCTCGATGAACTGCGGATCGTTCATGGCCACCAGGGCCTGGAGGGGGGTGTTGGTGCGGTCGCGACGGACGCAGCTCATCTCGCGGCTGGGCGCATTGAAGATGTCCATGTTTGCGGGCGGGGCCATGCGCTTCCAGAAGTCGTATAGCGTACGGCGGTAGAGATTTTCGCCCTTGTCCTGCACATACTTCTCGGTGCCCATGCCGACCACTTCCCACACGTTTTCGGGATGGTAGGGCATGGTGCCCGGTCCTCCCATGCGGGGGGAGAGCGTGCCGCTGGCGGCCAGCGCGTAGTCGCGGATCATCTCGGCGTCCATGCGGAAGCGCGGGCCGCGGGAGAGGTACATGTTTTCGCGATCCTTCTCGATCTTCTCCGGCGTGTTGAGCGCCGCCTGCCGATAGGTGGCGGAAGTCACCAGCATCTTGTAAAAGCGCTTCACATCCCACCCGGTGTTTTTGAACTCCACCGCCAGCCAGTCCAGCAGCGCGGGATTGCTCGGCGCGGTGCCCATGATGCCGAAGTCCTCGCTCGTCTTCACCAAGCCGCTGCCGAAAAGCTCCTGCCACATGCGGTTCACTGTCACACGGGCGGTCAGCGTGTTGTTGTCGCTCACCAGCCACTGCGCCAGTCCCAGGCGGTTCTTCGGCGCGTCGGCGGGCAGGGCCCCCAACGCCACCGGCACGGCGGCAGCGACCTCGTCACCCACCTTGTCATATTGGCCGCGCATCAGGATGTTCGCCATCGGCTGCGTGTCCATCTTCTCCTCCTGCACATGCGTCATGGGGCTGCGGGTCTTGATGACCGTCTGCTCTGTCTCCAGCTTCGAGTTCAGGGTGTTGGCGGTCTTGTAGCCCTCATGGCGGGTGACGAGGAAGTGCTCAAACAGCGCCTCCTTCTGCTTCGGTCCGCGCTTGCTGGCGGCCAGCATCACCCGCAGCGGCCCCACCTTGGAGATCGTCATGATCTCCGCCAGGGAGAGCTTGCGGTCATAGATGCGCACATCCTGCACACTGCCTTCATGAAACACCTGCACATGACTGCGCTGGCCGATGCGTGTGGGCGTGGCGGTTTTGATGCTGCCCTTCAGCGCGTTGTTGTCCACCTTCAGCTCCGTGTCCACACCGTCGATGTAGATCTTCACGCCGCCCGCCTTGCCGCTGCCATCATAGGTCACGAAAACATGCTGCCACACGCCGGGGCGGATGCTCGGCCTGCGCGTGCTCACCTTCAGCGCGTCGTCCGGCCAGTTGCTGACGATGTGCACGGAGAAAGTACGGTCATTTTGATACAGGTCCCAGCCGCGATAGCCGCCCTTTTCATCCATGCGGGCCAGGATGCCGCCGGTCATGCCCGCCTTGCCCGCACGCACCCAGGCGCCGTAGCTGAAGGCCTGGTTTTTTTCAAAGTTCCCCACGTCGCCGATCTCGAAGGTGCCGTTGGTCTTCATCACCGGCGCAGGGCCGATCTTTCCATCCGGCTTCCAGGTCACCTCGCCCAGCGCCTTGAAGTGCTTGGCAGAGCCGCAGGTGCCCGTGACCTCGCTGCCCACGCCCTCATTCAGCGGCACGTGCGCCACCATGCCCTGGCTGGGCACGTCCTTGTCCAGATCCTCCGGTTTGGCACTGGTCAGCCAGGTGTCGAACTCCGGCGCGGCCACCTTGCGGTTCTCCTGCATCTTCACCTTCGCCGCAGCGATCTCCGCTGGCAGCGCGCTCCAGCGCGGGCGGTCCTTCGCATCCGGCAGCACCAGGATGGGGCCGAGGCCGTCCTTCACATTGCCGTCCTTCGGCTTCTGCGTGGTGTTGCGGAAGAAGGCCGCCATGGAGTAGTAATCCTTCTGCGTGATGGGGTCGAACTTGTGGTCGTGGCACTGTGAGCAGTTCGTCGTCAGGCCGAAGTACACCCAGCCCATGGTCTGAACACGGTCGGCGGCGTAGTTGGCCAGGTTTTCCTCGTCAATCGTGCCGCCTTCATTGGTGGTGATGTTGCAGCGCTGAAAGCCGGTGGCGATCCGCTGATCCTCGGTGGGATTCGGCAGGAGGTCGCCTGCGATCTGCTCCACGGTGAAGCGGTCAAAAGGCTGGTTGGCATTGAAGGAACGTACCACCCAGTCGCGGTAGGGCCACATCTCGCGGGGTTTGTCAAAGTGCAGGCCGTGCGTGTCCGCATAGCGGGCGGCGTCCAGCCAGTAGCGGGCGCGGTGCTCGCCATAGGCGGGGGATTTCAGCAGCTCATCCACCAGCGCGGAATACTTCGTCTCGTCCAGCGGCAGATAGCGCGCCACCAGTTCCGGCGTGGGGGGGAGACCGGTGAGGTCCAGGGACACGCGGCGGATCAGCGCGCGGTCGTCCGCCTGCGCGGCGGGTTTCAGGCCCAGGGTGTCCAGCTTGGAAAGAATGAAGCGGTCCACCGGGGTCCTCACCCATGCGCTGTCCCTCACCTCAGGCAGCGCGGCCTTGTGCGGGGGAATGAGGGACCAATGGGGCTGCCAGGGCGCGCCCTCGCTGATCCACTGCTTCACCATGGCGATCTGCTCTGGTTTCAGGGACTTGTGCGATTCCGCCGGGGGCATCACCTCATCCTCGTCGGTGGAAATGAGGCGCTGGTAGAGGGGGCTGGACTCCGGCCTGCCCTTCACGATGGTGGGAGACTCGCCTTCCTTGGCGGGGGTGAAAAAGCCGGCCTCGGTGTCGAGGCGGAGGCCTGCCTTGCGGGTTCCCGGGTCGGGGCCGTGGCAGTGGAAGCAGGCGTCCGCCAGGATGGGGCGGATGTCGCTGTTGAAGCCGATCGGCTGCGCGCCCTGGGCCGTGGAGACGGCGAAAAGCGCGAGGAGCAGGGGGCGGTCAATTCGCATAAGGCGGATGGATTTGGAAAGTACTACAGCCTGCCATGTTGGAATATTGCCGGAGCGGGGCAGGAGGGGGTGGGGACATTTAACGTCTTCTCCCTCGTGACCTTCTTGCATCTGCGTGGCATCCTTGTGTATAATCCACGCATTATGGCGGATATTTCACCCCAGGCCTTTCTGCAACTTGTGCGGGGGGAGGAGCTGGCGCGGCTTTACGACCTGCTGCCGGACATTTCTTTTTTCATGAAGGACCGCCAGGGGCGGTTCATGGCGCTGAACCGCCGAGGCTGCGACTACTGCGGCGTGAAGCATGAGAAGGATGCCATGGGCAAGACGGACCTGGATTTCTTCCCGCGCAGCCGAGCGATCGAATACCAGGAGGATGACGAGACGGTCATGAGCACCGGCCAGGCGATCGTGAACCGTGTGGAGAGCGCGCCGGAGGCGGAGGGCTCCCCCCGGCTGGTGATGACGAGCAAGATGCCGCTGCGTGATGCGGCGGGGAACATCATCGGGATTGCCGGTTTTTCGCGCCAGCTTGACCAGGTGCGGAGCCGGGGGTCGGGCGAGGCGCGGCTGGCGAAGGTCATCGAGCACATGCACCAGGAGCCGGACACCACGCTGAGCAGCGCCGCGATGGCGCGGATGTGCGGCCTTTCGCAGAGCCAGTTTGACCGCAGCTTCCGCCGCGTCTTTGGAACGTCCGCGCGGCAGTACCTGCTGCGTGTGCGGGTGGAGGCGGCCTGCCGTCGTCTGGCCGAGACGGAGGACACGGTGGCGGCGGTGGCCGCCGGGCTTGGCTTTTTTGACCACGCGCACCTCACCCGCAGCTTCCGCCGGGCGATGGGCCAGACCCCGGCGCAGTACCGCCAGCAGCGCGCGCCCAAGGGGGCGCGGAGGGGGGATGACAGATGCGCGGCGCCGACACTTGCACGACCGCCCATCACGCCCCATCAAGACACCACACCTCCCCTTCCCTGATGAAACGCATCCAAGACGCCCGCCTGTATGGCATTGTTGACCTCGGCTATGTGACCGCCCCCCATGTGGAGCGGATGACGGAGCAGCTTTGCCTGGGCGGGGTTGATGTGCTGCAACTGCGGGCCAAGAGACTGGCGAAAGGTGAGATTGAAACCCTGGCGCTGCGGATGCTGCCGATCACGCGCGGGCATGGTGTGCCGCTGGTGATCAACGACCACCTGGACATCGCCGCCGCCGTCGGCAGCGAGGGCGTGCATGTGGGGCAGGATGATGAGGCGGTGGCCAGGGCGCGCGCGGCGGTGGGCGCGCGCGTGTTTGTGGGAAAGTCCACGCACAGTCTGGCGCAGGCCGTGGCGGCGCAGACGGAGGGGGCGGACTACATCGGCTTTGGCCCGCTGTATGCCACGGGCACGAAGCCGGACTATGTGCCGATCGGCCTGGAGGACATTGCGGAGGTTCACCGCCTCGTCACCACGCCGCCCATTTTCTGCATCGGCGGGGTGAACGCGGGGCGGCTGGATGAGATTGTGGCCGCAGGCGCGCGGCGTGTGGTCGTGGTGTCCGCGTTTTTGCAGGCGGCGGATGTGGCGGGAGAAGTCGCAGCGCTGAAGGGCAGGCTGGCTGGCACGGGGCGCTAAAAAACGCGCCCGCCATCATCTGGGGGCGCGTTTTCCAGAGAGGCAGGCTGGAAGCCTGCCCTACGCTGTGATCACTTCTTTTCGTTGGGGACGATGTCCGCGCTGACGGCGCGTTTGGCGCCGAGGTATTCCTTCGCCAGGGCGGAGATCTCGTCTTTCTTGATGCCTGCGAAGTCGCTGACGAAGCTGCGTGCCCAGTCGAGGCGCTCGGGGTGCTCCTGGGAGCAGCGCAGCACGTTCATGGACCAGTAGCGGTTGTCACGGCGCATCTGCTCGATCTGCTGCAAGGTGGGTTTGATGGCGCGGTCGAACTCATCGTCGGTGATCTCGCCAGTGGAGAGCTTGTCGCCGATCTCGATGACGAGCTTGGTGAGGGACGCGGCCAGCTCCGGCTTGCACTCGATCATTGTGGTGACGTAGCCGTAGCCTTTGAAGGTGTCATTGGCGACGTGGTAGCAGGCGGGGCTGTAGGTGTCCCCCATCTCCTCCCGCACCTTGATGCGGAGGCGGTCGTCCAGGATGGAGGCCAGGACGGTGAGGCGACGGGTGCGCTGGATGTCGCTCATGTCGGCGGTGGGCCAGTAGATGGTGGCGATGGCCTTGGGAATCTCGGAGTCGAAGGAGAACTTTTTGCTGGCCTCTGGTTTTGGGAAGGCCACCTGACGTTCCTTTTCATAGGCGGGCTTGTCACCGCGCTTCGGCAGCGCGCCGAGCGTGCGGGCCACGGCGGCCACGGCCTTGTCAGCATCAATGTCACCCAGCACGGTGACTTCCAGGAAGCCTTCTTTCAGCGCGGGGGTGAGCCACTCCTTGAGCTCGGCGAGGTTGCGCTTCCGCATTTCCTCGATGGCGGGGAAGCCCCAGCGCTCGTCGCCGGAGTGGATGAAGGCCACGACCTTGTCATTCATGACGCCTTCGGGCGTGTGCTGGAGCTGGGTGTAGAGCGGGTCGATGTTCTTTTCAAACTGGCGCTGCGCCTCGTCGCGATAGCCCGGGGCGACGAGATAGGCGGTGAGCAGTTGAAGCTGGGCGTCGAGGTCATCCGGCGTGGTGCGGCCGCTGAGAAGGAAGGCCTCATCCCCCACGGTGAAGTCGCTGCCCACGGTCCTGCTGGCAAAGATGCGGCGGATGTCATCGACGCCGTGCTTTTCCAAGCCGCCGAGCTGGAAGGTGCTCTGAGCAAACTGAATGAGGCCCTGCTTGCCGGCAGGCGCGGAGAGGCGGCCGCCGCCAAAGTTGACGAGCACGCGCAGGGTGCCTTTTTCAAACTCGGTGCGCTTGTGGTTGAGGCGCACGTTGTTCTCAAACACGGTCTGGGTGATCTCGAGGTCCTTGGCCACGGTCTGTTTGGCGATCTTGCCCTCGGCGCCGAAGCTGGTGTAGGCAAAGGCGGCGGCCTCCTCCTTTTCCGGTGCGGCCACCGGCTTCGCGGCGCTGTCCTTGAAGGTGGCGATGATCTCTTTCTCCGCGTCGCCTTCCAGCTTCAAATTGCCGCCGAGGAAGAGCTGCACGTCGTCGCCCTTCCAGTCGGCCACCAGCGCGGTGTGGCTGTCCTCCCTGGTGATTTTTTCCAGTTCGCCGGTGAGGCGGGCGAGGTCAGCGGCTGGGTGGGTGAAGACTTTGCGGGAGGAAAGCAGGGAGACGAGGCCGCTGGCGAGGTCGCGCGACTTGCGGCTGTCGGCCTGATCGGCGCGGAGCTTGGCGCTCTTGAGCAGGGTGGCCTTGGCCTCTTCAAACTCGGCGTCGGTGAAGCCGTGCTCAATGGCGCGGCGCAGCTCCGTCTCCAGCAGGGTGAGGGTGGGCTTCCAGTTCTTCGGGTCGCACTGGGCCATGATGCCGTTGACATAGACGAACTCGAGGTACTCGTAGCTGTAGCTTTCGGCGCTGATGAAGGGGGCGCCTTCCGCGCGGGAGAGCTTGGCGAGGCGCTGGTTGATCATCATGTCGGCGATGTCGCGGATGACTTTTTCACGACGGCTGGCGGCGGTGTCGGCCTTGTTCCTGGCCGGACGGGGGACTTCGACGGAGATGGTCAGTGCCTCGGCCTGCATTTCCGTGTGCAGCTTGGCGATGGTGCCGTAGCCGGAGGTGATGCGGCCCAGGTCCGGGTCTGGCAGCTCCTTGCCCTGCGGCCTGGCATCGGCGAAGTGTTTTTCAATCTCCGCCCGCACCATGGCGGGGTCCTTGAGGTCGCCCACGACGACGACGGTGGCGCGTTTGGGATTGTAGTAGCCTTTGTAGAAGTCGAGGAAGCGGTCGCGCTTCATGGCCTTGATGGTGGCCTCCTCGCCAATGGGGAGGCGGCTGGGGAGGATGGACTCCGGCAGGGCAAACTTGTAGCCCGCGATCTGGGTGCGGTAGTCGATGGAGTCACGGCTTAATTTTTCGCTCAGGATGATGCCGCGCTCCTTGTCGATCTCGGCCTCCCCCAGCAGCATGCCGTCGAGGTAGTCGCGGAAGAGCTGCATGCCTTCTGTGATGAACTTGGACTCGACCTTGGGCAGCTCCAGCATGTAAACGGTCTCATTGAAGGAGGTGTGCGCGTTGGTGTCCGCACCAAAGCCCATGCCGAGGCGCTGGAAGTATTCCACCATCTCCCCGCCCTTGAAGTGGCGGGAGCCATTGAAGGCCATGTGCTCCAGGAAGTGGGCCATGCCCTGCTGGTCGTCGGCCTCGGCCAGGGAGCCGACGTCCATGTAGAGGCGGATGCTGGCGCGGCCGGGCGGCTCATCGTGCGGCAGGATGACGTAGCGGAGGCCGTTTTCCAGCACGCCGAACTGGGCCTTGGGGTCGGGTTTCAGGTCGCTGGTGTCCTGGGGCCAGGTGGCGGCGGCGGCCTGTGCGGCCGGGTAGGACAGGAGTGCGGCTAGGAGGAGGGCGCGTGTCATGGCTGGGGTTGGGAGAGAGAAAACAACGGATCGGCTGGGCGTGTCGGCGTGCGTGTATGGTACAGAGCAAACGCCACCGGCACACGAATACGTCTGTGCTGCGGGGGCATTTGGGATTATCTTTGTCTTTGAATGAAGGCGGGCAGGAGTTTTCTGCAAAGGGTAATGCGGTTCTCGGTTCGGGGCTTGGGGTGTGCTGCGGGGGCATTTGGGATTATCTTTGTCTTTGAATGAAGGCGGGCAGGAGTTTTCTGCAAAGGGTAATGCGGTTCTCGGTTCGGGGCTTGGGGTGTGCTGCGGGGGCATTTGGGATTATCTTTGTCTTTGAATGAAGGCGGGCAGGAG
>CAZPSQ010000154.1:0-13057 GCA_964588755.1 uncultured Prosthecobacter sp. | reverse complement strand
AATCCTGAGCTGCCGTTCTACTTTGTGCAGATCGCCCCGTGGCAGTATGGCACGGAAGATGTGGAGATCCTGCCGCAGTTCTGGCAGGCGCAGCTCGAGTGCCTCAAGATTCCGCACACCGGCATGGCGGTGATCACGGACATTGGCGAAGTGGCGGACATCCACCCCGCACATAAAAAGGAAGTGGCACGCCGTCTCTCGCTGTGGGCGCTGGCAAAAACCTACGGCCGCAATGAGATCGACCCCAGCGGCCCGATCTATGCCAGCCATGCCGTGGAAGGTGGAACCATCCGCGTGAAATTCGACCACGCCGCCAGCGGCCTCGCCGCGCGTGATGGGAAGGCGCTGACGCATTTCGAGATCGGCGGCAGCGACGGCATCTTCCACCCGGCCGAGGCCAAGATCGAAGGCGACAGCGTCGTGCTGTCCGCCGCCGCCGTGCCAAAGCCACGCCGCGCCCGCTTTGGCTGGAGCAAGCTGGCCATTCCGAACCTGATGGACAAAGACGGCCTGCCCGCCTGCGCCTTCCACACCCACTGGCCCGTCGATCCCGACATGGGCGAAAATCTGGCCAAAGGCTGCACCTGGGAAAGCAGCGACAAAAACACCTACGGCTGGGACACCGGCCTCACCGATGGCTCCACCCTCCCCCATCCGCCAAACTGCTATGCCACCAGCAACACCGAGCAGTTCCCCAAGCACGTGACCGTGGACTTGAAGAAGGCGCAGCCCATCAACCTTGTGCGCGTGGCCGTGCCGGAGATCGGCTCCACCAAGACCATCGCAGTTTCCATCAGCACCGATGGCAAAACCTTCCGCGAGGTGGGCAGGCACGCCTACACCCTAGGCAAGGCCGAAAACGCCGCCTATCCTTTCCCCGAAGCCGAGGCCCGCTACATCCGAGTGACCTACCTCGACCATCACAAGGAACTCGCGGGCAATTTCCCCAACAGCTTCGCTTTCACCAGCGAGGTGGAGGCGTTCAAAACGAAGTAAAGTTGTCCGGTTGCGCCGCGGCCGGTCCCGCTGAGACTCCAGTTGCGGCGCAACTGGACACCTTTACCCAACCATGAAAATCACCTTCCACGGTGCCGCTGGCACCACCACGGGATCAAAGCATCTCATCGAGGTCAATGGCCAGCGCATCCTGCTGGACTGCGGACTTTATCAGGGGCGGCGCAAGGACACCTTTGAGCGGAACCGGGAGTTTCCCTTTGACCCCGCAAAGGTCGATGTCGTGGTCCTCTCCCACGCGCATATCGACCACAGCGGAAACCTGCCGCACCTGTGCAAACGCGGCTTCGCAGGCAACATCTACGCCACCCCCGCCACGCGGGACCTGTGCAGCATCATGCTGCCGGACGCGGCCCACATTCATGAGAGCGACATCGCCTGGCTGAACCGCCACAAGCAGCGCGACGGCCAGCCCCCGCTGGAGCCCAGCTACACCATGGTGGATGCGGAGAAGTGCCTGCGGCAGTTCGTCACCGTCAGCTATCACCGGCCCATGCTCATTGCAGATGGCGTTAAGATGACCTTCATCGATGCCGGGCATGTGCTGGGCTCGGCCCAGGTGATCCTGGACATCGATGACCGGCAGACGGGCAAAAAATCCCGCCTGCTTTTCTCCGGCGACATCGGCCGTCCCTTCAATGACCTGCTCTTCAATCCCGAGCCGAGCGAGAACGTGGACCATGTCATCATGGAAAGCACCTACGGCGGGCGCGGCCATGAGCTGGCCACGGACGCCACGCAGCATCTCGCCGAGATCATCCGCCGCGTGCTGCAGCAGCAGGGCAAGCTCATCATCCCCGCCTTTGCCGTGGAGCGCACCCAGCAGCTTCTCTTCACGCTGGACCAGATGAACCATGAGAAGCGCTTCCCGATCATCCCCACCTATGTGGACAGCCCGCTGGCAGTGAAGGCCACGGAGATCTTCCGCCTGCACATTGACGACCTGAAGCCGGAGGTGCGGGAGGCCATCTTCATGCGGGAGGACCCCTTCGGCTTCGAAGGCCTGCGGCTGGTGCGCACGGTCGATGAGTCCAAGGGGCTGAACAAAATCAAGGGCGCCGCCATCATCATCTCCGCCTCCGGCATGGCCGAGTCCGGCCGCATCCTGCACCACCTGCGCAACAACCTGGAGAATGACAAAAACATCGTCCTCTTCGTCGGCTACTGCGCGGAGAACACCCTGGGCTGGAAACTGCGCCACGGCGAAAAACGAGTGAGCATCCTGGGCGATGAGTTCAAGGTGAACGCCGATGTCGAAATGCTCGACTCCTTCTCCGGTCACGCCGACCACGACGAACTGCTCGGCTGGTTCGACAACGTCAAAGGCCCCAAAAGCCACGTCTTCCTGGTGCATGGCGAGCCGGAACGCTCCGCCGCGCTACAGGTGGCGCTGCGCGAGCGGCACAAGACCGGCAGCGTGGAAGTGGCGCGTCTTGGGCAGGTGGTGGAGCTGTGACGACGGAGGAGCAGATACCCCCTCCGGAAAGCAGATCATATCCACTCAAGAAAGCTTTTTGAAATCAGCAAGAAGGCGGGTGATAATCGCCTCCTCTCCCTCCAACATTTCGTCCAGATGGTGTATGGGCGGCGAATCCGGTTCAAGTTGATCAAGAATGTTGCGATAGCCTTTGGCCGCATCAGGTTCGCCAAGGAAGATTTTGGTCCGCGCGCAAAGGTAGCACCAATGCCGGATTTCGGATATATGGAAGATCTTGCGACCTGGATAAAGTCGGGACAGCACGCCGCTTTGCTCAAAGAGCAGTTCGGCAGCCTCTTCCGCTTTTCCCAGATCCAGCAACATGTCTGCAAGAGTGGTCCTTGCGAAAAAATACTCTGGCATCCTGCGAAACAACTCGGTGCAGAGCTTCAGCCCCTCACTGCATTCGTCCACAGAACCCTCGCGCAGGACATGGATGAGCCAGTTTGTGAGGCATGGCACGTCGGGATAAAGAGCCACCATGCTCCTCAGTTCCTGGACCACACTTTTCGGGTCCCGATGCACCAGATCAAATATTTGCTCCATCCGATCCCGGGTGGCTTCAGGCAAAGCGTCAACCTCCGGATCGGGCATGACGTCCCATGTGACCTCGAAATTCATCAAATGAACCAGCGTTGGCTGCTCACCCGGCCCTGTCGGGCTGTTGTCTGCAAGGCGCTTGAGGAGACCTTTGCCGTGGTCGGGGTTGTGGTTGAGTTTGCGGCGTTTTGCCATGCGTGCAGATACTGGGATGAGCGTGGACGTCAAGGTGCTTGGCCTTCCCGGGGCATTTCCAGACGATCAACAGGTTTACAGCAACCCTGGGCCTCAAATTGCATGGCCCAAACCGGATGACTGCCATTTTGCGCAA
Source organism: uncultured Prosthecobacter sp. (assembly GCA_964588755.1). Lineage (GTDB taxonomy): Bacteria > Verrucomicrobiota > Verrucomicrobiia > Verrucomicrobiales > Verrucomicrobiaceae > Prosthecobacter. The sequence continues at coordinate 9,695 of CAZPSQ010000154.1, read as the reverse complement.
GCCTGGATCGCCAATGGCGTTTTCTCGACCAGCGTGCTTCCATTGCCTTTCTCGCTCACCGCCATGACCTCCCGCCGCCAGTTTCTCTCCACCGCCACCACCGCGGCATTTGCCGCCTCCTCGTTTCATATCTTTGGCGCAGACACGGGGAAGAAGCACCGCACGGCGCTGATCGGCTCCGGCTGGTGGGGCATGAACATCTTGAAGGAAGCCATCGCCCATGGGCGGGTGAAGGTGTGCGCGCTGTGTGATGCCAGCGAGGACGTGATGTCCAACGCGGCGGATGAGGTGAACGGCCTCAATGGCGACGAGCCAAAGCTATACAAAGACTACCGCGAACTGCTGGACAAGGAGAAGCCAGAAATCGTCATCATCGGCACGCCGGACCACTGGCACGCGCTGCAATCCATCGCCGCCTGTCAGGCGGGCGCGCATGTGTATGTGGAAAAGCCGACCGGCCACACCATCAATGAAAGCAAGGCCATGGTGAAGGCCGCGCAGAAGGCGGGCGTCGTCGTGCAGGTGGGCCTGCATCGCCGCATTGGGCCGCATCATGTGGAGGCCATGAATTTCCTGAAAAGCGGTGCCCTGGGCAAGGTGGAGAAGGTGCGCGCCTTTGTGCTGGGCAAAGGCGGCCCCGAGCAGCCGAAGCCGAACAGCAAGGTGCCGGAAGGCATGGACTGGGACCTCTGGTGCGGCCCCGCGCCCATGCGTCCCTTCAACACCAAGATCGCCCCCGGCGGCTGGCGAAACTTCCTCGACTACGCCAACGGCACCATGGCCGACTGGGGAGTCCACTGGCTGGACCAGATCCTCTGGTGGAGCGACGAAAAAGGCCCCAAGAAAGTCACCTGCACCGGCGGCCGGGAGGTCGCTGGTCCGCCCGTGCTCAGTGACAAGGAGCAGACCACAGACGCCCCCGACCATCAGCTCGCCACGTTTGAGTTTGAAAACTTCACCGCCACCTGGGAGCACCGCAAGACGCCCGAGGGCAGCAACGAGAAGCACAAGATCGGCACCTGCTTCCACGGAGAGAAAGGCATGCTGCACATCGGCTGGCGCGACGGCTGGACCTTCTACCCCACGAATGCCAAGGAGGGCGAGAAGCACGGCGACCACAAGCTCCAGGAGCCCGACGGCCACAACATCGCCCTGCTGTGGAATGACTTCATCGACGCCATCGAGAAAAAGCGCGCCCCCGTGGCCGGCATCGAGGCCGCCCACCGCTCCTCCTGCCTGCCCCTGCTCGGCATGCTCAGCTACAAGGCCGGCCGCAGCATCCAGTGGGATCCGGTGAAGGAGGAGATCATTGGGGATGCGGAGGCAGGCAAGCTGATGGGCAGGGAGTATCGGAAGCCGTGGCTTTACCCCGCATTGTAACCGCGTGGCGAAGCCATCCTACTCGTCCTCGATTCTGTGGCGTCACTATCATGAGGCGGGACCAAACCGCCTGCCATCGATGCTTCCTGAAGACCCGGACCCTCGGCGTGGAAACACACGCCATGATCGAGGACGAGAACGAGGACGATTTCCCGCCGAAGGTCATCACACGACACTTGACCATTCCTTGACCTCTTGACCGGCCCCTTCTACTTGCCCTCATGCCCCGCGAATACACGCTGCACCAAGCTCACGAACCCAGCACCCGCATTGACTACAAGGCGGAGCTCAATGAGCAGCAGCATGCCGCGGTGACGAGTCCGCCCGGACAGGCGCTGGTCATCGCAGGCGCGGGCAGTGGCAAGACCCGCACGCTGACCTACCGCGTGGCCTGGCTGCTGGACAATGGCATTCCGCCGGAGCAGATCCTTCTCCTCACCTTCACCAACAAGGCCGCGCGGGAGATGCAGGAGCGCGTGCAGCAGATTGTCACCGTGGACGCCAGCCGCATCTGGGGCGGCACCTTCCACAGCATTAGCAACCGCCTGCTCCGTTACAACGCGGAACGCCTCGGCTACCGCAAAGGGTTCTCCATCATGGACCGCGAGGACCAGAAAGACCTCATGGAAACTGTCGTCGGTGCCAGCGGCATCGACACCACCAGCTACCGCTTCCCCAAGGCGGAGGTGCTGGGGGACATCTTCTCCCTCGCGGACAACACGCTCTGCGACCTGAACGAGATCCTGGCCACACGCTATCCCTACTTCGACCGCGTGGCGGAGGGCATCATCAAGGTGCGAAAGCTCTACCAGGACAAGAAGCGCGAGACGAACTGCATGGACTTCGACGACCTGCTGACGCAGACCGTGCTGCTGCTGGAGGAGAACGAAGACCTGCTGGAGCGCTACCGCCGCCAGTTCGAGTTCGTTCTGGTCGACGAGTACCAGGACACCAACAGCCTGCAATGCAGGATGATCGAGATGCTGACCGGCAAGGACGGCAATCTCATGGTCGTTGGCGATGACGCCCAGTCCATCTACTCCTGGCGCGGCGCGGATGTCTCGAACATCCTGAACTTCTCCGAACACTGGCCGCGCGCCCGCACGCACAAGATCGAGGTGAACTACCGCAGCGTGCCGGAGGTGCTGAACCTTGCCAATGCGGCCATCGCCATGAACCGGGGGCAGATTCAGAAGAACCTGCAACCCGCGCGCGAGTCCCGGGGAAACCTCCCTGCCCTGGTGGCCTTGGACAACTCCTCCGCCCAGGCCGCCTTTGTGGCGCAGCGCATTCTGGAGCTTCAAGACGAGGGCGTGGAGCTCAACGACATCGCCATCCTCTACCGCGCGCATTTCCACAGCATGGAGATCCAGATGGAGCTGACACAGCGGGGCATCCCCTTCGCCATCACCAGCGGGCTGCGCTTCTTTGAGCAGGCACATGTGAAGGATGTGGCCGCCTTCATGAAGTTCGCCGTGAACCGGCAGGACGAGGTCAGCTTCATGCGCATGGTGCGCCTCATCCCTGGCATCGGCGGTGCCAGCGCGGCAAAGCTTTGGCACGACTGGCTGGCCAGCGACGCCGCCAAGGCCGAGGTCATGACCACCAGCTTCTCCGAGGTGCTGCTGCCGCTGAAGGTGCCGAAGAAGGCCAAGGAAACGTGGGAACAGTTCTCCTACACCCTGGACGAGCTCATGGACAAGGAGGGCAGGCCCGCGCTGCCCGCCCTCATGATCCGCAGCATCGTGGAGGGCGTGTATGAGGACTACATGAAGGCAAAGTTCAAAAACTACGAGCAGCGCCAGCAGGACCTGGAGCAGCTCAGCAACTTCAGTGACCGCTTCACCGACAGCCTCGAGTTCCTCAGCCAGCTCTCTCTCCTCAGCGGTGTGGACACCGACAACAACCCCGCCCAGCAGCAACAACAGCAGGACCGCGACGCCGTGACCCTGACCACAGGCCACCAGGCCAAGGGCCTGGAATGGAATGTCGTCTTCGCCGTCTGGCTGGCCGAAGGCATGTTCCCCCACAAGCGCGCCATCGACGAAGGGGGCGACGAGGCGCTGGAGGAGGAACGCCGCCTCTTCTACGTCACCGTCACCCGGGCCAAGGACGAGCTTTATCTGACCTACCCTGTCATCAATCATCAGGCCCGGGACGGGGACATCTTGCAGCGTCCATCACGCTTCATCAGCGACCTGCCAAAGGATCTCATTGAGGTCTGGAACGTCAAAAGCGGGTGGTAAGGCAGGTCGAGGCGTGCTTGACCTCAAGCCACGATGTGGATTGTTGTGGCACATCCCAGCCCCAGTGAACCCATCCCTTCCCGCCTTTCCTGTCCTTTTCCTCCTTGCCTTCCTCGGCCATGCCGTCACCGGCCACGCCCAGGACGTGAGGGCGCTGGTGGACGCGGGCGAGACCAAGGCCCGCGCCGGCCAGCTCAATGCGGCCATCGATGACTACACACAGGCCATCGCCGCAGCGCCGGACTACTGGGCGGCCTACGTGCGGCGCGCTGCGGCCAAGACGCTGAAGGAGGACTGGAAGGGCGCGCTGGAGGACCTGGACAAGGCCGCCTCCCTCAAACCGGACCGTGCCGAGGTCTTCGGCGCACGCGCCTTTGTGCAGCTTCATCTGGGACACTATGCCGAGGCCAGGGCGGACTTCGCCACAGCGGAGAAACGAGACCCCGTCAACGGGCAGAAAATTGTGATGCGTTTTGCGCAGGAGCTGATCACCCGCGCGCGCAACAAGTCCATGAACGACGACAACGCCGGTGCCATCAAGGACCTGGACATGATCATCGCGGTGGCGCCAGAACTTGGCGTGGCCTACCATGAGCGCGGTGCTGCCAAAGGTGTGCAGCAGCAGTTCAAGGAGGCCATCGCTGACTTCGACCAGGCCATCAAATTCAACACCTGGCACAATGCGCAGGGCGACTCCCACCGCCTGCGCGCGGCCGCCAAATACGCCCTGGGGGATGCCGCAGGCGCGGAGGCGGACGAGGCGGAGGCCGCAAGGCTCAGCGAAGCAGCGCAGAAACTGCCTGCGCAGCCGGAGCAACAGCCCCGCTGACACTTGCCCTCAGCCGCACACGGTGCAGACGGGGGGGAACAATCACACCTCCGTTTTATAGTCGCCAGCGTCAGCTTGCGTTCCCTAGTGGGCCGCATGAGCGAGGACTTTGGCAACTCTTGGAGACACTTGAAGAAAGCGCTGCTGTTTGGCGGCGGCATCGGGGCCGTGGTGTTGGTGGCCGTGCCGGCGGCCGCCTGGCTGGATGGCAGGGCGCCAGACTACACCACAGCCCTGGGCGGCAGCCTGCTGGCGGCCCTGGTGGTGCCCCTGCTGACGGCCGTCACACTGGTGTTTTCCATCCGCATTGAGGATGGCACCATCTCGCAGCGTGTGTTTCGTCATGGCAGGCTGCGCCAGGGCTGCATTGAGGATCTGCTCCGTGTGGAGATAGGCCTGGGCCGGGCGGCCGCCAGGCTGTGCTTTGCCGATGGTGCCCGCGTCTCCCTGCCCATGGCGGATGAGCGGGAGCTTCAGGCGCTGTGCGTGCACCTGATGGAGCGCAGGCCCGGTTTTGCCAATTTTGTATTCAGCCCCCGCGCTGCCCGCGTGGAAAAGGTGGTCCAGGCCTTCCGCGCCGCCTCCGCCCATCCTGTCAGGCCAGCGGAACGCCTGCGGCACGACCGGGCACAGCCTGGAAGCGCCACCCGGGCCATCCCATGGGGCGGGCTGCGGCGCTCCCGCATGGTGTGAATTGCCCCCCCCGGCCTGCCCGGTCAAGGCGGCCACGACAGGCTCTTGCCAAGCGCCCGCGTCTCGCTCCCATGCAGGCTTTCTCATGCCTGATCTCGACATTCGTGAAATTCACCTCCTGCGCGGCCCCAATATCTGGGCGAATTACCCGGTGATGGAGGCATGGGTGGACCTTGGCGGGCTGAAGGACGCCTCCTCAGAGGAAATGCCCGGCTTCAATGAAAGGCTCAAAAACTGGCTCCCGGGCATGATCGAGCACCGTTGCAGCGTCGGCGAGCGCGGCGGCTTTTTTCAGCGGCTGGATCGCGGCACCTACCCCGCTCACATCCTGGAGCATGTGACGCTGGAGCTGCAGACGCAGGCCGGGCACCCGCTGGGTTTTGGCAAGGCGCGCGAGACCTGCATCGAAGGCCTGTACAAGGTGATCGTGCGCTATCTCGACGAAGTCGTGGTGCAGGAGTGCCTGCGCGGCGCGCGCGAGCTCCTGCTGGCCGCCTACACAGGTGGCACCTTTGATGTGGCGGCCGAGATCAAGCGCCTGCAGGACGTGGTGGACCGCAACGCCCTGGGGCCCAGCACCAAGGCCATTGTGGACGCGGCCAAGGAGCGCGGCATCCCCTGGCGGCGCTTGCAGGAAGGGCGCAGCCTCGTCCAATTTGGCCATGGCGCGCGGCAGCGCCGCATCTGGACGGCGGAGACTGACCGCACCGGCGCCATCGCGGAATACATCGCGCAGGACAAGGACCTGACCCGCACCTTCCTGAAGCAGGCCGGCATCCCTGTGCCGGAAGGCCGCACGGTGGCCAGTGCTGCGGACGCGTGGGAGGCGGCGGAGGACATCGGCATCCCCGTCGTGGTGAAGCCCACAGACGCCAACCATGGGCGTGGCGTGTTCATTGATCTTAGCACCCAGGAGCAGATCACAGACGCCTATGAGCAGGCGTTGAAGGAAGGCAGCGGCGTCATGGTGGAAAAGTTCATCCCCGGCGTGGACCACCGCCTCCTCGTCGTGGGGGACAAGATGATCGCCGCCAGCCGGGGCGACCCTGCCGTGGTCGTGGGGGATGGCGAGAGCGACATCGTGCAGCTCATCGAAACACAGCTCAATTCCGACCCGCGCCGTGGCGAGCTGGAAACCCACCCCTGGGACAAGATCGACACCGTGAAGTGGGACCCGGTCATTCTGGCCGACCTCCAAAACCAGGGGCATCCGCCAGAATCTGTCCCCGGCGACGGGGAGCGCGTGCTGGTGGCGCGCTTTGCCAACTGGGCCATCGACATCACGGACCACGTGCATCCCAGCGTGCAGAATCATGTGATCACCGCCGCCAGCGCTGCCGGGCTGGACATCTGCGGCGTGGACGTGGTGTGCAGGGACATCTCCCTCCCGCTGGAGGATCAGGGCGGGGCCATTGTGGAGATCAATGCCAGCCCCGGCCTGCTCATGCACCTGAAGCCGGCGGTGGGAAAGGTGCGCCCGGTGGGAGAGGCCATCGTGGACATGATGTTCGCACCGGGGGACAACGCGCGCATTCCTGTCATTGGCATCACGGGAACCCATGGGAAGACCACCACCACGCGTCTGCTGGCGCACCTCCTGAAGGCCACCGGCAAATTCATCGGCGCATGCCACAGCGAGGGACTCCAGTTTGGTGACCGCCACGCCAGCTCAAAGAATGGCGACCGTATCTTTGGCACCCAGGGCGTGCTGCTGCACCCCTGGGTGGAGCTGGCCATTTGCGAGACCAGCGCGGAAAGCATCCTGCTGGAGGGCATCGGCTATGACCGCTGCCAGACCGGCGTCGTGCTGAACGTCGGCACCGAGCACCTGGGCATGGGCTATCTGGACACGCTGGAGCAGATGGCCAAGGTGAAGCGCTGCGTGGTGGACATCGTCCTCCCCGAAGGCACTGCCATTCTGAACGCCGATGACGCCCTGGTGGCCGGCATGGTGGAGCACTGCAAAGGCAGTGTCATGTTCTTCTCCCGTGATGCGGCAAACCCGGTCATCACAGAGCATCAGGACAAAGGGGGCCGCGTGGCCTTTGTTCAAAAAGACGCGATCTACCTGGCCGAAGGCGAAACCGAACGCCGCCTCTGCGCGCTGGGGGATGTCTCCCTGCCCCTTGAAGGCCACTTTGCCTTCCACATTGAGAATGTGCTGGGGGCTGTCGGCGCGGCCTGGGCGCAGGGGCTTGAGGATGCGCAGATCGCAGAAGGCTTGCGGACATTTGTGTGACGTGGGGAGCCGGGCCGCGAGCTTGCCCCATCACACCCTCAGATAAATCTTCCGCCGGTGCATCCAGAGCACCACAAGGCACAGCACGGTCAGGCTCGCGCTGCCGGCAAGCACAGGCTGCAGCTCCCGGCCCAGAATGAGGAACAGGCCCTTGCCCAGGTGGCGCTGGAGGGTGTCCGCCATCCATGGGTCCAGCACATGCCGCATGAGGTAGAAGGCCAGCGGGTTCATGCCAATGACCAGGAACAGAAAAGACCAGCGCCTGCGCTGCCACACATCAACGACCTGATACAGCGCCGCCAGGGCCAGGAAGCAGCAGCCACCGCTGAGGAGCACCCAGGACGGGGTCCACAGGCGCTTCACAATCGGGCACACACCGCCAAAGTGCAGGGCAAGGGCCGCGGCGACACAGGCCGCCCCCGCCAGCGTGAGGCGGCGCAGCACCCAGCCCGGGCTCCCCTGCCCCTGGCGCAGCCACGTGCCCGCCATGAGCCCCAGGATCATCGTGGCGATCATGGGGATGAAATTGATGGTCGCGTAGCCACCGTAGTAGCCGACATAGGGCCGCACCCGTGGAAAGAGGTTCAGCAGCCAGAGATCCATGGACCAGCCCACATTGCGGTTGTGGTTCCAGTGGGCGTAAAAGCCGGTGAAATCGTGGCTCCAATGCTGCGGGATGTTCACCGCATCCAGGTCCGCATGCGGCGCCACAACGGGATAACACGCATACAGCAGCCAGGACCCGGCAAGAATCAGCGCAAACCAGATCCAGCGCGTGCCCACCCGGCAAAGGGCCAGCGCAAACACCGCCATGTAGCCCAGGCCTGTCTGTGTCAGCGTCTCCTCAAAGGTCCAGTTTGTCATCGGCCTGCCCAGGCTGCGCAGAAAGATTCCCAGCAGCACCAGCACCACCGACCGCCACAGCGCATGCCCCACCATGCCGCGCATCGTCTGCCCCTTGGCCACGCGGGAGGACACGGAGAAGATCAGGGCCGCCCCGGTGAGGAAGGCGAACGATGGATGAATGAGATCATTCAGTGAGCAGCCCACCCACGGGACATGGGCGGAATGAAACCCAACGAACCTCCACACCGCGCTGCCTGGAAAATGCTTTGCCGCCTCATCCAGTTCCAGCAGGCGCATGCCGATCAGGAACATGACAATGCCACGATAGACATCGATCGAGGCCAGACGGCTGGCCTTCGGTTCAGACGGCGGGGGTGGGGGCATGCGTGGGCTTGGCCCTTTATAGCCGAAAACCGCGCGAAACCCACTTGTTTGCTGTCCAATCTGGCCCTCACCCGGCTCCGGCAGGAGCCGGCCCGGAGTTTCACCACAGAAGACCGTGGCAGGTGGCTCAGCACCCTGCCCTGATGATTCCTGGTCAGGACTTCAGCCTGGGGCCGTTGCCTTTACCGTCCGAGCACTAGCGTGGCCAGCGGCGGCAGGTCCACCACAACACTCCAGGGCTGGTTGTGCCAGGGCGTCTCCTGGGCCTGGAAACCAGCTCCGGCGCTGATGCCGCTGCCGGCATAGCTTACGGCGTCGGAGTTCAGCAGCTCGCGGTAGCTGCCGGGGCCGGCCACACCCACACGGTAGTTCTTCCGTGGAACAGGCGTGGCATTGATCAGCACATAGACCTGGTCGCCATCTGGAGACATTCGGGTGTAGGCGAAGATGCTGTTTTCACCATCGTTGGCATCCAGCCAGGTGAAACCACCGGCCTCATGATCCTTCACATGGAGCGAGGGGCGGCTGGTGTAGAGATGATTCAGGTCTTTCACCAGACGCTGCAGCCCTGTGTGCTCCTCCCCAAGGAAGAGGTGCCAGTCCAGGCTGGCGTCATGCTTCCACTCATCCCACTGGCCAAACTCCCCCCCCATGAAAAGCAGCTTCTTGCCAGGATGCGTCCACATCCAGGAAAGGAACATGCGCAGGTTCGCAAACTTTTGCCAGCGGTCCCCGGGCATCTTGTTGATGAGGGAGCCCTTGCCGTGCACGACTTCATCGTGGCTGAGCACAAGAATGAAGTTTTCATCGAAGGCATAAATCATGGAGAAGGTCGCCTCGCCATGGTGGTACTTCCGATGAACCGGCTCATGCTCCATGTACCTCAGGCTGTCGTTCATCCAGCCCATGTTCCACTTGAAGCCGTAGCCCAGGCCGCCCGCGCTGACCGGGCGGGACACACCAGGCCATGCGGTGCTTTCCTCCGCGATGATGGTGGTGCCGGGATGCTTGGCGTAGCAGATGCGGTTCAGCTCCCGCATGAAGGAGATGGCGTCCAGATTTTCGCGCCCTCCAAGAT
>CAZPSQ010000153.1:0-13061 GCA_964588755.1 uncultured Prosthecobacter sp. | reverse complement strand
ACCCAGGTGGTGATGGCCGCGCCCAGCGCCGCCCCGGCCGGCGGGCTGAGCATGCCCGGATGCTGCCATCCCCCCACAAAGCCGACAAACTGCAGCACCATGATGAGCGGCCCGGGCGTGGTCTCCGCCAGCGCCAGCCCGGACATCATCTGCGCATGCGTGAGCCACCCATGCCGCTCCACCGCCTGCTGGGCCACATAAGGCAGCACCGCGTACGCCCCGCCGAAGGTCACCAGCGCCGCCTTGCTGAAAAACAACCCCTGCTGTGCCTGTGTGCTTCCCCCGCCCAGCCACAGGGCCACGGCCAGCACCGGCAGCCACCACAGCGCCAGGCAGACCAGCGTCACCCGCACGACACGCCCCGCGCTCTGGGGCGGGCACGCGGGCAGCACCAGATGGTCCGCGTGATCCGCCGCCGCGCTGCCGTGGCCCCTGCCCGCAGGGAACTGCCGTGGGGCCAGGCGATGCCCCAGCCCGCCGAGCGCGCCCGCCGCCAGCACCAGCCACACAAACGACAGGTGGAAGAAAAACACCGCCACAAACGAGGCGGCGGCCACAGCCCACAGCGTGGCCGACTTCAGCGCCTTCCTCCCCATGCGCAGCGCCGCGGAGGCCACCACGGCGATCACACATGGCAGCAGCCCATGAAACACCGCCGCCAGCCATGCCACACCGCCGGAAAGCATGAACACCCAGCTCAGCACGAAGAGGATGACGGCCGAGGGCAGCACAAACAGCGCCCCGGCCGCGATGCCGCCCTTCGCCCCATGCAGCCGCCAGCCAAGGTAGGTGGCCAGCTGGGTGGCCTCCGGACCCGGCAGCAGCATGCAGTAGTTCAGCGCGTGCAGAAAGTGCTCCTCGCTGATCCAGCGCCGCTTCTCCACCAGCTCCTGGTGCATGATGGCGATCTGGCCCGCGGGGCCGCCAAAGCTGATGAAGCCCAGCTTGAGCCAGTAGCGCAGCGCGTCAGGGAAGGTCGGCATTGGCCCAGTTAGATGCTGAACTCGCCGATCTCCTTCTTCTTTTTCTTGGCGTTTTTGTCAAGAATGTCCAGCCCGGCCTCCTTCGTCACCACCAGGGAGTTGGGCGGCACGCTGTGCATCAGGAACACGTTCGCGCCGATGGTGCTGCCCTCGCCAATGGTCGTCTCCCCACCCAGGATGGTGGAGTTCGGGTAGATGGTGACGCTGTCCTCCACATTGGGGTGGCGCTTGGTGCCCCGGATCACCTCGCCGCTGTCGTCCTTGGCGATGCTTCGCGCGCCCAGGGTCACGCCATGGTAGAGCTTCACGTTGTTGCCGATCTTGCAGGTCTCGCCAATGACCACGCCGGTGCCGTGGTCGATGAAGAAGTGCGTGCCGATGCTGGCGCCGGGATGGATGTCGATTCCCGTGCGCGCGTGCGCCCACTCCGTCATCATGCGGGGGATGATGGGCGCGCCGTCCTTGTAGAGGCGGTGCGCCAGGCGCTGGATGGCGATGGCTTCGAGAAAGGGGAAGGACAGGATGATCTCCTCCTGCCGGTTCACGGAAGGGTCGCCCAGAAGCGCGGCCTCCACATCATGCTTCAGCAGCTCGCGCACGGCGGGGATGGCCTTCACAAATTTTTTCATGATCGGCACCGTCCTGCCGGTGGGCCGCTCGGGATTGTCGATGCGCACCGCCTTGCGCACCTGCTCCTGCAGCCGTCGCACGATGGAAAGCAGGCGCTCCACGGTGATCTGTGCCAGCGTGCCGTCTGGAATGGCATCGTGGTCATGAAAGCCCGGGAACAGCAGTTGCATCAGGTCCTCGCAGATGACGCTGATGGCACCCTTGGAGGGCAGGTTGCTGGAGCTGTTTTCGTTGAACCCGCCGAAGCGCTCATACGAGGCCAGCAGCTGGGGGATGTGCCAGTCGGCCAGAGCCAGTGCCGGGTTTTGATTTTTGCGGGACGACATGTCTTGGCTAGGTCTTCTGGTTCCACGGTGCCTTTGCAATGAGCAGGCCCATGCCGCACCAGTCGGTGATGCCGGCAAAGATCAAGCCCGCGCCGACGAAACCAGACAGCCAGATGAAATTCCCGTCCACAAAGCGGGACAGCAGCACCCCGGTGAGCACGATGGCCCCCGCCGCGATGCGCACCTGCCGCTCCAGGCTGATGACCTTGGCCTTGCCACGTTTCACCGGCAGCCCGGCGTCGATCCAGGCCAGCGTCCCGCCTTCCACCACGATGGAGTTGGGAAAGCCTGCCTTGACCAGCTGCTCCGCCGCCTTGGTGGCGCGCTGGCCGCTGCGGCAGAGGATGTAGGTGGGCTTCTCGATGCTGAGGCGGTGCGCCTCATGCAGCGTGGCGGGGTCCAGGGAGTCGAGCGGCACGTTCTTGGCGGACTCCACATGCACCTCCGCAAACTCCACCGGAGTGCGCACGTCGATGACGTTCTGGGCCTGGTTGTCCTGGAGAATCTTGTGCAGCTCGTTGGCGGTGATGGTGGGCATGGCGGTGGGGATACGTTTGTCTACCGGCGTGCGATGCGATGCAGCGCGGCGGCCAGCGCGTCAACCTCTTCAAACGTGTTATAAAAGGCCAGGGAAGGGCGCACGGTCGTGTCCTGGCCGAAATGACGCTGTGCTGGCAGGGCGCAGTGGTGGCCGGCACGCACGGCAATCCCTTGTTTGTCTAGCGCCTGCGCGATCTTCTCATTCGGCACGCCGGGGATGATGAAGGACAGCACGCTGGCCTTGTTCGCTGCGGTGCCGATGGGCCGCAGCCCGGGCACCTCCGCCAGCAGATGTGTGGCATATTCCAGCAGCGCATGCTCATACGCCGCAATGGCCGGAATGCCGGTGCGGAAGAGGTAGTCGATGGCGGCGCCAAGTCCGACGACTCCGGCGATGTCCGGTGTGCCTGCCTCAAACTTCTCCGGCGCAGGGCGGTAGATCGTCTTCTCAAAAGTCACGTCCTGGATCATGTGCCCGCCCCCCTGCCAGGGCGGCATCTCATCCAGCAGCCGTTTCTTGCCATACAGCGCGCCAATGCCCGTGGGGCCAAAGATCTTGTGCCCGCTGAACACATAAAAGTCCGCGTCCAGCGCGGTCACATTCACCGGCAGATGCGGCGTGGACTGCGCCCCGTCCACCAGCACCACCGCGCCCACGGCATGCGCCAGCGGGATGATCTGCTCCACCGGATTGATGGTGCCCAGCGCGTTCGACACGTGGGTGACGCTCACGATCTTCGTGCGCTCGCTCAGCAGCTTCGCAAACTCTTCGAGAATGAGCTCGCCCCGGTCATTGATCGGCGCCGCACGGATCACCGCGCCCGTCTGCGCTGCCAGAAGCTGCCATGGCACAATGTTCGCATGATGCTCCAGTTGCGTGAGGAGGATCTCATCCCCCGGGCCGACGTGCCTGCGGCCGTGGCTGTTCGCCACCAGGTTGATGGCCTCCGTGGTGCCACGCAGGAAGACGATCTCCTTCGCGTCACTGGCGCCGAGAAACTGCCGCACCTTCTCACGCCCGGCCTCGAAGAGCTTCGTCGAGCGCTCCGCCAGCACATGCGCGGCGCGGTGGATGTTGGAGTTGTCCCGGCCGTAGAACTGCGCGGTCGCGTCCAGCACGGCCTGCGGCTTGTGCGTGGTGGCGGCGTTGTCCAGGTAGATCAGCGGGTGCCCGTTCACCCGTTGGTTCAGGGCAGGGAAGTCACGCCGCACACCGTCCACATTCAGCTGGGTCAGCGGTGCCGGGGCGGGGCCTTGCAAGCCGCCGTTCTTCGGGTCGGTGAGGAAGTAGAAGCTGGGATCTGCGGAGGCCGCGTGCCCCAGATGCGGGAAGGAAGGCGCCCGGTGCAGCGTGGACAGGTCTGTCTCCACGGGCACATCAGCACCATGCGGGCCGCCATTCTTCAGGTAGAAGCGCGGCTCGCCAAACTGATGCGACTCATAGCGCGATCCCTCATCATGCGTGCCGCTGGGCGCGGCAGGCTCATGCGTGGCGTGCTCCGGCTCCGCGCCCACCACGGTGGGGTGTACGGAAGGCGAGCTGGAGGTCGTCGGAAAGCCGCCGTTCAGGCCGATGTCCCGCGCATCCGCTGAAGGCGGCGCGGTCGTGGCGGCAGGGTCGGACGGCGGCCTCACGGGAAGCTGCGCGGGAAAGCCGGCCAGCGTGCCGGGCGGTGTCACCGGCTGCGGCACGGGCAGCTTCGCGGCCGTGGCCTCGGCCGGATTGCGGCCATGGAAGGCATCCGCCAGCAGCCCCCGGATAAGCGCGGTCTCCGTCGATTCCGTCTCAAACGACGGCAGGCCCTCAGGCAGGTCAGGCGCTGGGATAGACATAGCTGTGGAAGTTGCTCACGGTGACGTTTTCCAGCAGGCCGATCGCGTCCTCATCCAGCGCGGCCACGGAGAAGTAACGCGTCACCAGGTGGGAGGCGATGGAGTGGTCGTTCGTGCCCATGTAGCGCACGCTGAGGCCGGGCTCGATCTCCCCCGTGACGCCCGCCTTCTGCAGGCCCACGACTCCGCGCTGGTTCTCACCCACGCGCAGCAGGATGATGCTCGTCTTGCCCTCCAGGCTGACGGGCAGCTTGTCGCTCGGGATCAGCGGGATGCCGCGCCACGTGAGGAACTGCGCGCCAAAGAGGCTGATGGTGGGCGGCGGCACGCCACGGCGCGTGCATTCACGGCCAAAGGCGGCGATGGCCTTCGGGTGCGCCAGAAAGAAGGCGGGCTTCTTCCACACCACGGTCAGCAGCTCATCCAGGTCATCCGGCGTCGGCGCGCCGCCCCGGGTCTGGATGCGCTGCTGCGGGGCCACCACATTGAGGAGGCCAAACTTCGGGTGATTGAGGATCTCGCGTTCCTCCTTCTCCTTCAGCGCCTCCACCGTGAGGCGCACCTGCTCGCGCAGCTGGTCAATGCGGTTGCTGTAGAGGTCCGTGATGCGCGTGTGCGTCTGCAGCACGGTTTGGATGGTGCTCAGGTGGTACTCCCGCGGCTCATCCTCGTAATCGACAAAGGTCGTTGGCAGTTGCGGCTCGCCCTCGTCCACGGTCAGGAGCTCCACCGTCGGCCCCGGCACCTTCGACAGCACGCGGTTCACACGATACACACCCCCATCGACATCCACATACGGCAGCAGCTTCAACAGCCAGCGTGGCGAGATCTCGTCCCACTGCGGCGGGGTGACGGTGGCGGTGGCCAGGTTGCGCGCGGCTCTGGCGCTGAGGGACGATGCCCGGGGATCAGTGGTGCTCATGATTTCAGGAGGAGATGGGGATGGGTGTGATGGGTGAGTGAGGAAAACCCTGCCTGCGGACATGACCAGCATCCATGGCCCGGCAGCGGTGATGAGAAGAGGCCATGTCTGCGCTCTCCTGGCCGCCGTGATCGCAAAGGTGGGCCTGGAAAAAACAAGGGGCGGTGTGTTGCAGAGGCCTGTGGGGGTGTGAACTCAGCCTGCCTGCGCCGCCTATGAAGACTAACGACGTGGATTAGCGCCGGTGAGGCTGCTGTCAACGACACGCTTCGGATTTGTCAGGGGACTCTTAAGACGGACGCGGGGTGGGCCGCCGGGGCTCAGCGTCAGCCACATGCGCCCCTCGCTGGAGGCATGGTTTCCCAGCAGGGCGCTGCAAAGCCCGCCCGCGCGGAAGCGGTGGATGAGGTCCAGAATGCTGCGGCGGCTGGTGCTGGTTTCATGCGTCACCTCGGACGGGGTCGCGCCATCATGCAGCAGCAGCAGGGACCGCGCCCGGCTGCGCAGCCGGGGATGGGCGGCTGGGTTTTGGCTCACCAGCGTGGTGATGAGGGCCTGCTCATCGGACAGTCCAGGAAAGGAGATCATGGCGAGGAGGGGGTGAAGAGGGTTGAGTGCGTGCATGGCGGTGGGGCGTGGTTTTCAGTGCTCGCTTGTTCGTCAGCGGTGGCTGGTTTGACAGTCGGGGGAGGGGCAGCCTCGTCCTCGATTCGAAGGTTCCGTCGGGGAGAGGCTCGTCAAAGGTCGGATGTTAAAAGTCGGAGGTGAGGTGGGGCAGAGTCCGGAGGGAAGTTGGCAGCTCCTCATCTCCCCACTGACGATGAGGAGCTGCCTTCTCCATGGTTTGCCTGTTATGACGCGCCACTGTGGCGGTCATGCCCTACCACCGGACCAGGCAAAAATTCAGAGGCCGACAGCGGCGTGTTGTAGGAAATCTCAACAAGCGGCCTGGAGCCTTCCACGTAGCGCCAGTGAAAGCCGCTTTGGTTCTGCGGGGACTGCACGGAGACAAACTTTGTCTGAAGCGCGCCACGTGTTTTCTGCGATGCGAATGTGCTCATAGGCTGGAGTGAATGGTTGTGGGTTTCACACCTCTCACGGTCATGAGTCGGATGACATGAGGCTAGCTTTATATCATACTTTGGCAATAGGAATTAAATCATGAGACACACTTTTTTTCACACGCGTTTGGTGAGGGGCATGCGATGCGGCGCGGCATGGGCTGAGTGCTTGCGCGGCAGCGTCTTGGAGCGCGGCGGCAGGCCTTGGCGCGACGCCGCTTTTCGCAGGCCGGACGAGTGTTTGTGGTGGCCGGGCGGTCTTCACCGGCTCCAAAGCGGTGTCGCCGATGCAGGCGCGCCGTTGGGCGCAAAACAAAAAAGGGCGCCTCTGAAGGCGCCCTCTTTGTGGGATGGTGCGAAGCAGAGCCTGCGCTTACAAGTTCGGCGCGTACGCGTGCAGGCGGCGATAGCTTGACAGGATCGTTTTCACCGCCTTCACAGAGGCTGCCACCTGTTGCGGCAATGGGGCCAGGGCGGGTGTTTCAAAGACGATCTCCAGCGGCTTTGGCGACTGCTCCGGCGGTGCGGTCAGCATGCCCAGGTAGTTCTCGCGGATGATGCCCTCCGTGGCCAGAAAGCCGTCGATGACCTGCGAGTCATTGCGCGGCAGGATGGCGGACGCGGCCTTCAGCGCGGGCTGCAGCACCTGCTCGCTCAGCAGGGAGCCGGCCACGAAGCCATACACACCGTCGCTCTCGTCGTCGGAGTGCAGGGAGATGATGCCGTCGTACTTCTCACGGCGCAGCTCCGTTTCCAGATACTGCACCTCGGGCTCGTCGGACTCGTCCCAGAACTGGCGGTTCAGATCCAGGCCATTGCTGGAATGGCGCGTGTTTGAACGGCGGCCTGTGGGATTGCACACGGGGTAGATGTGCAGCTCATAGTCGCGCAGCTCCGCAGGCTGCTCGGAGGCCCAGCGGATCAGGTCAAAGGCGGCCAGCGTGCCTGCCTCCTCATCGCCGTGAATGCCGGCGAAGATGGCAAACTTGAAGCCAAAGCCGGGCTTCACCGGCCGGGAGATGATCTTGGGAATGAAGCG
The DNA here is from genome assembly GCA_964588755.1 of uncultured Prosthecobacter sp. Taxonomy (GTDB): domain Bacteria; phylum Verrucomicrobiota; class Verrucomicrobiia; order Verrucomicrobiales; family Verrucomicrobiaceae; genus Prosthecobacter. The sequence goes on along the minus strand of CAZPSQ010000153.1, from coordinate 5,727 downwards.
GCCGTGGGCCACATCCGGCGTGGCCTCACGCACCACCAGGTGCCTGCGGCGGCGCGCGGGGCGCGGCAGCGTGTGTCTGTCAGAAATGAAGGGGGAAAGGGCTGTCATGATACGGGTGAAAAATTAGGATCCAACTTTGTTGCGGGCGTCGTCGGCCAGTGCCGTGGAGAGGTAGCGCTCACCCGTGCTACACCCCACCGTGACGATGAGTTTTCCCGCATTCTCCGGACGTGCCGCCACCTGCAGCGCCGCCCAGACATTTGCGCCGGTGGAGATGCCCACCAGCAGTCCTTCCTCACGTGCCAGCCGCTGCGCCGTGGCGATCGCGTCCTCATTGGAGACGGTGATCACCTCATCCAGGATCTGTGTGTTGAGGTTCTTCGGCACAAAGCCCGCCCCCGTGCCCTGGATCTTGTGCGGCCCGGGCACCAGCGGCTCGCCCTTCAGCGTCTGCGTGATGACCGGGGACGCAGCAGGCTCCACCGCGATGGATTTGAACCCCGGCTTGCGTTCCTTGATCACCTCGCTCACGCCGGTGATGGTGCCGCCCGTTCCCACGGCGGCCACAAAGATGTCCACCTTGCCATCGGTGTCGTTCCAGATCTCCTCGGCGGTGGTCTGCCGGTGGGCCTCCGGGTTGGCCGGGTTTTCAAACTGCTGCGGAATCCAGGAGTCCGGCGTCGCGGCGTGCAGTTCTCCCGCCTTGGCGATCGCCCCCTTCATGCCCTGCGGCCCGGGGGTCAGCACCAGCTCCGCTCCCAGCAGGGCCAGCAGCGTGCGGCGCTCCAGGCTCATGGTCTCGGGCATGGTCAGGATCAGGCGGTAGCCCTTCGCCGCGGCCACAAAGGCCAGCGCGATGCCCGTGTTGCCCGAGGTGGGTTCGATGATGGTGGTGCCTGGCTTCAGGCGGCCATCAGCCTCCGCCGCCTCGATCATGGCCCGGCCGATGCGGTCCTTCACGCTGCCCAGCGGCTCTTTGAACTCGCCTTTCAGCGCGATGGTGGCCTGCACGCCGGAGGCAATGCGGTTCAGCTTGACCAGGGGGGTGCGGCCGATGGATTCGATGATGCTGGAATGGTAGGACATGGGTTTTGGGGTGCGGGTTTGATGTCGGTTGGTGAAACTGCTGCGGGGGCGGGGGTCACTTTTTGCCGTTGACGACAGGCTCGTTGGGCAGGCGGGTTTTCTCCGTGCTTTCCACCTGCGTCACCCGCCCCTCATGCACGATGATCTGCACGGAGCCGAAGCGCATGCCGGCGGCCTTCTGCCTGACGATGTCGATCCAGGATTCAATTTCGGTCTCGGTGTTTGGGTGGGCCATGGGAGGTGGGTCTGTGTGATTTAATGCCTTTGAATCGAATATATACTATAAAAGTATGAATTAAAAATCTCGCAAGAAGAAATTCATGGCAACTTTTGCTCGACAACAATTCCTGCTGGTTCAATCTATATCAAATCACTCTGATTACCGTGAGGATGCCATTCCAGCGGAACGCACGCGCCCTCCTGGGGCGCATTTGATTCTGCCGCAGGCATCCCGGTGAGTTCGCGTGGGGGCATGCGGTGCGATCGCAGCAACGAAGCACCTCCGCATGCCTGTCATACGCACATTCATCAGCCACGTCGGCGCCCGTGTTATCGGGGTGCTGGGCGCGTGGTGCGCCATGCACGCGGGGGTTGCGGCCCATGCGCAGGCGTCATCCTCGCCGCCTCCGTCCAGCTTTTACATCTCGGAGTATGAGGTCATCGGGGTGCGGCACCTCGGCCGCCTCGATGTCGAGCGCGCCGTGTATCCCTTCCTGGGGCCGGAGCGCACTGTGGAGGACGTGGAGGCCGCCCGTGCCGCGCTGGAGAAGGCGTATCGCGACCGTGGCTATCAGACTGTGTCCGTGCAGGTGCCCCGCCAGGATGCGCGGCGCGGCGTCGTGCTGCTGCAGGCCGTGGAGTCCACCGTGGGCCGTCTGCGTGTGCACGGCTCCAAGTATCATGACCTGGAGCGCATCAAGCGGAAAGCCCCCTCCTTGCGGGAGGGATCGCTGCCTGATTTCGACAAGATCAACCAGGACATCATCGCGCTGAACCGCCTGCCGGATCTGCGCGTCACGCCTTCCCTCCGCGCGGGCGCCACGCCGGGCACGGTGGACATTGATCTCGATGTCAAGGACTCCTACCCGCTGCATGGCAGCCTGGAGGTGAACAACCGCCACAACAGCGGCACCACGCCCTGGCGCCTGAACGCCGCGCTGCGGTATGACAATCTCTGGCAGCTTGGCCACTCCCTCGGCCTCAGCTACCAGGTCGCCCCTGAGCGCCCGGATGATGCCCGCGTGTGGTCCGGCTTCTATCTGGCGCGTCTGCCGCAGTCGGACAGCATCAGCTTCCTGCTGCAAGGGTCCAAGCAGGACAGTGACGTGTCCACTCTGGGGGGGGCGGCGGTCGCCGGTCGCGGGAATGTGCTGGGCGCTCGGTTGCTTTTCACCCTGCCGGGGGGGGATGGCTTCTACCAGACCCTGGCTTTTGGCATGGACTACAAGAAGTTTGAGCAGGACATCGCCGCAGGCGGCGGCCTCATCTCCACGCCGGTCACTTATTACCCGTTCACCCTCAGCCACACCGCCGGCTGGCGTGGCAAGGGGCACAGCACGGAGCTCAACAGCGCGCTCATCTGGCATTTGCGCCGCCTTGGCACGGATGGGGACGATTTCAACAAGCGCCGCTCCGGCTCGGACGACGGCTTCTTTTACTACCGTGGCGATCTGGCGCATACCCATGACCTGGACGGCGGCTTTCAGGCCTACGGTCGGCTGCAGGGGCAGATCAGCTCCGGGGCGCTCATCAATAACGAGCAGCTTGCCGGTGGCGGCCTCGCCACGGTTCGCGGCTACCTCGAGTCCACCGCGCTGGGGGACAATGGCGTGTTCGCCACGCTGGAGCTGCGCTCTCCCAATTTCCTGCCCCACGAAAAGGACTCCAAGGACAACGAGTGGCGTGTTTACGCCTTTGCCGAAGGCGGCCGTCTGAAGTTGCGCGCTCCGCTGCTGGATCAGCAGAGCACCACAGACCTTGCCAGTGTGGGCCTCGGCAGCCGCGTCCGCGTGCGGGAGCACTTCAATGCCTCGGTGGATGCCGGGCTGCCGCTGACCCGGGAAGGGGACACCCGCGTGGGCGAGCTCTTCGTGACCCTCCGCTTCTGGGCCGAGTTCTAGGCCGCCTCTTTTTTCAAGACAAAGACTCATGATCAAAACCCTCCTAGCTCTCTCGCTGCTGCTTTTGCTGACAGGAAATGCACTCTCTGACGACAAGGTCTGGTGGGATGCCAAATGGCCCGTCCGCAAGAAGATCGACATCGACACCAAGGCCGCCGCCATCGCGGAGCCTGTGGGCACCAGCGCCGTGCTGGTGCGCCTGCATGAGGGCGTGTTCAATTTCCTCGCCTCCAGGGAGGATGGTGGCGACCTGCGCTTCACGGCGGACGATCACAAGACCGTGCTGAAGCATCATGTGGAGCAGTGGGATGCCCTGCTCAACACCGGCCTCGTCTGGGTGCAGGTGCCGGACTTGAAGCCTGCGGCATCCACCAGCATCTGGCTCTATTACGGCAACACCACGGAGGCCGTGGCCGCCGGCCCCGCCAAGGAGACCTATGACGAGAACACCACGCTGGTGCTCCACTTTGCCGATGCTGCCAGGGCAGGTTCTGACTCCAGCGCCACCGCCGCCAATGCCGAAGGCGCGCCGTCGCCGGCCTCCGGCTCTGTCATTGGCAACGGTCTGCGTGTGTTTGGTCAGGCCCCGGTGAAGGTGGCCGCCCCGCCGCTGCCAGCGTGGGCGCCCGGCGCGCCCTTCACCGTCTCCCTGTGGGTGAAGCCATCCACGCTCGCCGCCAACACCGCCATCCTCAGCCGTCGTGAGGGCGGCAGCTCCTTCCTCCTCGGCCTCGACAACGGCGTCCCGTTTGTGGAGTTGAACCAGCAGCGCTCCACCGCTGGCGCGCCCATCACCGCAGGGGGCTGGCACCACCTGGCCGCCGTGGCGGATGCGGGCGTCATCACCGTGTATCTCGACGGCAAATCCTACGGCCAGGTCAGCGCCGCGCTGCCCCTGCTCGGCGGTCCCTTGGAGCTGGTGAAGGACAGTGGCGCTCCGGCGGGCTTCACCGGCTTCACGGGGGAGCTGGATGAGGTGCAGGTCGCCAAAACCGCGCGTCCTGCGGGCTTCATCCACTTTGCCGCGGCCAACCAGGGCACCACGGCGGACGCTCAGAAGCTGCTGGCGCTCGGGGCTGACGAGGCCTCCGATCATAAGGAGGAGGGGGAGATCATGAAGCATCTCACCCTGATCACCGACATCTCCAAGGACCTTACCTTTGACGGCTGGGTCGTCATCTTTCTCTGCGCGGCCCTCGCCATCATTGGCTGGGTCATCGCGGTCGGGAAGTTCATGTATCTCAACACCATTGAGAAGGCCACCAAGGAGTTCGTGAAGCGGTGGGAGAAAATATCCTCCGACCTCACCGCCATCGACCATGAGGACGCTGAAAGCGTGAAGACCCTGGGCGGCACGGCCAGCGGCAAGTCGCACAAGCTCATGCGCAAGTCCCCGCTGTACCAGATTTATCATCTCGGTTCGGAGGAGATCAGCCACCGCCTGAAGAGCAGGGAGGGGGACGCGCCCAAGTCCTCCCGGGGCCTCTCCGGCCGTTCCATCCAGGCCATCAAGGCCAGCCTGCACGGCGGCATGGTGCGCGAGGTTCAGAAGCTCAATGGCAGGCTCGTCTTCCTCACCATCGGCATCGCCGGGGGGCCTTACCTCGGCCTGCTCGGCACCGTCATCGGCGTCATGATCACCTTTGCCGTCATCGCCAAGTCGGGCGAGGTGGAGGTGAACTCCATCGCTCCCGGCATCGCGGGCGCTCTTCTCGCCACTGTGGCAGGCCTCGCCGTCGCCATTCCCGCGCTGTTCATCTACAGCTACCTCAGCGCGCGCATCAAGGACGTCGTCTCCAACATGGAGACCTTCATCGACGAGTTCATCGCCAAGATGGCAGAGCATCACAACGAGTCGTAACCCACCATGCAGGCCGACAACAAAAGCTACGACGACATCAACGTCACGCCCATGGTGGACCTCTACCTGGTCCTGCTGCTGATCTTCATCATCATGACCACAGCCGGTGTGCAGGGCGTGAAGGTGAACCTCCCACGCGGCGGTCCTGCCACCTCGAAGCCGCTGGACGGTCCGAAGATGCAGGCCATCACCGTGAACAATGAGGGCAAGATCGCGCTCAACACCATCCCCGTCACCATCGAGGAGCTGGCGTCAAAACTGGAGGGCCTGAAGGCCGCCACTCCGGATCTGCCTGTCGTCATCCGTGGCGACAGCGCCACCCAGTACCAGCTCATCATGGATGTGCTCACCGTCGTGGGCCGCGTCGGCATCACCCAGGTGGGCCTGGCCACGCAGGCAAAAAAATAACCCCCCGCGTCTTATCCCCATGAAACCCGCGCCCATTGACGACGAGGACGACGAGCCTGGATTCATCCAGCGCCACAAAGGCATGCTCATTGTGGGTGTGCTGGCCCTCGGCGCAGGTGGCTGGTTCTATGCGAATCACACGCCCTCCAAGTCCACGCCGAAGCGGAAGATGGATGTGGTCATGGTGATGCCCCTCATCGCCCCGCCTCCTCCCCCCCCACCTCCGCCCCCGCCTCCAAAGCAGGAGGAACC
>CAZPSQ010000152.1:0-13168 GCA_964588755.1 uncultured Prosthecobacter sp. | reverse complement strand
TCATGACCGCCCAAGAAGTCGCCGTTCTCGATTACGGCTCCCAGTACAGCCAGCTCATTGTCCGCCGCGTGCGGGAGCTGGGCTTTGTCTCCCACCTTTACCCGCCAGCCGAACTGCCGAACCTGCAAAACCCCGGGGCCATCATCCTCTCCGGCGGCCCCCGCAGCACGTCTGAAAAAGACGCGCCGGATGTGGACTTCGAAAAACTCATGTCCTTCGGCGTGCCCGTCCTCGGCGTCTGCTACGGCATGCAGCTTCTCAACATCAAGCACGGCGGCACCGTGAAGCCCGGTGTCACCCGCGAGTACGGCCCCGCCAAGCTGGTCGTCACCGAGCACGCCGACCTCTTCAATGGCGTCTCCCATGAGTCCCAGGTCTGGATGAGCCACAGCGACACCTGCGCCAACCTTGCCAGCACGACACAGGTCATTGCCACCAATGAGGACGCCGTCCCCGTGGCTCTGAAGTGGTCCGACCGCTGCTGGGGCATCCAGTTCCACCCCGAGGTGACACACAGCCATGAGGGCACCGCCATCCTGCGGAACTTCCTCACCCGCAGCGGCGCCAACCTCGCCAAGTTCGACATCCAGGCCTTCAAGTCCCAGATGATCGAGCGCATCAAGGCCGAGGTCGGATCGCGTGAGGTCATCTGCGGCGTCTCCGGCGGCGTGGACTCCACCGTGCTCGCCGTCCTGCTGTCCAAGGCGGGGGTGAAGGTGCGCTGCATCTTCATCGACACCGGCCTCATGCGCCTCAACGAGGCTGCGGAGGTGAAGGAGCTCTTCGCCGAAGTCGGCGTCCCCATCGAGCAGATCGACGCCAGCGCGACCTTCCTCGGCGCGCTGAAAGGCGTGACCGACCCCGAGCAGAAGCGCCGCATCATCGGTACCCTCTTTGTCGAGGAGTTTTGGAAGGTGGCGGACAATGTCGAGCTGCTCGCCCAGGGCACCCTGTATCCCGACGTGATCGAGAGCGCCACCAGCGGCTCCATCGCCAGCAAGATCAAGACCCACCACAACCGCGTGGACCGCATCATGGAGCTCAAGGAGCAGGGGAAGGTTCTCGAACCTCTCGCCGAGCTTTTCAAGGACGAGGTCCGCGCCCTCGGTGCCAGCCTTGGCATCCCCCACCGCGCCCTCTGGCGTCACCCCTTCCCAGGCCCCGGCCTCGCCGTGCGCATTCCGGGGGAGATCACCCCGGAGCGCGTCCTCACCACCCAGCAGGCGGACGCCATCTTCATTGGCGAGCTTCGCCGCAGCGGCTGGTACGAGCAGACTTGGCAGGCCTACGCCGCTCTGCTTCCCGTGAAGACCGTCGGCGTCAAAGGCGACGAACGCAGCTATGAGCAGGCCATCTCCCTCCGCGCCGTCATCAGCGAGGACGCCATGACCGCCGACTGGGTCGAGCTGCCCTACAGCGTCCTCCGCAACGCCTCCAACAAGATCCTGAACTCCGTCAAGGGCGTGAACCGCGTCCTCTACGACATCAGCACCAAGCCCCCTGCCAGCATCGAGTGGGAATAAGTCGTCCTCGTCCTCCTACTCGAACTCGTCCTCGATCCTTCAACGCCGCTATCACCCAGCCCTCCATCTCATCCTCGAAGGGACTTGATGGAAGGGGGGAATGATCTTGATGCCCGCAGCCCCACCACCCCCTGGCTTCCTCCTCTCCTTCGAAGGCTCCGAAGGCTGCGGCAAGTCCACGCAGATAGCCCTCCTCCGCTCCCGCCTGGAGGCCGCAGGCCGCCGTGTCGAGGTCCTGCGCGAGCCCGGCGGCACCGAGCTTGGCGAGGCCATCCGCCACCTCCTCCAGCACTCCAAGGAAGGCCACAGCATGACCCCGGAGACGGAGTTGCTGCTCTTCGCCGCCAGCCGCGCCCAGCTTGTGCGGGAAAAGATCCGCCCGCTGCTGGAGGCTGGCGTCTTCGTCATTCTCGACCGCTTCCTCGACTCCACCACGGTGTATCAAGGTCATGCGCGCGGCCTGCCACGTGAAAGCGTCCAGGCCATCAACCACTTTGCCATCGGCGGCACCCTGCCACATCTGACCATCGTGCTGGATCTCGAAACCTCCGTGGCCTGGCAGCGCATCCACCAGAGCGGCCGTGAGCTGGACCGCATGGAAAGCCAGCCGCCCGCCTTTTTCGAAAAAGTGCGTCAGGGCTACCTCGACCTCGCCGCCATCGAGCCGCGGCGCATCAGCATTGTTGACGCGGCGCGTGATCCGCAGCAGGTGCATGAGACTGTCTGGACCCTGGTGACCGAACGCAGCCAAACACATGCCGTTTAAAAGTGACCATGCCTTGAAGCTTCTGGCCCGTGCCAATGAAAACGGACGGCTGGGGCATGCCTACCTCATCACCGGCCCCAAGGAGGCGCGGCATGAGCAGTTCGCCGCCAGCGTGCTGGACCTCGTCACCGGCCAGAAGCAGCACACCCTGGAAGGCTGGGAGGGGCAGGGGGCCATCGTCCTCCGCCCCCAGAGCAAAAGCCGCCGCATCACCATCGGGGATGATGGCGACGACCCCGGCACCATCCGTTTCCTGGAGAAAATGATCCGCCGCACCGCCGCTCCGAATGGCTGGAAGCTCGGCATCATCGTCGATGCGGAGCGCATGAACGTGCAGGCACAGAACGCTTTCCTCAAAACCCTGGAGGAGCCCCCGCCACGCACCCTGCTGCTGTTGCTCAGCACCCAGCCGGAGCAGCTCCTGCCCACCATCCAGTCCCGCGTCATCGAGATCGGCCTCATGCCCCCCTCCGGCGGGCGCATTTTCACCGAGCACGAAAACCAGCTCCTGGCCGTGCTGCAAAAAATGGCCAAAAACTCCGCAGGCACCCTGTCCGGTGCGCTCTCTCTCAAGTCCGACTTCGAGTCCATCTTGGAAGACCTGCACGACGCCATCAAAAAGCGCCATGAGGACGACTTCGAAAAGGAGCAGGATCATTACAAGCAGACCACCGACGGCTCCTGGCTAAAACAGCGCGAGGAGCAGGTCGAGGCCGCCATCGAGGCCGACTACATTCAGCAGCGCAGCGCCCTCATGGACCTCCTCCTCTCCTGGTTCGGCGACGTGGCGCGCTTGCAAGCCGGTGCCGAAAACCTCGACCTCCCCAGATGCCAGCCCGCCACCGCCGCCCTCGCCGCCAAATGGGATTCGGGTGATGTGGCCAAACGCATCCGCGTGCTTCGCCAGCTCGAGAGCCACCTCCACACCAACGTGAACGAGTCCCTCGCCCTCGAAGTCTGTTTCATCCAGGCCTTCGGCGTTTGATACCCGCCCCGCATCCCGCCCGGGCGAAGCCAAGTAGCCTTGTTGCTGTGCAACAAGGAACGCTCCGCCCCGCCCCAGACTCTTAACAAGGTAAAGCCAGGGCGTTCGAAACTCCCGGCTTAGTGCTCAACGGCCCAAAGCAGTTCCCCTCTCCTCGCCCCAGACATCATAGCTCCATCGCTTCCTTCGGGGAGAGGTGAGGGTGAGGGGCCGCCTCAAAAAGTTGACGCAGATGCCCACGGTCCGCGCCAGCTCATCGGCCCTCCCATCACCAGACAGCCATTTCTTCTCGCCCGCAAAGCCCTGCCCCACGATTTGACAATACAGCCCCAGTCCCTCCCAACCGCCATCGTCCTGCCAAATCTCCCACAGCAGGCAGCATAGACTCCCGATGGCATCCTGCCCTTCGACCTCGTCCTAATGCATGCTGGCGAACCCTCCTGAACCACGCAAACTCCCCCCCGCCACCCACGTTCCCTCTTTCCCATCCCAACCATGAAAACCACCCTCTGTCTTCTCTCTGCCGCTGTCCTCTCCACCGCCGCCTCCTTCGCCCAGGACTACTCCCGCATCATCTTCTCCGACGACTTCGCCACCGACGGCTTCGGCAAGGCCTGGGGCCACTACAAAAGCTCCAGCGTCGTGAAGGACGGCATCCTCATCGGCATCACCGATCCCAAGTCCGACCACTCCGCCGTGGACAACATCAAGTTTGAAGGCGAGCGCGACCTCGAAGTCTCCGTGAAGTTCCGCTTCGTCAGCGACAAGGCCAAAAGCTTCAACGTCTGGTTCGACGACAAGAACTACAAAGGCTCCCACGCCGGCCACATCTGCCAGGCCACCGTCAGCCCCACTGGCGTGAACCTCTCCGACGCCAAGACAGGAGGCTTCGACCACACCAATGGACTCTACGACCGCAAGAAGGCCAACCAGCTCACCGAGGACGAGAAGAAAATGCTCGCCACCAAGTCCAAGCGTTTCCCCACCACCATCAGCCTCAACGAGTGGCACACCCTCGTCACCCGCACCCAGGGCGACACCCTCACCGTGATCATCGATGGCAAGGAAGTCGGCAGCTTCCAGTCCGAAGGCATCAAGCACGACACCAAGTCCCTCGTCAGCCTCACCACCAACCCAGTGGACGTCCACTACGACGACTTCAGCATCAAAGGCGTGGCCAAACGCTAAGCCGCCAGTGTGAATCGCATGCGGTGCGGCGTATTCAGCCGTTCCCGCATGCGTTTTTTTCTTTCCACCCTCCTCCTCCTGCCCCTCCTCGCCTCTGCCGAGGTTATTGAGGCCGACCTCCTCATCGTCGGCGGCAGCGAGTCCGCCTGCGCCGCCGCCATCCAGGCCGCCCGCCTTGGCGTGAAAAAGGTGGTCCTCGTCAATGACATTGACTGGCTCGGCGGCCAGTTCAGCGCCGAAGGCGTCGGCTGCATGGACGAGTGGACCGTGATCAATGGCAAGCGCGTCAACTTCCCCCGCAGCGGCCTTTTCCTCGAGACCATCCAGCGCATCCGTGCCCACAACTCCGCCAAGTACGGCAAAGCCTGCCCCGGCAACTCCTTCTGCGGCACCGAGACCATCGAGCCTGCCGCCGCCGCCAAGATCTTCGAGGAATTGGTAAAACCCCACGTCGAGTCCGGCACCCTGCGCATCGAACGTCATTACGAGCCGCACAGCGTCACCGTCAAAAACGGCTGCGTTACCGCCACTACCTTTCATTCGGCCCGTTCCTCCCCTCTCACCGTCAAAGCACGCCTCACCATCGATGCCTCCGACTGGGGTGACGTCATCCGCCTCAGCGGCGCGAAATACAGCGCAGGCCCAGACCTTAAAGCCCGCTTCGGCGAGGCCAGCGCTCCCGAGTCCTTCGACGACGCAGGCGCCCAGGAGATGAACCCCATCTCCTACTGCGTGGTCTTGCGCGAGACCCAGGGCAAGGACGCCACCGTCCCACGTCCACCAAGCTACGACCCACGCTCCTTCGCCGCCCTCGACAAAATCCCGCCGTGGGTGGACAGCGACATGAGCGCCGGCATCTACTCCCCCAGCGGTAACAGCCCTTACACCCACCGTCGTCTGGTGGACCGCTGGCACAACGGTTTCGCTCCCGGCACGGAGGCCACCTTCATCAATTATCCGGTGCAGGACTACCCCCTCTGCCAGCTTCCGCAGCGTGTGGTGGATGCCCTGGAAAAAACAGAGGCCGGCGCTTCCAAGAAAAACATCGTCCATCTTTCGCCTGCGCAGCGCCGCATCATCTTTGAAGATGCCAAGGGCCACGCCCTCGGCGTCCTGCATCATCTGCAAACCGCCGTGCATGACCGCGTGGGCGACTTCCCGCAGTCCTTCCGCTACCTCAAACTGACTGACGAATTCGGCACCGCCGACAACCTCCCACCCAAACCCTATGTCCGCGAAGGCCTGCGCCTGGAGGCAATGACCATGCTGCGGGAGCAGGACATCCGCGCCAGATCCCGCGAACCCAAATGGGCCAAGGTGCTGCCCACCGATGCCGTCTTCGCCTTTCAGTTCAATATCGACTTCCACCCCACCCGGCGGAATTACCTCACGGCTGATCGCAACGGCCCCTGGCAGTACATCCACACTAAAGACCGCGGCTGGCACACCGACACCGACCGCGCCGTCTTCCCCATGCGCGGCCTAGTGCCAGTGGAGATGGATGGCCTCCTCGGCGCTGGGAAAAACATCGGCGTCAGCAGTGTCGTGCAGTCCGCGTTGCGTCTGCATGGGCAGACGATGCATGTCGGTCAGGCTGCGGGTACCCTGGCATGGATGAGCCTGCGCGATGGCGCGCCGCCGCGTCAGATCGTGTCGGAGCCATCCAAGACACGCGAGCTTCAGCTCAAGCTGGCACGTGGCCATGGCGGCCCCGGCATTCTCCTCTGGCCCTGGCAGGACATCACACCAGAAGATCTCCACTTCGAGGCCGTGAACATGCTTTCCGTGCGCGGCATCTGGCAGCCGCAGCCCGACGATGTCCTGTTCCATCCCGGACGCACCATCTCGCGTGGTGAGCTCGCCTCTCTGCTGGCACGTGTCTGCCGCAGCCTCAAAGACTCCAAAGAATGGCCGCACAGCGACAAGCCGCTCTACACAGATGTCCCCGCAGACAACCCCATGCGTCCCTTCATCGAGGCCATGGTCACCTGGGGGGACTTCGCACCGCTCGCCGCCAAGTTCACCCCCGATCAGCCCGCCAACTGGTCCACCCTGCACACCTGGCTCACCCGCCTGCACCTGCCCGCCACCCGGGGGCAGCTGGACCAGGGCAAACAGCCGCTCTCCCGTGCCGAGGCCGCCATCCAGCTCTGGCGTGTGCTTCAGTTAGGGGGCGAAGTTTTCCACATTGTGGCTGACGCCAACACCAACAACGTGCCCGACCACCTAGACCCCAAATAACATGCCTCCCCAGGATGCTCAAAAACGCTTCTCCAACCGCGTGGCGGATTACGTCCGCTATCGGCCAAGTTATCCTGCGGGCGTTATCGATGCACTGCGCGAAGTAGCCTCGCTACGTCCTGGCGTGAAGGTTGCCGATGTGGGCTCCGGCACCGGCATTTCTGCGGCACTGCTTCTTGAGGTTGGTTGCGAGGTGTTTGCCGTGGAGCCGAATGCCGACATGCGTCATGCTGCCGAGGTTCAACTGGGCGGAAATGCTCGTTTCCACAGCATCGCCGCTCCCGCCGAGTCCACCACCCTGCCTGATTCAAGCGTGCATCTGGTCGTGTCCGCCCAGGCATTTCATTGGTTCGATGTTGCCCTGGCGCGTGCCGAGTTTTCCCGCATTCTCATTCCGGGCGGGTTCATTGCCCTCATCTGGAATGTGCGTCAAATCGACAGCACTCCTTTCCTGCGCGACTACGAAGCACTGCTCAGAGCCTATGCCACAGACTACGCCTTGGTCCGTCACGAAAACGTGAACGATGCCGTGTTGCAGAGCTTTTTCACCGAGGGCAGCTATCAAACGCGCACGCTTCCCAGTTCGCAGCGTTTCGACTTTGCCGGGCTGCGTGGCCGGCTCCTCTCTTCCTCTTATACTCCCGCTGAAGGGCAGCCAGGCCACGCTTCCATGCTCGGCGAATTGCGCCGCATCTTCGAGGCGCATCAGCAGGATGGCTTCGTGGACATTCTTTACGATACCGAGATTCACCTCGGGCAATAGCTGGTCGCTTTTCACACAGACTTTGTCGTGCAAAACGAGGGCGGCGCCCGTTATCATCCGCGCCACCTCATCCCACCATGCGTCTCGAAAACAAAGTCGTCATCATCACCGGCAGTGCCACAGGCATTGGCAAGGCCATTGCAAAACGTTGTGTGGCGGAAGGGGCAAAGGTCGTCATCCACGGGCTGGAGGCCGGCCTTGCCGCCGCAGTCGTGGCGGAGATTGGTGCGGACAAGGCCGTGGCCCATGTCGAGGATCTTACCACAGAGGGCTGTCCGCAAAGGCTGGTATCCCTCGCCGTGCAGTCCTTCGGCCGGCTCGACGCCGTCGTGAACAACGCGGCCATGGTCTCGCAGGGAAACATCCACACCACAGACCTCGCTTTCTTCCGCCAGATGCTGGAGGTCAATACCCTCGCCCCCTTCGCCCTCATTCAGGCCGCCCTGTCCGAGCTGGGCAGGACACGCGGCTGTGTGCTGAACATCGGCAGCGTCAATGCCTGGAGCGGCGAGCCAAACCTCATGCCCTACTCCGTCTCCAAAGGCGCCCTCATGACCCTCACCCGCAATCTCGGCGACACCCTCATGCGGGAAAATAGTGTGCGGGTGAACCAGATCAACCCCGGCTGGGTGCTCACGGAGAACGAGGCCAAACGCAAGCGCGAGCACGGCCTGCGCGACGACTGGTATGCCGACCTGCCCAAGGTCTATGCCCCCGCTGGCCGCATCCTCTGGCCGGAGGAGATCGCCGCCGCCGCCATCTACTGGCTGGCCGATGAAAGCGGCCCCATCAGCGGCCAAGTTGTCGATCTGGAGCAGCACCCCTTCATCGGTCGCAATCCCCCCAAAGACAGCAGCACCATCCCTTCCAAGTAACACTCTCATTCGACATTCCTGCCATGCCCCAGCTAGCCGCCTTTCCCAAAGCCTTCATGCAGGCCCTCTGCAAAGAAGGAACCATGACCGTCTCCGAATGGATCCAGCTCGCCTCCAGGCTGGAGGTGCAGGGCCTCGAGTGGTACGCAGGCTTCCTGGAGATGGCTGATGAGTCGAACTGGTCCCGCTTTCGGAAGGAGGTGGAGGACACCGGCAAGGTCATTCCCATGATGTGCTGCTCCCCCGACTTCACCCATCCCGACGCCGCTTTTCGCGGGAAGGAAATCGCCAAGCAAAAACGCTGGATCGACATGACCCACACCCTCGGCGGCTCCTACTGCCGCGTGCTCAGCGGCCAGCGCCGCCCCGAGCTCACCATTGAGGAGGGTGTGAAACTCGCCGCCGACTCCATCCACGCCTGCCTGCCCTACGCGCAGGAGCGCGGCATCACCCTGATCATTGAGAACCATTACAAGGACGACTTCTGGGACTATCCCGAGTTCGCCCAGAAGATGGATGTCTTCTGCAAGCTGGTGGCTGCCGTGAACCACCCGAACTTCGGCGTGAACTACGACCCCTCCAATACTTACCTCGCCGGGGAGGACCCCATCGAGCTGCTGAAACGCGTCTCCCACCGCGTCGTCACCATGCATGCCAGCGACCGCTATCTGGCCGAGGGCACCATTGAGGATCTCCGCCGCGAGGAAGGCGGTGCCCAGGGCTACGCCAAGCGCCTCCGCCATGGCGAAATCGGCAAGGGCCTCAATGATTACGACGCCATCTTCACCGAGCTGAAGAGCAAGGGCTTCGACGGTTGGATCAGCATCGAGGATGGCGTGGATGGCATGGAGCAGCTTGAGCGCAGCGTTGCCTTCTTGCAGCGGAAGATCGCCCAGCACTGGCCCGCCTGATCAGCGCAGCCCCCTGGGGCCGTTTCAGTTCAGCACCTCCCGCCAAAGCCGTCACGCGGACAAGGATTGCCTCAGGTTTCGCCATCGCTGCGCGGCACGCCCTTTTCAACAGCCCCTGAATTTGTCATGACACAAGCCTTCCATCTCACCCTGCTGGCCTCCCTCATGCTGCACTCGTCGCTCCTGGCGGCCGAGCCTGTGCCGGGGCTCGCCCCGCTGCTGCCAGATGGCAAAGCCCGCCCCAGCCGGGCCAGTGTCCTGCTGCTGGGCACGCTCCCGGAGGAGGTCGCGCAGGATGTGCAGCACCGCATGGAGGACATGGCCACGCTTTATCGGTTGGAGGGGGCGGCCCCGGCATTGGACGACCTTCTGCAGTCCAGGCAGGGGCGGCGGTTGCTCCAGCGCCGCTGGCACGCCATCCACGTCACCCACCCGAAGGCAGCGGAGATCGAGCCAAGGCTCAAAGCCGGTCAGAGCACCGAAATCGTGTGGGGCGGCACGGCGGATGCCGCGGCCATCGAGGCAGATCTGAAGGCAGCCCTTCTCAAAAGCTCCACTCCCTGGGCTGAGCTGCCGAAGAGCGAGAAGCGCGACCCCGCGCGTCTGCTGCAGGACGGCTCACTGTTGGCAGATCCAGACTCGCTCCCGCTGCTTCCGTCAAAGACTGGCATGATCTACCATGCCCAGGAAGGCCAGTGGCAGTTCAATCTCCACTCCTTCATCACTCACCATGAGGGCAGGTTTTGGGCCATCTGGTCCTCAGGTCGCGTGGATGAGGACAGCAGCAGCCAGTTCATCCGCTATGCCACCAGTCAGGACGGCCTTGCCTGGAGTGAGAGCGCCGTCGCCGCCCCGGACCCCGATGGGGAGGCCGGCCCCCTGCGCTGGCTCGCCTCCGGCCTGTATGTGGAGAATGGCAGCCTCTATGCCCTCGGCTGCCTGAACCTGGGCGGCAAAGATGGCAAAGTCTGGGCGGACGCCACGCTCAAGCGCCTGCGTTGGGACGGTGGTGGGTGGAAGGACGAAGGCGTCCTCGCCAACAACTGCATGGTCTATTTCCCGCCCATGAAGGTGGCGGGCCGCGACTTCTTTGTCTGGCGGGACGAGCGGGCGCACTTCTTCACCGCACGCTCGCTGCCCGGTGTGGCCCAGTGGGAGGTGAAGAAGCATCCCGGCCACCCGCCCGACTACCGCATGAGCGAGACCTCCGCCTACGCCGATGCCGAGGGCACGCTGCACCTCATCATTCGCGATCAGGCCAAGACCAGACGTCTTTACCACTCCCTCAGCTTTGACCATGGCGACACCTGGACCCTGCCGGTGAAGACCAACTATCCCGATGCCGTCAGCAAAAACATGTCCGGTCGTCTCAGCAATGGCTGGTTCTATCTCATCAACAATCCCAAGACCTCCAGCCGCGATCCCCTGACCATCACGGTCAGCCAGGATGGCTGGACCTACGGCTCCCCTAAAATCCTCCGTCGCGGCTCACCCGCGCGCCGTTACAAGGGCGGTGCCAAGCCTGAGCGCAGCTTTCAATACGCCGACGCCATGGAGCATGACGGCAGGCTCTGGGTCATCTACGCCACCAACAAGGAGGACATCGAGGTGTCCGCGTTCGACATCAAGGACCTCGTCCAGCCATGAAACCACGCCCGGAATGCGTTGCGCCCATCCCATGAAGTTCTTTCCCCTCCTTGCTGGATTCCTCGCCGCCACCACGGCCATGGCGGACGACTCCGCCAAGCTCGCAGCCCTCCTGTCCAAGGGCGGCGTCGTCACCATTCCTGCTGGCGACTATCAGCTCGATGGCAGCACGGCGGTGCCGCTTGTGTCACACACCACTGTCTTCGCCCATGGCGCACGTTTCATCCTCCCGCAGACATTGCCGGACAAGGCGCGCGTCGTCATGTTCGCCGGGGCCGACGTGTCTCACCTCACCTGGCATGGGGGCGAGTTCATCGGCCACGTGTTTGATCCGGCGCGGAAGGAAAACACCTGGGTGCCGAATGCGAGCACGAAGGGCATCGAGATCACCACCACCAAGGAAGGCGGCACGCATGACCTCCTCTTCCGCGAGGTGAAGTCCAACGGCATGGCCGGGGCCGTCATCGGCGTGCACGGTTTATATACAAATGGCAAGGAGAGCGAAGTCATCGCCCCGGCGGAGCGTGTGGCCGTGGAAAGCTGCACCCTGCTGCGCAGCGGCAGGTTCATGTGGGACTACGGCTACCTCTGGCAGATCATGACCTGGCCCGAATCCTACGAACCCTGGGAGGTGGAACGCGCCAAGCGCTACTTTCGCACCGACCTCATGCGTGACGTGGAGATGGAGGATGGCGACGACGTGATCCGGCTGGACAACCGCACCCGCCCCATCCCGATCAGCCAGACGGACGAACCCAAGGAGGCGCTGACCTTCCTGGGCACCAGCCTTCCGCAAAACATCGAGCGCGGCCGCCAGTACTTCGTGGTCGGGTCCACCCCCGGCTCCATCAAGATCGCCAACACCCCGAAGGGCGAGGCCATCCGCTTCGTGGGCACCAGTGGCCAGGGGGCCGCGCTCGCGTTCAACATCTCCGGCACTTATCTCAATGCCTATGCCCCCACCGGCAGCGCGCCGGGGAAGGGGGCCTTCGACATCGTCGGCGCGCGGGACGTGCGCGTCACCGGCTGCCAGCTCAGCGCCATTGGGGATACCATGCACATCCAGCGCTGCCGCAACGTCGTCTTTGCCAGCAACCACATCCTCGGCAGCCGCATGGGCGCCTTCTTCCTGGCCGAGTACTGCCAGAACGCCACCATCACCGGAAACCTTGTCGATGGCACGAATGGCTCCCGCGTCATCAGCGTGGAGAAGTCCTGCACCGATGTCACCATGACCGGCAACACCTTCCGCAACGGCGGCCGTGGCGCGTGGATCAACCAGCCCGTGAACTTCATCATGACGGGCAATGTCTTCATCAACAACACCACGAAGAACGAGGCCGACATGCGCCGGGGGCGCATCGCCTACCAGACTGGCAGGCCGGGCCAGTTTCCGGAACTCTACTTCACCCTCTACGAGGCTGGTGCCGCCTACGGCCCGGCCATCGTGCGGGACAACATCTTCATCCTGGGCGAGTCCGCTCCCGATGAGGCTGTGACCTTCGCCCCCAACGGCCACGACATCCAGTTCACCGGCAACACTTTCCAGACAAAAGCGGCCACCATCGTTGTCGATCCCACCTGCAAGAACACCACGGTCGAAAACAACCTGGGTGCCACCACCGTGCAAAAGCCGGTGGACTTCAATCACGGCAGGCGGTGAGGGTTTACGCGCCCAGCCCCACCGCGTCGCGCACGCGCGCCATGGTCTTGCGGGCCACGGCGCGGGCTTTCTCCGCGCCTTCCGCCAGCACCTTCTCCACATGGCCCTTGTCCGCCACGATCTCCTCACGGCGTGCGCGGAAGGGGGCCAGGTGGTCCGTCACGGCCTGCAGCAGGCGCTTCTTGAAGTCGCCGTAGCCGATGCCGCCTTTCAGGTGGTCCTCCACCATGGTGTTGTAGTCGGCCTCGGAGGCAAAGAGCTTGTACATTGCCAGGATGTTGCTGCCTTCCACGGGCTTCGGTTCCTCCACCGGCGTGGAGTCGGACTTGATGCCCATGATCTTCTTCTTCAGCACTCCCGGCTCCTCAAACAGGCGGATCGTGTTGTCGTAGCTCTTGCTCATTTTCCGGCCGTCCGGGCCTAAGACCACGGCCGTCTCCTCACGAATCCGGGGGGCGGGCAGCTTGAACAGTCCCGCGCCAAAGGTCTCGTTCATCTTGATGGCGATGTCCCGCGTCACCTCGACATGCTGCTTCTGGTCCTTGCCCACCGGCACCACGTCGCTGTCATACATCAGGATGTCCGCCGCCATCAGCACCGGGTAGG
>CAZPSQ010000151.1:0-13169 GCA_964588755.1 uncultured Prosthecobacter sp. | reverse complement strand
CCATTCGTCTCGTCTTCGAACTGGCGCGGGCTGACCATCCGCGTCTGTATGACGATCTGATCCAGTTTCACAAGGGCACGAAACGGGTCAACCGCCTGCGCGTGCTGGCCTACGACGGCTTGCTGGCGCAGAGTGGCGTGTTCGCCGGGATCGGGTGTGGCTTGCCCTATCAGCCTTCCGTAAGCGGCGCACAGGAGGGCAGTGGTGAGGTCACCAACGATATCTTCGCGCCAGCGATCGATGGGTGAGGCGGCCATGGGAACGCGATCGCGCCAGTCCGTGAACTGCCGGATGGTCAGTGCTTCGGACCTGGCCCAGATGGGCCGCTGCGAACGGCTGGTGCTGTTCGAGCATCTGCAAGGCAGCCGTCGCACGGCCGGGCAGCAGCGAGCACGGGCACGCGGGCTGGTCGAGCATGAGCGCTTCTATAGAGAAGGCCTGGCGGCTTCCGCGCAGGCCGCGCGGAAGGGGCGCTGCTTCATCGCCACCTGCGTGTTCGGCGAGGCTTGGCAGACTGAGGTGCTGCGCCGGTTTCGGGACGCTGCGCTACGCCCGCACATTTGGGGGCGTCGCCTGATCTCGTTCTACTACCAAGTGGCACCCGGCATTTGCGAATTGCTGTGCCGATGGCCCACCTTGCAGGCTCCGGTGCGCATGGTCTTGGGTGCAATTGCCACGGCGCTTCGGCGGTGCCCACGCTTGCGCGGAGGCGGCAAGTGTCAGCGGTAGGATGGGGCGTCCTTGGCGCCATTGCCGTCGTATGCCTCGCGCTGGCTACAGCGTGGTGGCAATCGCTTGAGACTGGTGCCGCACTGGCTGAGCGAGCCTCACGACCGGCAGCGCTGCGGGATGCCGAGTTGGTCTACATGGAAAGGCTGTTCCGGGTCTCCACGCCCGTCGGACTGATGGCGAAACTTGACCGGGCATACAGGATGCCCTCCGGTGTAATCGTGTTGGTGGAGTTCAAGACGCGCTGGATCAACCAGCCCCGCCTGTCGGACGTGATCCAGTTGTCTGCGCAGCGGGTGGCGGTGATAGGCCAGACGCGGCAGGCCGTGGCGTCCTACGCGTATGTAATGGTAAAGGCCCCGACCAAACGGGCCGTGCCGATCGCACATCGCGTCCAATTGATGAGCGACGAGCAAGTGGTGGCCCTGGTCAGGAGGCGGGACGACATTCTCGCAGGTCGTGTCTTGCCGTGTCGGTCCCAGTCTCGGAAGACGTGTCTTTCATGCGCATTCCGTCGGCAATGCGACCGTCTGTCTCCCTGAGCGAAATCGGTGCATCGCTCGATCAGTTTCGCCGGAATTCTGCGGCCACTTTGCGCTACAAGGGGACGAGGGCAAGATTCTCGGCCGGTACATGACGCTGCGCCAGCTCGACCAAATGCCTATGGTGTGTAAATACCAGCACTTGGTTCTCGCCAGCGAAATCAGCCAACGCCTCCAGAATGGCTCCGGAGCGATCCTCGTCCGAGGTCATTAGAACGTCGTCAAGGATGACCGGCAGGTCGACGCCGGCAGCGCGCCGAAGATCCAGGGCAGCCAGGCGTAGCGCCAGGTAGAGCTGGTCAAGGGTACCCTCGCTCATCTCTTCGACGCGGATTCGCGAGCCACTACTGCGTTCGGCAACCAGGGCCGGCTCCTTGTCGGAGTCATCGCTGATCAGCCGGACAAATTCGCCGCGCGTCATCCGGCTAAAGTAACTCGACGCTGCTGTCAGCATGGGTCCCTGAGCCCGATCGCGAAACCGTTTGAGCGCTTCGGCGAGAAGCGCATGGGCGAGCCGCGAACGAATCCAGGGGGACATATTGGCGCGTATGCTGGCGGCCGCTCGTTCCATGTCTTCGCGCGCCGCGATGGCCGTGTCGGATCCGTCGATGGCCTCCAGGGCGCGCCGGGCCGACTCCTCACACTCGCGGGCGGCCCGCAGACGCGGTTCGAGTTGGTTGAGCTCATCCGAGAAGTTCGTCTCGTCGGCATCCATACGCGCCGCATCATAGTCGGCCAGCAGGGTACGCAGTTCGTCTACCGAGCGCCGTGATGCCTGCGCCAAGTGCGAGCTCGAGCGATCGACCTCGCTCTGTGCATCCCGCTTGCGCCGTGACTGCTCTTCGGCTTCAGGAAGATGATTTGCTGTGTCGACACCGGCGGCGACGCAGAGGTCTGACAAGACTTGCTGGTGACGCGCACCTGTGTCCTCATGGTCGCGCTGCGTTTTCTGGGCAACCTCCAGCGCTTGCAGCGCCAGCGTGCGCTGTGTCTGGACTTCTTCGGCAGAGATTAGACGCGCGGAGATCTGCTCGATGTATAAACGCAGATCGAGAGGCTCGGAGCCACCAAGCGCCTGCCAGATCGCCGTGGCGGCGTCCTCCAGGAGGGAGAGCGCCTGGTTCGCCCGGCGCTCCTTGGCTTGAGCCGAGGCGAGCCTGTCCTTGGCGTCCAGGAGGTCTTCAAATTCGCGCATGCGCGCCCGTGCGACCGCGACCGTCGTAGCCTCGGGCAGGAGCAAGCCGGCCAATGCGGGCTTTAGGGCATCCTTGGCAATGCGCAAGGCGTTGGATATCTCGTCTTCGCGGGCGGCCCGCTGCTGGAGCTGCCGTTCGCGTTCGAGGCGCTTGCCAGCGGCCTGGTTAATCGCCGTTTCGCGCTGCTTGATCTCTGCATCGACTTCCGACGCCGTCGCCGACAGTGTACTGAGCCGCGCCTCTCCCGCAGGCATGGCGAGGCCGGTAGCGACGATCGCTGCGCGCAACTGGCCGGCGAGCGCCTGCTCGGTGGTTTGAACCTGCTCGAACTGGTCGAGCTTGGACTGCAGCGCCTCGCAGGCGGTCCGAGCGGCTGGCAACAGGGCCTGCCAGTCGCGCAACGCTGCCGGCGACAGGGCAGGCAGATTTGCCGCGGCAAGCGTTTGATGCCAAGTCGCTTGCCGGGTCTCTTCGTCCCGGTCGAGTTCTTCGAGTTGGTGCTTGAGTTCGCTGCAATCCCTCTCCAAGGTCTCGATTGCCTGCTTGCTCGACTGCAGTGCTGCCGCACGCTCGGTGTCACTGGCCAGCTCGTCTACCAGGCGATCGGCCTGAATTACCGCGCCCTCGTAAGCTGCCGGGAGCGGCTTTTCGCTGGCGCGGGCGGGAGAACTCGTGCCGTCAATGTAGATTCCGCGCAGAAGTGCCCACTCGGCGTCCCGATGCGAGCGTGCCGTCTCGACATCGTCCCGCGTCGGGACCTCACCTTTGGCAAGCAGACGATCGCGCTGGCTGAGTTCATTGCGCAGCGCCTCGGAAATCTGGTCGATTCGTTTTTCGAGCTCATTGCGCCGCGTCGCATAGGCATTTTCTTGCTTCATCGCGACGTCGATCTGCGCGTCCAGCAATGGTTGCACCCTGCGTAGGGCCGCTTCATCCACCAAACCGACGGCTTCCAACCCGTTGGCCACCGCGCGTCGCGCGGCCTTGATTTCACCGGGTAGCGTAGCCAGACGCTTGAGATCTGAATCGCTGCGCGCGAGTTCGGCCTGGGCGATGCGGAGCATCGTTCGCGATTCCGGCGAGGGCAGTGCCTCGGCCGTAGATTCCTCGGCGTCCATGCTCTGGCGCCCGGATTCCTGGTGCTGCTTAAGCGCCTGCTCGGCGAGCTCTACGGCATGCAGAAGCTGCTCGATGCTGACCCGTGCTGTTCTCGCAGGTGCGTGTTCGCCGACCGCCTCAGCGGATCGCGATGCGTCGATGCTGGCTGCGAGCTGGACGATCTGTTCCGTTTCCGTAGCCACGTCGACAGTGGCGTCAGCCAAATCGCGGCGATGCTGATCGATCGACTCCGCGGAGGCCGCGAGTCGCTTGACCGCCGGTGCGACGTCCAGGATTGCAACGTCCAGTTTGAGTTCGTCGAGCCGCTGTTGCTGGCACACGGCCTCTGCCGAGGCTAGCTTGGCATTATGCTGTGCGTCCGATAGGCCGGACTCGGCGGCGGCCCGCTCGGTGGCTGCGGTTAGCGACAGGAGTGGCACCGACTTCAGGTCCTCCAGAATCCGCGACGCATGTTGCAGCGTGCTGATGACCGGCGCCACAGCGCGCAGTTCCTTGATCAGGAGCAGCATGGCATTCAGCTCCCCACGGCGCGCCTCTAGCTCGGCGACATCGGCAGCCGCCGCCTGATGTTTCTTGAAGACATCGGCCCAGTGCGCCGGTCTCACCAGAGCCTGCTTGTACTCGCCATGGCGTTCTTCGTACGCCTTCATCGCTTCGTTGATGCGTGCGTTCTTTCCACGCGCGCCGGGCATGAAGAACTTGCGCGCCGAAGCATCCAGACGCTCAAGGATCTGTGGGATGCTGCGAATCCCGGCACTCGCTTCGAAGAGGGCTGCCCCCACGTCACCTTCACCTTTCAAGAGTGCCTGACCCCCTTCTCGCAGCTGGCGGTGGTCGAGTCCGAACATGGACTCGTACTCTTCCTTGCGAAGCCCGCCGTTCAGCAGAATCTCGACATCTGTTGGAACGGGCGTTTCCAAGGCCAGGCCCCCCAGGTCGAAGTCGGCGAAGCAGAGCGTTGTACCGCGACCTTTGCGGCGTATCAGGGAATACTCGTTGCCCTGCCGATCAACGAACTCACCACCCACCCGCATGTCCGGGTGAGCGTGTATGAAGTTGTCCTTGCTGTGCAATGGGATCCCAAATCGAAAATCCGAGATGGCGCGCAAGGTGGATGATTTGCCCGCTTCATTGGCGCCGTGGACGAGCACGAGTCTTTGCGCGGCCGTGCCAAAGTCAATCACGCGGTCGGTGAATGGGCCGAAAGCCTTCAGGTGCAGGCGGTGCAGCTTCATTGGATGCTCCCTTCGGTCGTGATACCGGAGATCTGAGCAAGCACCGTTGCTTCGGCATCCGCGAGAAACGCGCGCATCGTGGCGACGTCGAACGTCATCGGATCGGCATCAGCGAGTGCACCCGGAAGGTCCTTCATCTCGGCCAGCTGCTGCGTGAACCAAGCCTTGAGTTGCCCCTCGTCAGTGCTGACTGCGTCAACCAGCCGGACGACTTCGCCAACCGCATCGGCGCGCCCGGCGGCGGTGCTGCGATCCAGGGGCGACTGCAGGTCGAGGCGGATTTGCTCGATCCAGATGTCCGTATCTTCCAGGTCCTGGGTTGCCGCCTGGATCGCCGCGGCGATCGAGCCGGGCTGCTCGGCCTCCAGGCTGTGCAGCGCCGACTCTCCGTGGATGAGGAGGCGCACAGCGTGGAGTCGGTCCCGGGCATCGGCGACGAGTTCGCGCGCTTGGCCCACGAAGTGCCTCGCCAAAGCGTCGACGGAACTTAACCCCGATACATCGAGGCGAAACTGATGCCAACGCACTACCTCCAGGGGAACAAACTCGGCTGCGGTGATGACGCCGCCCTCGACCGTGACCAACTCGCACCCCTTCGGGCCGGTCTCTTTGGCGTGGCGCCCCTGCAGGTTGCCCGGAAACACGATGCGGGGGTCCGACGGCCGGACCACCTCGCGCGCATGCACGTGGCCTAGCGCGAAATAGTCGTAACCCTTGTCGCACAGCGCCTCGACGGAAGTGGGCGCATACGAGTCGTGGCCCTCGCGCCCGGTCAGGCTCGTATGTAGAAGGCCGATGTTGAAGCGCCCCGACAGCGGATCTGGATAGAGGGGCACCAAGTCCTCCGGCACCGCGCGATGCGGGAAGCTGCGCCCGTGTACAGCTATACCGAGTGCCTCCAGGTCGATCGTTTCGCTCTTGTAAGCGCTAAAGACGTGGATGCCTTCGACTTCGGGTAGCTGTTTCGTGATCTGACTTTCCGCGTCGTGGTTCCCTTTGACCATGAAGACCAGGATGCCGGCGCGCCGCAGCCGCAGCATCTGTTCGCGGAAGAACAGGCCCGTTCGAAAGTCGACCCAGTTGCCATCGTAGATGTCGCCGGCGAGCAATACGATCGCTACCTGCTGCTCAAGGGCGAGTTCGACCAAGGCAATCAGCGCCTGGCGTGAAGCGCCGCGCAGGCGTGCCACGGGAGCACCCTCATAGCTGTCCAGGCCGCGTAGCGGACTATCGACATGCAGATCTGCTGCATGGATGAATTTCACGGGGCATTCCCTCCTTGTTGCGCTGTCGTCGACACGGCCGCGTACGCTATAAGCATGCCGCGCCAAGAATCTTACAAGAATCTCGGCTACTCCCAAGCCGTCAATTCAAACGAACACGCTGTGGCCCGTTTGGCGGAGGTGATCAATTAGACTCGGCCGGATTGGGCGCGGCGTGCCAAGCAAATAGGGAGACGAGGGGTCTGCTTTAGCTATACCTTACCTATGACCACGAAATAGAATATCGGTCTGCGCCCAGCACCATCGACTGGGAGGGGGGCGATTGAAAGGGAGCGGAGTGCGATGACAGCCGATGTGCAGGACCAACAGGACGAGACGGGGGACGAAGCGGCACCAGCGGTGGAACTGAAGGTCATCGCTGACCCGACCACCGGGTACGCGGCCATTCAGAACAACATCCCCGTTGTACGCTCCCTCGTGGTCAAGAACGCTTCGGCCGAGGTACTGAAATCCCTGGATGTCCAGGTATCCTGCATCCCCGCCTTCGCCCAAGGCGCCCGTTTCCAGTTCGAGCAACTGGCGCCGGGCGAGTGCCGGACCCTGTCTCCGGTCGACCTCCAGCCAGACCATGCCTACCTCATCCAACTAGACGAGGGCGAAAAGGCGGCCGTCCGCGTCAAGGCTGTCGCCGCCGGGCAGCACCTGGCCGAGGTCTCTCACCCCATCGAGGTCCTGGCCTATGACCAATGGGCGGGGACCCGAAGCCTACCTGAGTTGCTGGCGGCTTTCAGCATGCCTAAT
The DNA here is from genome assembly GCA_964588755.1 of uncultured Prosthecobacter sp. Lineage (GTDB taxonomy): Bacteria > Verrucomicrobiota > Verrucomicrobiia > Verrucomicrobiales > Verrucomicrobiaceae > Prosthecobacter. The sequence continues at coordinate 6,324 of CAZPSQ010000151.1, read as the reverse complement.
TCGCTGGTGGTGGACCGCCTGCTCGGCAAGGCGTCGGCGCTCCTGCGCCAAAGCGATGCCGGACTGTCGCTGGATGGGTATCAGTCCAAGAACCGTGAGCGGGTCTGGAAGCAGGTGTCGGCCATCTACAGCGCCTTGCTGGCGGAGGGGCTGCACTATTCGAACCCACCGGCCTCGTTCGGCGCTGACGGGCAGAAGATCCGCACTCCGGAGCGCATCTTCGACGGGCGGGTGGCCACCTGTCTCGACCTCGCCATGCTCTTCGCGTCCTGCTTTGAGCAGGCAGGACTCCACCCGGTCGTGCTGTTCAAGGAGGGGCACGCCTGGATCGGCGTTTGGCTCATTGAGACGAGCTTCCCCACCGCGGTGGCGGACGACGTGATGGCCGTACGCAAGCGGGTGAAATCCGGCGAATTCCTGACCCTCGAAACAACCGGCATCGCGGGCGACCAGAAGCCGTCGCTGCGCTGGGCGTGCGCGACAGGGGAGGGCTACCTCGACGAAGAGAACGGTTTCCACTACGCGGTCGATATTCACCGTGCCCGGCAGCTGCAGATTCGGGCCTTGCCCTCGCGGTCGGCGGCCCAGGAACCAGCGGTCGCCATTGCCGAGGAGGCACCGCCTGCCATCGAAGCGATGCCGGCGCTGCCGCCGCTTGACCCGGAGCTGCTGCCGCCGACGGAGATGTCGACGCCCGATACGCCGGAAGGGCGGCTCACCAAGTGGAAGGGCAAACTCCTGGACTTGACGCTGCGTAACCGGCTGCTCAACTTCAAGCCGACGCACAGCAACTTGCGGGTGATCGCACCCAACCCCGGAGCGCTCGAAGACCGGCTGTCGGACGGGCGCGAGTTCCGGGTCAAGGCCGCGCCCCCGGTGATGGAGGGCAGTGACCCGAGAGCCGCGGCCGTCTTCACCGGCCGCACCGGGCAATCGCCCCTGGCGGCCTTCGCCGAAGAGGGCCTGGCCCGCAACGAAATCGTGGTCGATGTCCCGGAAGACAAGCTGGACAATCGGCTCACCGAGATTTACCGGGCCGCGGAGACTGGGAAGGAGGAGGGCGGGGTCAATACCTTGTTCCTTGTCTTCGGGCTGTTGCAGTGGCGGGAAGACAAGAATTCGGAAGCGAGCCACGTCGCCCCCATCCTCCTCATTCCCGTCAGCATCAGCCGCCAATCGGTGCGCAGCGGGTTCCGGCTGACTCGCCATGACGACGAGGCGCTCGTCAATCCAACGCTCATCCAGAAGCTCGCCCATGACTTCGAGCTCAAGCTCCCTTCATTCGAGGTCCTGCCGACGGACGCCAAGGGCCTGGATGTGGAAAAGATCTTCCAGATGTTCCGGCTCGCCATCACCGACATGCCGGGCTGGGAAGTGAAGGAACAGGTCCACCTGGGCATCTTCTCCTTCACTAAATACCTCATGTGGAAGGACCTCCAGGACCGCCAGAAGCAGCTCCAGGAGAATGCGGTTGTCGCCCACCTCATCAACCATCCCGGCAAGGCCTTCAGCGAGGCCGACCCCGAATTCGCCCCAGACACCCTCGATGCGCGCTTCGCGCCGCAGCAGCTGTACACCCCCATGCTGTCCGACTCGTCGCAGCTGCGCGCCATTTGCGTCGCCGACGCAGGAAGCAATCTGGTCCTGGAAGGCCCGCCCGGCACCGGCAAGAGCCAGACCATCACCAACCTGATTTGCCACTTGCTGGCGACTGGCAAGACCGTGCTCTTCGTCTCCGAGAAGATGGCGGCGCTGGAGGTGGTGCATCGGCGGCTGAACGCCATCGGCCAGGGGCCCTTCTGTCTGGAGCTGCACTCGGCCAAGGCCAAGAAAGCGGAAGTGCTGACTCAACTCGGCAACGCCCTCAATGCCGCCAGCGGGCGCACCGTCAAGGACTGGGAGAGGGAAGCCGAGCGCCTCGCCGGGCTCCGGGGCGAGCTGAACGCGCTGGTTGCCGCCCTGCACTGCATCCACCCGAACGAGCTCTCCATCTACGAGGCGATGGGCACGTGCATTCAAGGTGCCCACTGGAAGCCGGCTGCCTTCGACTGGACTGACCCCCATCAGCATACCCGCCAGGAACTCGATGCCCTGCGCGCCATTTGTCGGCAAATGGCAGCCTTGGCCAGCCAGTTGCACGACCTGCAGGCCCACCCGCTCCTTGCCGTCCAGCGCACTGCCTGGACTCCCTCGTGGCAGCAGGAGCTGCTGAAGGCCGCTGCTAGCCTGGCGTCGGCGGCATCGGCCACCCAGGAATTGAAGGCGCCTTTCCTGCAGCTCTTGGGCCGGCCTGAACATGGCTCATCGTGGGCCGAGCTCGGGGCCCTCGACCGGCTGGCGGATGTGCTTTTAAAGGCTCCACGGGTGCCCGTCGGCGTGGCCCGGGCCGCTACCGACGAGGTGGCCCGGCAGCGCCTGAAGATGCTGCGCCAGCACGGGCTGGAGCGCGATATGGCCTGGCAGGCCTTTGATGGCGCTTACCGGGAGGAAGTGGCAAACCTCAACGGCCAGGAACTGGAAGCCCAGTGGGCCGAAGCCAATAGCACCTGGTGGCCCAAGAGCTGGTTGGCCAAGCGCGGCTTCCTGAAGCGCTTCGGCTTTTACCGGACCGACCGCGCGACGCCGGCGGAAGGAGAGGTGAACGGCCTTATCCGTGCGCTCCGGAAACTGAACGAAGAGGACAAGGCGCTCGCCGCCATGGAGGCCGATGCCACGGCGCTGCTGCAAGACGAATTCGCCGCCCACAAGACCGACTGGTCCGCGGTCGATGCCCACGAAAAGTGGGCAAACGACTATGCCGGCGCCCTGACGCAATTGGTGGCAGGCGACCTCAGCGCGCAGGGCGCCTTGCTCGCCAAGCTGCTGCCCTATGTGACCGACAACCGTGCCCTGCTGAAGGCAGAGGGGGCGTTGGGTGGGGCCTTGGTGCGCTACCGCGACGCCTACCGGCAACTCGTCAGCGAGTTGCATCGCGTCACTGAGCTGTGCGGGGCCAAGGAATCCTTGATTGACGACCCGCACGCCACCGCGGCTCTACAGCGACTGCTGGCTCAGGAGCAGGGCTGGCAGCACGCCGCCCATCAAATCCAGCCGTGGTGCCTGTGGCAGGGTATCCGGGAAAAGGTCATCAGCGCCGGCTTGCCCGGGGTGGTTCGCTCTCTGGAGGCGGGCGAAGTGCCCCTCGCCGACATTGCCGAATTCTTCGAATACAGCTACCAGAGCTGGTGGGTCCGCAAGGCCATGGACCGTGAGCCGGTCCTGTGCGCCTTCTCGAGCGCCGACCATGAGCGCAAGATTGCCGAATTCAAGGAATCCGATGCGCGCTTCCAGAAGCTCACCCAGCAGTACGTGGTGGCCAAGCTTTCGGGGCAGATTCCGTCCAGCACCGCGCTGACCCCGGGGGCGGATTCCGAAATGGGGAAGCTGCGGCGCGAACTCACGAAGCAACGCGGGCACATGCCCATCCGCCAACTGGTGCGGAATCTGCCCACCCTGCTGCCAAAGCTGAAGCCCTGCCTCCTGATGTCGCCCTTGTCGGTGGCCCAGTATCTCGAAGCCGGGCATCAGCCCTTCGACGTGGTGATTTTCGACGAGGCCTCGCAGATTCCGGTCTGGGATGCCGTCGGCGCCATCGCCCGTGGCAAGCAGTTGGTGTGCGTCGGCGACCCGAAGCAACTGCCCCCCACCAACTTCTTTAACCGGGTCGATGACGATGACGCCAGCCTGGCCGAGGACGAGGTGCAAGACCTCGAAAGCATCCTCGACGAGTGCCTGAGCATTGGCCTGCCGCAACTGAGCCTGGACTGGCATTACCGCAGCAAGCACGAGAGCCTCATTGCCTTCAGCAACACGACCTACTACGACAATCGCTTGGTAACTTTCCCGTCGCCCGTGACCGAAGACACTGCCGTCCGGCTGGAGCACGTTCAGGGAGTCTATGACCGCGGCGGGTCCCGGACCAATCGGGCGGAGGCGGAAGCCATCGTGGCTGCCATCGAGAAGCACTACCTGTCGCCGGAAGACAGGAAACTCTCATTGGGAGTGGTGACCTTCAACCAGGCGCAGCAGAATCTCATCGAGAACCTCCTCGACGCCCGCCGCCGGGTGTCCACCCAGTTCGACCAGGCGATTGCCGAAGCCGTGTTCGAGCCGCTGTTCGTCAAGAACCTGGAAAACGTCCAGGGCGACGAGCGCGACATCATCTACTTCTCCATCACCTATGGCCCGGACGCTGCCGGCAAAGTGGCCTTGAACTTTGGCCCCTTGAATCTCGAAGGCGGCCATCGGCGCCTCAACGTGGCGGTTTCCCGGGCCCGGCAAGGGGTGGTGATTTACAGCACTTTGATGCCCGAACATATCGACCTGTCGCGAGTTCGCGCGGCCGGGGTGCGGGACCTCAAGAACTACCTCGACTTCGCCATTCGCGGCCCGCGCGCGCTCATCGAGCAAGTGGCGCCCACCGGACTGGAGCCCGACAGCCCGTTCGAGAAACAGGTCATCAATGAGTTGCGGGAGAAGGGCTGGATCGTCCATCCGCAGGTCGGAGTTTCCGGGTATCGCATCGACATCGGGGTGGTCGACCCGCGCGCCCCCGGCCGCTACCTGCTGGGTATCGAGTGCGATGGCCGGACCTACCATTCCGCCGCCACCGCCCGCGACCGGGACCGTTTGCGCCACCTGATTCTCGAAGGTCTCAGCTGGCAGTTGCACCGCATCTGGTCGACCGACTGGTGGCGAAGCCCCGCGGAACCGATGCGGAAAATTCTGGCCAGGTTGGAGGGCCTGCTGACCACGGAACCGAAGGGACCCACGGCGCCTGAGGACGGGCAGCCGGACACCGCAACGGACCCCGTCGAGGCAAGCGCTGCCGAGGTGGAAGAAGTTGCGACCTATGCCAAGCTGGTCCAGCCCGAACCCGTGGCCGCCCCGAAGCTCCCCGTTTATCGCGTCGCCGAGCTCCCCGCGGGGAATGGCGACAACTTCTATGCCCCGTCATTACGAGCGGTCCTGGCGGAGCAGCTGATGCGCATCATCCGTGCGGAAGGCCCCATCGCCGATTTCGTGCTCTTCCGCCGCGTCGCCCGGGCCTGGGGGCTCCAGCGGACGGGCCGGCGCATAGAAGAATTGTTGCGTGCGCTGGTTCCGCCCGCGGGGGCAAGGACGGTCGAAGGCGACGTCACGTTCTACTGGCCGGAAACATCGCAACCGGCCCAGTGGGAGGGCTTTCGCGTGGCAGACGACCTCGAGGAAAGCAAACGCCAGCTGGATGAGCTCTGTGCCGAGGAACTGGGCAATCTGGCCATGTTCATTTTGTCCGAGCACGGCGGCACCAGCGTCAGCGAGCTAGCGCGCTCGATATGCCGGCTACAGCGCATTGCGCGCACCTCTGCCGATGCGGAAGCCAAAATCGCTCGCGCCCTGGAGGTGGGCAGGGTCAGGGAATTGATCCGGCTGAATGTGGGTATGGTCAGTTTGGCTAAGTCGCCAGGGAATCGATTCTGATAGGAAGAGCAACCCCCGATGTTCGGGCTCAGTTCGTCTGTGCCGTGGGTGCGGTTCCCAGCGACGGTGTACGTGTGCCGGTCCCTGAGGCGGCATTTTTGCGAGCCTTCGGTGATTTCTTGGTGGGCGGTATGTTCTTGGCGGCGGAGTCTGCGGTGTTGTTCATTTTGAGTGCCGCCAAACGTGTCAAATGCTTACCAAGGGCCTTCCAGGCTGCCTGCATTTCGTGCTCGTAAGTATGCCGTTGGTAAACGCGCTTCGTGCGATTCTCTTCGATATGGTTCAGACAGTGCTCAACGACATCGGGTAGTACATGTAGCCGGGTCATCATTGTGGCGCCAGTTCTCCTTAAGTCATGAGGTCCCCATTTACCACCTGGTAGGGCCAAGGCAGAGGTGGATTTGCTGCGCCGTTTCATCGGCTCGCTACTGCGTTGCCTATCACCTAGCTGTTTGGTAATCGACTTGCTGGAGAGTGCCTTCTTGCAATCTCGGCCCGGGTAAACCCATGCGATATCAGGGTTACTAAGTGCTTTCACTTTGCGGAAGTGCTCCACAGCGAAGTCCGACAAGTAGATTTCGTGAGGTTTGCCATTCTTGGTTTCAGGGATGCGCCAGCGTCGGTTATCAAGATCAATGTCAGACCATTTCGCACTCGACAACTCCCCGATGCGGCAGAGCGTTGCAAGAACGATCCAGACCGCCGCCTCTGTTTGCGGCATAAGTCTTGCGTTGGGCAGTTGGTGGCACAGCGTTTGAATTTCGGCTTGGCTCAGAACGCGCTCACGTTCAGTGTCCGGACCGCCGATCTTGACCTTTCGGA
>CAZPSQ010000150.1:0-13171 GCA_964588755.1 uncultured Prosthecobacter sp. | reverse complement strand
CATGAAGAGAGGGGGGTAAAGCCATGTCTCCACACTGGCCTGCTGTGGCTCCCGGCCTTCCAGCCACTGGGCGGTGACGCGTACCTCAAACAGGCCCTCCACCGGCTGGCCGTCCTTGTTTTGCAGCTCCAGTTTTTGGTGCTGTACAATGTAGGTGGTGTCGCCTTCCTCCAGCTTGGTGACTTCCTCCTGGGGCAGCGGCAGCCGGGTGCGCTCTGTCAGCAGGGATCGCATGCGTTCCTGCACTTGGGACTCGCGCCGCTGGTGCACCGTTGTAAGACCGAGCTGGTTCACGGCCTCCACCAATCCCACGACGGCCATGCTGAAGATCATCAGCGCCAGCAGGGTCTCCAGCAGGGTGAAGGCATGCCCCTGGTGGAGAGCCGACCGTGCCGTGTTCACAAGTTGTCCTCCATGTTGATGAACGACGCCGTCAGCGGGTCCAGCGTGGCCATGATCCACTGGGTGTCCCTCTCCCAGCGCAGTGTCAGCGGCTCGCACAACCCGCCGGGCCGCAGCAGCATGCGCTGGCCGGTGGCGGGGGCAAAATCCTTCGCGCCCGCACGCCGCACCGTCAGCTTGCGGCCATAGGCCAGCGCCTCCAGGTTCAGGCCCTGGGGTGCGCTGGTGGTGAGCACGCGCGTCATGCTCTGCATCAGGGAGATTTCCGCATCCCGTGCCACTTTGCGCAGCTCATGTTCGTCCGTCATCATCCCGGCAGCCCCGGCGCCCACACCAATGACCAGCGCCGCCAGCGCCAGCACCATGATCATCTCCAGCAGCGTGAAGCCGCCTGAATGTTCGTGGTTTGTGGTTCGCGGTTCGCAGTTCACGGGGAGAGGTTCAGGGGGTGAGGTTCATGCCATCCAACATCTTACATCTCGCTGAGAACTCCGGCTTCGCCGCATCACCAGTTCCCAATATCATCCTCGGTGTTGTCCAGCCCATCCGGACCGAAGGAATACACGTCATAGCTTCCGGTGTTGCGCTTTCCGGGGTTCCGGTAGGCCATCTTGCGGCCCCAGGGGTCCATCAGGGCGTCTGGCTTCAGCAGAGGAGTCCAGCGTTTTGGCGCGGGCTGCGCGCTGGGCCGGCTGACCAGCGCCTCCAGGCCCTGCTCCTGCGTGGGATAGGTGAGGTTGGCGATTTTGTAGGAGGTCAGCGCGGTCTGGATGCCGTTGACCTTGGCGCCCGTCGTCACGCCTTGGGCGTTGTTTTCAATGCCCCCCATCATCACGGCCACGCTGCCAATGATGAGCGCGATGATGAGCAGCACCACCATCATTTCGAGCAGGGTGAAGGCCTGTGAGCCAAAGGTTTTGGAAGAACGGGGTGATGTGGCGGTTTTCATGCGGATGAGTGAGATTGGGAAACAGAAGGGGTGGGACGTTGAATAAGAAGAAGGAGTCAGCGCTGAAGCTGGCTGAGGGTGGAGAAGACGATGTTCACCATCGTGTAAACCAGCGTTCCGACAAGCCCGGCCATGCCGAGAAGCAGCACCGGCTGAATCAGCTCGGTCACCCGCTCGATAACGCGGGAGAGCTGCGTGTCCATGCGCCCGGCGGCTTTTCCCAGCACCTCGGCCAGGCGGCCGGTGTCCTCGCCAATGCGGAGCACATCCACCGCACGGGACTCCAGCACGTGGTACTTTTTCATGGCGGCGCTGAGCGGCGCGCCCTCCTGCACCTGGGCTGTGGCCTGGTTCAGCGACTGCTGGATGTGGCTGTTTTTCACCGCACGGCGCACCAGCTCCAGCGCGGGCAGCAGCGGCACACCACCGCGCAGCAGGCTGCCCAGGGTCTCGAAGAACTGCAGCTCAAATCGCGCCCGGGTGATGTTTTTGATCCCCGGCAGGGTGATGAGCATGCGATGCCACCAGGTCTGGAAGGTCGGTGTTTTGCGGATGGCAAAAAGGATCATGAAGATCAGCGCCAGGAAGATGAGGATGGCCCACCACCACGTGCGCAGAACATCTGAGAGGGAGAGGCTGAAGCGGATCAGAAAAGGCGGTTCCTTGTTCGTTCCGCTGAGCAGGCCAGAGAGCTTCGGCAGCAGGTAGGTGACCATGATGATGGCCAGCGCGCCGCCGGTGACGACGAGGAAGGCTGGGTAAATAAGCGCGCCCGTCACCTTGGCCGCCACGGACTCCATCAGCCGCAGGTGCCGAGCTTGCCGGTCCATGATCTCATCCAGCGCGCCGCTGTTTTCTCCGGCGGCGATCATGTTGCAATACAGCTCGTCAAAGGAGGACGACACTTGCCGCAGCGACTCGGAGAGCGGCACGCCATCGCGCACCAGCTCGCGCACACGTTTCGCCAGCACCCCGGTCTTGGACACGCTGCGCCCCTCCATGGCCTGCAGCGCCTGCTCCACCTGCAAGCCGGAGGAGAGGAGGTCCCCCATGTCTTCCGTGAAGCGGATGACGTCCGCCTTGCTCAGGTGTAGCGTGGTGTCCGTGCCGTCGGCAGCGGCGGCTTCTGCCGCAGCTTTTGCTTTTTTCGAGCTCTTCTCACCGCCAGCCCCCTGGGCCTGCACAGAGCGTGCCTGCAGCCCCCGGCGTGCCAGCATGCGCACCGCATCGCCACGGTCCGCCGCCTCGATGGAGCCGGATTTCACGGCGCCATCGGCGGAGAGGGCTTGGTAGGCGAAGGCGGGCATGCGGGAAATGACGAAACCAGAATGACAAATGACGAAGACGTAGCGCTGTCACAAGATTCGCCTGATCAGTTCGTTCCGACCGATCAACGGAAGCTCGCACACAACGCCGCAATAAATCACCTCCTGTGCGCAAAGGGAAGATGAAAATCATAGGGCCTGCACTTACCCGCCTGACATTCGCCAGCCAGAAACAGAATCGACTCACGAAACCCCTGGCAGGCGGCCAAAACAGCGCCGGGCGCGAATAGCAGGCGGGATGATGCAGCTTCTGTTTCTCTACTTCCTGGTGATCTCCGTCACCTACGGACTGCCCGCCCTCTTTCTATGGCTGCTCTTTGACCTGTCCCTGTTGCAGATCGCGGCTCTCAGCGGCCTCATCGGCACGGTGGTGATCACGGTGCTGTCTGTCCTGGAGGCACCGGTTTTCATGCTGCCAGAGAAGAGGCGGAAGACGCGGGGGAAGGGGAAGGCTGAAGTGCGGAGCTGATGGATTGACTGGCGGCGGTCGTGGTGCATGATCGCCAGATTGCTTCTCTCAGAAAAGAGGTGATGTATCCAAACCCCAGGCCCAGGCCACGCTCAGGCACCTGATGTGCTTTCTTCTCTATCTGCTTGTGGCGACCTGCGCTTTTTTGGTGTGCCCATTCTGATCGTCTGGCTGATCTTCGACCTTGGCTGGGTGCTGAATGTCCTCTTCGGCAGTCTTGCCGGCGGCTTTCTGCTTTCTCTCTTAAATTGGGATATCCCCTGGTTTCTACAGCCCAAGGGAAAAAAGAGGAGGAAGAAGGTGGCGGACGGAGACAAATAGCTCCGCCTTCGCCCAATCAGTCCACTTCCTCGCTCGTCACACGCGCCACTTCCTCCAGCGTGGTCACGCCTTCGTAGGCCTTCTGCAGGCCGTAGTCGCGCATGGGGATGAAGCCATCCTTCCGTGCCTGCACGTGTAACTCGGCCTCGGAAACCTTCTGCCCCACCAGATGCTGCATGGCTGGCGTCATGAGGGCGATTTCATACAAGGCCACGCGGCCTGAGTAGCCCGTGTTGCGGCAGTTCTGGCAGCCGCCAGGCATCGGGCGCCACACGGTCCTGCCCTTGGCTTCCGGGAAGCCGAGCTTCACCAGCTCATCCATGCCGTAGATCTCCGGCTTCTTGCACGCGTTGCACAGCACACGCACCAGGCGCTGGGCCAGGAAGGCGCGCACGGAGGAGCTCACAAGGAAGGGCTTCACCCCCATTTCAATGAGACGCGTGATGCCGCCCACGGCGTCATTCGTATGCAGCGTGGAAAAGACCAAGTGGCCCGTGAGCGAGGCACGCACCGCGATCTCCGCCGTTTCCAGGTCACGAATTTCCCCAACCATCACCACATTTGGATCACCACGCAGGATGCTGCGCAGGCCGCTGGCAAAGGTGAGGCCGATCTCCGACTTCACCGCGATCTGGACGACCCCGGGCAGCTTGTTTTCCACCGGGTCCTCAATGGTCACAATGCGGCGGTGGATGCTGTTCAGGCTGGAAAGGAAAGTATACAGCGTGGTGGACTTGCCGGAGCCTGTGGGGCCGGTGACGAGCACGATGCCGTTCGGTTTTGCCAGCAATGTCTCGATCTTCTGGCGGTAGTTGTCGCTGAGGCCCAGTTTGTCCAACGTGAAGCGTTCCTGGCCCAGGAGGCGCAGGCTCATGGACTCGCCCTCCACACTGGGGATGCACGCCACGCGAACGTCGATGGACTGCCCGTCCGCCTTCAGGTGAATACGTCCGTCCTGCGGCAGGCGCTTCTCGGCAATGTCCAGCTTGCTCATCACCTTGATGCGCGCGATCACGGAGGACTGGAGCTGCTTGATGTTCTCAGGCACCGGCACCTCATGCAGGAAGCCATCGATGCGGTAGCGGATGCGCAGGCTTTCCGGCTGCGGCTCCACGTGAATGTCCGTTGCCTTTTGCGCCAGCGCCTCGCGGATGATTTGGTTCACAAACTTCACCACAGAGGCCTCCTCGTCCTCCTCGTCGATAATGTTGGCCTCATCGCGCAAATGCGCGTCATCCACGCCCGCGCCACGCGCGGCGATGAGGGCGTCAAAGGTCTCCGCGCCCACACCGTAGAGCTGCTGCACCGCATTAAGGAGTTCTGTGCGCGGACTCAGGCACCACTGCACCGGCATGCTGGAGTGCCGCGCCACCGCTTGTCTCGCCATCAGGTCACACGGGTCATGGCAGGCGATCAGCAGCCGCCGTTTCGAGCCTTCCTCCAGGCCGCCCTCAAAACCCACTGGGAAAACCTGGTGCCGCACCGCAAAGCGCGCCGGGATCAGCCGCCGCAGCTCCGCCGTGTCCTCCCCCGCCGGCTGCGGCGCCTCCAGCCACTTCCAGCCCAGGCTGTCCGCCAGATGCTTCGTGAAATTGCGCTCATCTGCCGCCCCGCTTTCAATGAGCGCCGTCACCGGCGAGATGCCGCCCGCCGCCGCCGTGCTCACGGCCGTCTGCACATCAGCGTCCGGCACACCGGCCGCCAAGGCGCTGGATTGAAGGATGGAGATCATGGGAAAGGTGAAGCCAGAACCGAGAAAGATCACGCAATCTCCAAACAAACAAGGCGCAGGGAGAAGTGCTGTGGTTGCGACAGGTATTCGAACCGGCCCCACACGGCAAGATGGAATGGAGCAGAGTTTCGTTATCAACGGTGTCCAAACTCGCAGAGCGAAAACGCCCGTCCATGGGCCTTTGGCGAGGCTTCTGAGTCACCTTGGCCAAGTCGGTTGTGCAGGCGCGCGCCGGGGGTTGCCCACCGCGTTTCGAGGGGGGCATGGGCTCGCAAATAACCGGCAAATTTGGTTTTGGCAGTTGACTTCAGGGGGCGAAATTTTGGCCCCATGCCCGCATCTCCTGTTCTCAAGCCTTTGGCCTCCCGCTTCTCAACCTCGTTATGGGAAGGTATTGGGCGGCAGCAGGCGGGCGCAGCGCGGGTTGTGCAAGGCACTGGGCAAGCCCGTGGACGGCTGGCAGAGCGCAGGCACAACAGAGGCCTGTCGATGCCTCCTGCATGACATGGGCCGCGAGGTGCTGGCCGAGCGTGGCAAATTGGCCCTGGGCGAACTGGTGCGGCTGCGCGTGCGCTATTTCACCGATGGCGTAGTGCTGGGCAGCAAGACCTTTGTGGAAGGAGTGTTCCAATCGCAGCGAGAGGACTTCAGCCCCAAGCGCAAAGAAGGTGCCCGGCGCATTCAGCAGTCGTAAACGCCGTTGTACATGCTACGGCAACTGCGACAACAAGCAGTTGGGTAGGGTGATGCGGCGCGACAGCGGAAGAAGGATGTGCGAAGGCCAAAGAGGGAACTTCAAAGGGAGCATGCTGCTGGTAGCATACATTGCTTGCCCTCTTCACCCATCATGCGGCAGGTCCCACGCCGTCACCCACTCGGTCTTCACGCGTTTGAATCCCCGGGCCTTCAGGCGCTTTTCCATGTCGCCCAGATGCGCCGCGCCGTAAAAGATGGCCAGCTTCTTTTTCCCAGCGGCGATCTCCTTGTCCATCACCTCCAGGGCCACTCGGTTGCGCTCGCCCACGATGACGGTGCCATTGCCGGACTCCACACCTGCCATGATGTCGTCCACGGTTTCAAACTGTTCGGCCATCATCCGTTTCAAGCCGGTGCTGCTGTCCTTGGCGGTGAGGAGCTTCAGTATCATGACGATGCCAGCCGCGTCGGAATCCACACCCTTCTCAGCATTCACCTCCTTCTGTGCCATGGCAGCCCTAAAGTAGAGGGAAAGGAAGCTCTCCTGCTTTTGCTCCTGTGTGTCGGTGAACTGGGCGGTGTTCATGTCGGCATGAACAAAATTTTTGGCGCGGTAGTCGATGCCTTCGAGCTGGCCGTGCAGGTTCAGCATGTCCTTCATCTTCGTCTGCAGCAGGCCCACCCAGGCCAGGCGTTCGTGGTCCTTGGCGTGTTTGGCCTTGGCCGCAGGGGATTTGTCCAGTTCGTGGACTGGCGGGCCGACCAGCTCATACAGCACCGCATCATAGCCTTTGAAGCGCTGGTTCAATGATTCGAAATAGGCCTTGTCCGCGATGTGGACGGCACCCACCAGATCCACTCGCACCCTTTGTGGCGATTCGTACGCCACGATGGCCGTCTGGAGCGCGTCGCCGTCATCCCCCCGCAGATAGCGAATGAAGGCGGGTATTTCAGCCTTGGTCTGTGGAGATGAGGGCGCCACAGGCTTTTCCGTGGCAGACTTCTCCTTCGTGGGCACCAAAGACTTGGCCTTAGATGTGTCTGGGCTGGCGACTGCGGGAACCGTCTTGGACTGCGTGGCGGGCGCAGCATCCGCTGCCGCGAGAGGCAGCGGAAGTGGGAAAGCGAGGATCACCGCGGCCATGTGCCCCGGCACGTGGCGGACGCGTTGCAGAAGAGGCTTCATGGCGGGAGGCGGCGTGGACGAACGGCTGCCAACGGCCCGTGCATCACGCATGAAATGCGGGGGCAGGCAGACGCACCTGTTTCGACTAGCCTTCGGATTTAAACAGTCGTTCGAAGAAAGTTTTCATTTCTTCCCAGGACGCCTTGTCGGCAGCCTCGTTGTAGGCGGCGCCCTTGCTGTTGTCATTGCCGGCGGCCTTCTGGGTGAAGGCATGCACCGCGCCGGGGTACTGCACCAGCTTGTAGTCCACGTTGGCATCCTTCATCTCCTGCTCAAAGGCGGCCAGGTCCTTGGGCTGGATGAAGGGATCATCCGCCCCATGCAATGCCAGCACCTTGCCTTTGATGTTTTTGCCATCGGCGGGGGCAGGGGAGTCAAGGCTGCCGTGGAAACTCACCACGCCCTTCACCACAGCGCCGCTGCGCGCCAGTTCGATGACGCCCATGCCGCCGAAGCAATAGCCAATGGCGGCCACCTTGGCGGGGTCGGTGTGGGCGTCTTTCTGCAGCACTTCGAGCGCAGAGAGGAGGCGCTGACGGTAGAGCTTGCGGTCGGTCTTGTATTTGCCTGCTTCCTTGCCGGACTCAGGCGGCTGGGGGCGGATGCCCTTGCCGTAGATGTCGGCGGCGAAGACGTTGTACCCCTGCTCAGCCAGCATCCGGGCGCGCATCTTTTCATTCTCACTCAGCCCCGTCCACTGGTGGATGATCAGGATGGATGGCAGCTTGCCGGTCTTGGCGGTGTCCACCACATGCAGCCCCTCGCACTTCGTTCCGCCAGAATCGTATTCGACGGGGGTTTCCTTGATCTCAGCCCGCAGCAGACCGGTGGAAAGGCAGAGGGCGGAGAGGAAAAGCAGGACGCGATTGGTCTTCATGGTTTTGGGAGGATGGTAAGGCAGGGGGCGATGAGTTTTCAACGCGTTTCGCACCCGCTGTGGACGGGTGCCACCTTCGTGCTACGTGTTATTTTAGCTCCTGGATGCGGATGTTGCGCCACATGATCTCCTTGCCCAGTGCCTCTGTCTTCTTGCCGACGCCGTGCACCTGTAGCGCGATCACGCCTTCCTTGGTCATGTCATCGGTGAAGTCAGCCGCCAGCACGCCATTGATGAAGGTCTTGATGCTGCTGCCCTTGCACTCGATGCGCACCTGGTTCCATTCATTCTGCTTGAAGGCCTTGCGCGCCGGCTCGTTGTTCTTCAGGTCAAAGAGCCAGCCCCGGCGTGCCTCGTCATACACGCCGCCGGTGAAGGCGCGGGGGCTGGGGTCGATCTCAAACTGGTAGCCGAAGACGCGGTCGGCAGGCATTTTCTTCTTCTTGCCGTTGATCTCCACCTCCGCCTCCTCCTCATAGTAGTTGCTGCGGAACTGGATGCCCGAGTTCATGCCGGGGGCTACCTTGAACTCCAGTTCCACAATAAAATTGCCATACTTTTTGGCGGTGCACAGGAAGGAGTTGCCCGTGTCCGGCACCGTCTTGCCCACGATTGCCCCGTCTTCCACCCGGTATTCCGCCGTGCCGCTATGCTGCTCCCAGCCGGTGAGTGTTTTGCCGTCAAAAAGGGGGACGAATTCGCCATCAGCGGCAGGTACGAGGGTTGCAAAGGAGAGGGCGGTGGTGGCGAGGGTGAGGAGGCGGTGGATCATGGGTGGGACCTATGAACGCCGTGGCGGGGCGGGGTCTGGCGGGGAATTCGGGGGGAATCGGCGGGCCTCACCTAAACAAGTGAGGTGCCTGCTCTGGTGGGGAGAGGGGCGAGGGTGTATTATGGAAAATACAACCAACACGCAGGCTCTTTCCTTTCAGGAAGAATATTTTGAACCTCCACTACATCGTGGCCTTTGCGTTTCTGATGTACTGGCTGGGCACACGAGCGGTGCCGAAGCATCCCACAGGGTACAGCTCGGCGGACCCGGCGCTGCAGGCGCAGTTTCTGGCGGCGATTCTCAATGGGGCGGCGAACCTGCCGACGGAGGCGAGTGTGGAAAACTGGAAGGCCGACGGTGGCGCAGTGGGAGCAGGCGGAGAACAACCTGGAAATGTGATGCGCGGCGAATGGCGCGTATCCGCTGGAGTCCTTGGCCCGGGGGGCATGGACAAACTGCGCGGCGGCGCTGGATGCGCTGCAAAGCACGCGGGAGGGGGACGAGATGGTACAGGAGATCTGAGGGAAGATCATGGTCCGGGCGGCGGCCCGCAATGCGCAACTGCTGGTGAGGCCGTAGTGAGGAGCGGGGGCTATCGGCCCGCCGTCATTTTGACGAGGATGGAAACACAAGGATAAGCAGGGTGGCGTTTTCGCGCCCGTTCGCAGGCTCCCAAGATACCTCCAATGAAAAAGTCTCTTCATTGCCTCCTTGAGCCGCTTTAGGTGGAGCCACTTCGGCAAAGGCGGATGCGTTGGGATTACGGGTGGCTCCCAATCTCGTTCCATCAGGGGAGATCCATTCCGATTGAGTGATCAGAGCAGCCGCTTTGACGTCTTTGGCCTCTTTGGCCTCTTTGGCCTCAGGCATCAGCGCAAACCAAACATTGGAGATGTTGGCGTGGAGAGGGACATCTACCTGGGTTGTTTTGCTTCTAAGGTCAATGCGGTCCCGCCGAATGACCGTTGTTGATGTCTGCCGGCTGATCTTGTCCCAAAGGGACTCAAGCACCGTCCGCCGTAGTGCGATGTTCTCAAGGTCTTGCAAACCAGCAAGGATTTTGGATTTGTCGATGATCTCATCTCTCGCGGTTTGTGTGTTGCGGAGAGATGTTTCCACATCGACGAGCCTTTGGCTCAGATGGCTGACGTCTTGCCGCGAAACATCGCTTTTGGAGGCGAAGTGTGAATGGGAGTAAATGCCATAAGAAATGAGGAGGGCCATTGATAGCACGAGTACCCAGACTGGCGTTTTCGTTGCGTTCGCAGTCTGTCCGTTCAGTCTGGCTGCGTCTTTGGTGACGGACTCTATCAATTTGCAGGCAGAGCAGATGGCGGCGGCCGGTGGGGTGGAGGAGACATTGTCGTCAAAGACGAGGGCATCAATCTCCTTGCCCACCCGATTGACCAGGGTGGTGGCGATCATTGGGGCCAGCCAGGCCGGCTGTGCGGGCGCAAGCAATGTCAGCAGGCGGGGGCGATCTCCGTCCTTCACGGTTTGCTTTGCCAGCATGATCTCGCAGACACCGGTGGCGGCGTGTTTGCTGTCTTGATGACTGGCCTGGAGCACGGACTCAGGCGCCAGATCACTCGTATAAACATCCTGCCAGGAGCCCAGATAGCCAAGGAGACGGAACATAAGCGGTAAGGGGTTTGTTTTTGGGGTTGCCAAGGGCGAATCAGGATCCAGCTCTTTGACCGCTGTCCTGTTTATCCTGCTCCCTCTTGGCTGCTTTGTCTGCAATGATGGTCTCGATTTCTGCCAAGTAGTGAATCGTCGTTGAGGCATTCCTGGCGTTTCCGATCGTCGTGAGGCTTCGCTCGGGGGGGACGCCGAGGCGCTTCCCCAGCTCCTCGGCAACCTGTTCAAGTTTGGCCGCCTGTTCAGGAGACAGGCTCAGTAATTGATTGCCTTGAGTGGGACGGCAGTTAAAAAACAGCACAAAGGCACCGACTCCATAGAGCTCTTTTGCAGCATGTGTGTTCGGGTCATGAGCAAGGGCCCTGCGCAGGGAATTGAAGAAACTGCCCGCCTCTTCAATTCTATTGCCCGCCTCTGGCAAAGTCTGTGCGATCCAGCTTGGCAAGATGTGTTCTTGCCTCGTTGGCTTGACAAAGCAGGTGTTAAACTTTGCCAGCTTGTCCACGTCCTTTTCCTGGATTTCGTTCAACTTCTCCCATTGGATGCCATCAATGGGGATGACATACACGACCACATCTGCCCGCCAGTTGCTCACGGCAGTCAACTGAGCGCCGAGGTGCTCGCCAGGTGTGTCGAGCAGTGAGATGGACAGCATGGGTTCCCTCTGCCAGGAGCGCGGATACAGCCACATCGCCTGGGTGCTAGTCTCCGTGCCCTTGATCCTATCGGGAAGCTGCCTCTCCAAAATAATAGGCAATCCACTTTGGCAGAAAGTGGTCTTGCCGCTCTTCATGCTGCCGATCACGAGGGTTTGCATCAGAGGGGCTGAACTGGACCAGCCGCCGAGAAAGCGGCTGGCTGCAGTCGGGGAAAACTTGAACTCCTGCACCAGTTTGCGGAAAAGCGCGGAATAGACCCAGCCTATCCAGGCGAAGGCGAGGAGAAGGATGGTTCCAATAAAATAGCCCTTTTTAGTAGCATCCCTGACGGGGGCAGGTTCCTGCGAGTCCGGAGCGGGGGGGGGCTCATTGGCGGCAGGGGGTGGAGCTGTCGCTTCTGGACCCGCTGCCACCGGGGCTGCTGGGGCCGAGGCTGCGGCTGCGGCTGGTGGTGTGGCTGAGGCTTCTTTTGGGCGGTCTTTTTTCCATACTCCCACACCGGCTTCCAGGACCAGCATCAACATGAATACCCAAAGCCAAAGATCCCGCGAGGGGCGGGGGCGGGGTTCAACCTCCGTCGGCAGTGACTCCCATTTGAGGCGGCCCAGAAGCGCCTCGCACAGCCCGCAGATGTAAACCCACCATTTGGCACCGTTGTCCAGCATCTGCTCGAAAGCCGAACGCCCGAGGCCGACAATCAGCATGAAGGCAAGAAGGGGGACAAGATCTCTCGTGTTTGGATCAGGATGCCATAGGGAATAAAAAGCCTCCCAGGGCTTAAGCTCTGAGCTGGTCAATGCCATCACGACAGCACTTAGCAGGCACAGACCACTGACGATGACGGCCCACATCATGTGCTTTCGTATCCTGCGAGCGCTCGACTCCCAATCCGTGCCATGCGTGTTGCGCATCCTGTAAATAAGCACCTGCTGAAGGAGCACGAGCACGCCAAAAAGTAGTAGTCCCAATGGTATCATTTATGAGTGTTGGTACGTGGGTTGTTCCGGGGGGATTTTACCAGGATGAAGATGTGTGGTGGATCAAGTAAAATCAGTCTATAAGATGAGTTTTTACTGGTGGTTTGGGATTCAATAATTTATTCGAGCTGCGGGGGGGGCAATGAGTTGGTGTTGATCTTCAACGGTGGTGTTTGCGCCAGCCCCCAAAGATCATGAACAGACAAGCGCGCGTCATTTCTGCGCATCTGGCTTGTGGCGGCGGGGATTGACGCCTGTGCGGGCACCGGCCATCATCGCGGCTTTCCCAACCTCCATCGACCTGACTCCCGCCACCATGAAACGCTACGCCCTTGGCATCGACTATGGAACGAACTCCTGCCGCTCCCTCCTGATCGACCTTGATGATGGCGCGGAGGTGGGAAGCGCCGTGTTCAACTACCCCAGCGGCCACATGGGCATTTTGCTGGATCCCAAGGACCCGCACGTGGCGCGGCAGAACCCGCAGGACTATCTGGACGGTGTGGAGGTGGTCACACGCGGTGCGCTGGCGCAGGCGGCGGAGAGGGTGGCTGGCTTTGACGCCGCGCAGGTCGTCGGCATTGGCATCGACACCACGGGAAGCACGCCCATTCCAGTCAATCAGGAAGGCACGCCGCTGGGCCTGCTGCCGGAGTTTAAAGGCAACCTCAACGCCATGGTCTGGCTGTGGAAAGACCACACGGGTTACGCCGAGGCGGCGGAGATCACCAAGCTGGCGCATGAGATGCGGCCAAACATCATTGCCAAATGCGGCGGTGCCTATTCCAGCGAGTGGTTCTGGAGCAAGATCCTCCGCCTCCGCCGCAGCGATACCAAGGTCTTCGATGCGGCCTACAGCTTCGTCGAGCATTGCGACTGGCTGCCCGCCGTGCTGGCGGGTGATACGAATCCACTCACGTTGAAGCGCAGCGTCTGCGCTGCCGGGCACAAGGCCATGTTCAGCGCGGAGTGGGGCGGTCTGCCAGACAAGGAATTCCTGGCCAAGCTGGACCCCGCACTGGCAGACCTGCGCGACCGCCTCTACTCCGAGGCCCACACCACGGACACAAAAGCTGGCGGCCTCAGTGCGGAGTGGGCCGCGCGCCTAGGCCTACAGGCGGGTACCGCCATCTGCGTGGGCGCTTTTGACGCGCACACCGGCGCA
>CAZPSQ010000149.1:0-13265 GCA_964588755.1 uncultured Prosthecobacter sp. | reverse complement strand
GAACTCTACGCCATGCGACGACTACGCACGCGTGCGGTGGGATGAGATGTCTTCAGGCAAGCGACCAACGCAGCCACTGGGGCCGCTCCGCCGCCGGGAATTTGACAAGCTTTTGGAGAACCAGCCCCCGGACACCATGAAGCGCCATGAAGAAGGGCGGCCTCCTTCATGCAGGAAAACCGCCCTTCACGTTATCATCCAAGCTGTCTGGTCAGATCAGCTCAGATCAACGCCACAACCGGCACCGACAACGGCACCTTCGTTGACTCATCCGTCTGGAAGAAGCTGACCTGGCCGGTGCTGACATCGTAGAGCGCGCCGACGATCGCCACCCTCCCGTCCTTCACCAGACCATCGATGGTGGAGCTGCGCTGGCGGATCATGCGCATCGTGCGCAGCACGTTGCGCCGGGACACCTCGTTGGAATACGCGGTCTTTTCCCCGGGCTGCCACTGCTCGGGCTTCTTCAGGGTGCTGGCATCGACGGACAGTTGGATTTCACTGATAAGGCCGTCCAGATTGACGCAGCCGGTGGCCTCCGCGGCCGTCTTGTGACTGGCCAGCAGGTCCACCGCCGCGTTCACAGCACCACAGCTGGTGTGGCCCATGACGAGGATCAGTTTGGCACCCGCCACGGCCGTGGCGTACTCCATGCTGCCGAGCACCTTGTCGCGGGCGATGTTGCCGGCAATGCGCACGCTGAAAATGTCCCCCAGCCCCAGGTCGAAGATCAGCTCAGCCGGAGTGCGTGAGTCAATGCAGCTCAGCACCACGGCCATCGGGAACTGGCCGACGGAGGTGATGTCCACAAGGCGGCTGACGTCGCGCGTGAGCTGCCGCCCCTCGCGGAAGCGCTCATTGCCCTCCTTGAAGATCTGCAGCACACGGTCGGGGGTGAGGCTGGTCTGCACATCGCGGTTGCTGAAGTCGATGTATTGGATGCGGTCCTCCAGCTTGGGGTACTTGCATTTGAACCCTGCAAGGCTGAGCTGCACACCGTGGGCCGCCGCCGTGTTGTTCTGGAAGTCCTGGATGAGGTCGAGAATGTCGGCGTCAATGTAGTCGGTGTTGCGGGCGTCGATGAGCACATGACCGCCACGGGGGATGGAGCGCAGGGTCTTCTCCAAAGTGGCCCGGCTGAAGAAGCTGACTTGGTTGGCCAGTTCGATGCGCAGCACGTCGCCCGTGATGTGCTGCTCCATCACCTTGCGCAACGGACGGCGCATGTTGCTGGCCAGAATGAAGCAGATGCTCACCCCCAGGCCGATCAGAATGCCAACAAGCAGATCGGTGAAGACAATGGCCAGCACAGTCACAATGAACGGCAGGAACTGGCTTCTGCCCTCGGACCACATCTGCTTCAGCAGCTTGGGACTGGCCAGCTTGAGGCCCGTCATGAGGAGGATCGCGGCCAGCGCGGCCAGCGGAATCTCATTGAGCAGGCCCGGCACCAGCAGCACGCAGCCAAACAGCAGGACACCGTGGGTGATGGCACTGAGCTTCGTCTTTGCGCCGGAGTTGATGTTCACGCTGCTGCGGATGATCACGCTCGTCACCGGCAGGCCGCCGATCAGGCCACACGTAAGGTTCCCCACGCCCTGGGCCACCAGCTCACGGTTCGGTGGGCTGCTGCGCTGCTCCGGGTCGATCTTGTCCACGGCCTCCAGATTCAGCATGGTCTCGAGGCTGGCCACAATGGCGATGGTGATCGCGGCGATGTACACGGCCGGATTGGCCCACGCCTCAAAGTTGGGAAACTGGAGGAAGCTTGTAAACTCACCCAGGCTGTCTGCCACAGGCACCTGCACAAGGTGGCTTGAGGTGATCTCCCAGGAGCTTTTCATGCTGCGCATGACGTAATTGGCCACCACGCCAAAAATCACCACCACCAGCGGCGCGGGAACCAGGCTCTTTTTGAGCCTCGGGATCTTGTCCCACACAATCATGAGGAGAATGGAAAGCACACCCACCAAGGCAGCCCCGTTCTGAATGTCGAAGAAGGAGGCCCACAGCTCTGTGAAGGTGTTTTCATTGTCCACCTGCTTGAAGGCCAGATCTCCTTCGGGATCGGGATCATGACCCACAACGTGGGGGATCTGTTTCAGGATCAGAATCACCCCAATCGCGGCCAGCAGCCCTTTGATCACACTGGAAGGAAAGAACGCGGCGATGAAGCCCGCCCGGCAGACCCCGAGCACAATCTGGATGATCCCCGCGAGCATGACCGCCAGCAGAAAAGTGTCAAACGTGCCCAGCTTGCCAATCTGGGCGGCCACGATGGCGGTCAGTCCCGCCGCAGGTCCGCTCACACTTGTCTGTGAACCGCTCAAAATCCCCACCAAAACACCGCCAACCATCCCGGCTAGAATGCCCGAGAAGAGTGGCGCGTTGGACGCCAGCGCCACCCCTAGACAGAGCGGCAACGCGACGAGGAAAACAACAAGACCTGCGGACAGGTCTTTGAAGAGTGAGGAAGGAGAGAAGAGGGAGCTGTTAGTGGAGTTGGTGGTCGCAGGCATGCATTAAGTTAGAAGAATTCAGATTGTCTGAACGCCGACTTGTACGCCCAAAAGCGCCGATTTGCTTCACTAATATGACTCTTGCTTCAAATGTAGTGCCAAACACTACCGTATAGACAATACCATTACCCAAGAATCCCTTGACCACGGGACATCAAACATCCCCCCCACACCGGCTTCCCCTCAAAAAGAGACACTTTGTCACTTTTAAGCTTCCAAGTCAGCTTAAGTTCGCCCAAAAAGGCGAGGGAGTAAACGTGAGCTGCCTCAACGATCCGAAGGCGCGTCTTCCGCAATCGCGGCCCTATAATTCGCCTGCGCGCGGAAGTACTCCGCCTGGGCGTCCACCTCAAGCACACGCGCATCAAAGCTTGCCTGCTCACGAATCTGGAGGGCCAGCAAGTCGGTGGCCCCCTGCTTGAGCCGCTCATTTTCAGCCACCTCCAGCTGACGCGCCAAGTCCACATTCCTCCGCGTCTGGCCCAGGGCCTGATACGCGGCGACGAGGGCGCTGTGGCTGTCCTGCACATCGGCGGTGATGCGGTCGCGGGCAAAAAGCAGCTCTTTGCCCAGCCGCTCGATCTGCGCGTCCACCACCTGCACACGGCCTTTGGCCTCCCGCCGTTGCAGCGGCACCTTGAACTCCACCTTGGCCTCGACCTCTGTGCGCTCGATGTCACGAGGCGTGGTTTCCGTGAGAGCCTGGGACGCCTGCACGCCAATCTCCAAACTGGGCAGCAGGTTGTTGCGCGCGAGCTTCAAATCAATGCCAGCCTTCTCCATGTTCAGCTCGATGCGCCGCGTCTCCGGCCGGTGGATCATCGCCTTGGCAATGTCCACCGCCATCTGGCTGCCGCGAGGCTCGGGATGGGGAGGGAAGGCCGGCGGCAGCCACGCGCGCACGGGCACCACAGGTTCGGCCGTGTCCGCCGTGCGGTAAAAGAGTGAGAGCTCAATGGCGGCGGCCTGGAAACGGCGCAAGGTCTGCACCACGGCGATCTCCCGGCTGACCACCAAACGCTGGTTGTCAATCTGCACGATGGGGGCCGAGGCTCCCCGCCGCACCTGCTCGGCGATGGCCGTGTCACGGTCCTTGGCCACGCGCAGCAGCTCCTCCGCAAGCTGGAGGCGGTGCCCCGCCGCCAGCCAGCCGTAGTAGGCGATGGTGGAGGCGCGGATGAAGTCCAGGTATTGCCGCAGGATGATGGGGGAGGCCAGCTCCTGGTCGATGCGGGCCTGCCACAGCTCGGCACGGCGTTTGTCGATCACGCCATCCTTCAGCAAGGGCACGCGGAAGCCAAGCACCCCCTCACCGTCGGTGCCAGTGCGGTCCTTGTTATAGTTTGGCAGGAACCCGCTGCTGAGACGGTAGCCGCCATAGACACTGCCGCCCCAGAACGGCAGCGGCTGCTCCAGCATGGCGTAGCCAGTTCTGCCGTCATAGTAGCCTGAGGGCTGGAACGCACCACCCGCATTGAGCTGAAGATCAAAGGCACCCAGCGCCTGCCGAGCGCGGCCATTGGCAATGTCCTGCTCGATCAATGCGGCGAGGTAAGGCGGGTATTGGGTGCGCACACTCCGCAGCACCTCCTCCAAAAAAAGCGGGCCGGAACGCTTCGGCGTGGAGGAAGGGCGTGCCGGTGCCCTGGCCGGAGTGACGGGCATGGCCTTGGCGACAGGTTTACGGATGGGCGACGCCTGCTGGGCGACGACGACGCAAGGACCTGCGACCAGCACCCAGCAAAGCAATGCGGCAAGCCGCCCTGTCCTTGGCGTCGCCATCAATAGGCTCCTTTCGTGGGGTCAAGTTTCCCCTCTGCATTGGACACCACAGGCGGGAAGCCATTGAGCTGCCGCCACAGTTCAAACCACAGCGGCACCTGGTTCAGCATGATCCAGGCGTTGGCACGCGCGCCCTGGCGCAGCCAGCGCTCGCTGTCCGGCCAGCCCACGGTCACCGGGCCCTTGCCATCGCCACGGTTGACCACATCATCAGCCGGTCCAACGACCACGCGGAATTTGCCCGTGCCATCGTCGGTGGCGTCCACAAAGACCACCTCCCCGCCAAAAGTTCCCACCGCCAGCTGGGGCCAGCCGATCAGCTGGACCGCAGGCCATCCCTCGAAGCTCAGGCGCACCGGGCTGCCGGGCATGACCTGGCCGTTCTCCTCTTTCCGGGCATGCACCAGGGGCATGTCATTGCCGCTGACCCACACCTCCACGAAGCGGCTGTCAGTCTCCGGGATGATGACACAGATGAGGGAGCCGGGTCGCAGATAGGTGCCATCTGTGGCGGCCACCTGGAGCACGATGCCATCCCGCGGCGCGTCCACCACCTGACGCAGGTTCTGGTTGATCTGGATGTCGATGACCGAGAGATCACGCTCCGCCGTGGCCACCTCCCCCAGGGCGGTTCCCTTGGAGGCGTGGATGGAGGCGATCGTGGCGTCCATGTCGTTGCTGGTGCGCTTCAGCGCCGCCTCGGCGGACTTCAGCTCAGCAGAGGTGGAGTCGCGAGAGAGCGTGGCCAGCTCCATGTTCCGCTGGGAATCGAGCTGCCGTGCGTACAGCTCCTTGGTGCGGTTGAAGTTCAGCAGGGCCGTCTCTGCGGAGATGCGCGCGGCGGCGACGCGCTGCTCCGCCCCGTCAATGGCCTGCGCCTTGGCCAGCTCCTGCTGCGTGATCTGCGCGGTAAGGGACTCGACACGGCCATGCGCAAAGTCACGCCGGCTCTCAATGGCCTCCCGCTGGGCCTTGAGGTTGTTCAGCAGGTTGGGGTCGTTGTCCTGGATCTCCGCGATCAGGTCCCCCCTCTTGACGCGCTGGCCTTCCACCACGTGCAGGTGCTTCACCCGCCCCGACACCTGGGCCTCCACATTCACCCGGCGGTCCAGGGGATTGAAGGCGATGACGCGGCCCATGCCGGAGACAAACTGCCGCCATGGCAGAAACAGCAGGCAGAGCACAAGAACGATGAAGCCCGTCACCAGCAGGCGGCTCAAAAAGCGGGTAAAACGCGCCGAGCCGGCCAGACTGAGGGCGGGAAGCTGGGGAGAATGAAAATGTGTGTCTTGCATTCGTATCCAATTTTAACACTACGCGGAACCCAGCCGGCCAGACTGAGAGCCGTCGGTGAGGCGGCACGGCGCCAGTTCCACGACCTGCGAGCACAAGCGGGCGACGTTTTGATCCCGCGTGGTGATCGCAATGGTCCACGAGAGGCCGCTGCCGAAGATGGCATTGGTGAGAACATTGAAGGACTTCTCATCCAGGCTGTCCAGCAGCTCGTCCATGAGCAGCAGGCGCGGTTTCTGCACCAGGGCGCGCGCCAGCAGCAGGCGTGTGCGCTGGTTGCTCGACAGCGGGGCGCCGCCAATCTTCAACCGCAGGTTCAGCCCCTCCGGCCGGGCCAGCAGCTCTGGCAGGAGCTCCACCGCAGCCAGCGCGGCGCGGACCTCATCCATGCCGATGTCGGTGCGGCCCAGGCGCAGGTTTTCCACCACCGTGGCATCCACGATCTCATTCGCGCGGAGAAGCTGCACACTTTCCCGCAGCCCCTCCAGGTACCAGCTTCGCAGGTCGAGGCCGTCCAGGGTCACGAAGCCGGCCTGCGCCTGGCGAAGCCCAAACAAAATGTCCAGCAAGGAGCTGGAGCCTGAACCATGCGGACCCACAATCGCCACTGAGGAGCCGGCAGGAATGGAGAAGTTGAGGTTTTCAAACAAGAGGCTCGCCCCAGGATAGGCGAAGCCGAGGTTGCTGGCGCTGACCTCGACGCCTCCCACGCGTTTTTCCGTCTGCTCGCCGTCCTTGCTCTCGATCTCCAGGTCGAAGATGTGTCCCAGCTTGTCCATGGCGGCCATGGCGTCATACCAGGCCTCCAGGTTCTTCCCCAGCTTGGCCAGGGAGGCGACAATGGCGCTCATGATGAGCTCGCTGGCCACAAGCTGCCCCAGGGTGATCTGCTGGCTGATGACCAGGTAGCCGCCCATCACCAGCAGGGTGGCGGCGGCGAAGACCTGGATCGTGAGCAGGCCGGCAATCTGCCGCATGAGCACGCGAAAGTGGCGGCTGCGGGCGATGACATAGTCCGTGGCGAGCTGGTTGGCACGGTCATAGGCCATGCTGTAGCCCCCCGGCCCCTTGAACAGAAACGGGAAGTGGGCGATCTCCTCAAACCAGTTCACAAGGTCGTACTTCATGCGCGACTCCTCAATGCTGGTGGCCACCGCGCCGCCGCCCAGCAGCCAGATGCTGAGCACGATCAAGGTGAACAGCACCGCGGCAAACATCAGCAGCATGGGATGATAAAGGGCGAGCATCATCATGCCGATGACGCTGGCAAAGACGAGGTTCACCCCGTCCAGCAGCAGCAGGGAGGTGCTTTTCTGCGCGGTGACGACGTCCATGAAGCGGTTCACCAGCTCCGGCGCATGCACTTCATCAAGGGCCTGCGCGCGCACGCGCGGCAGGCGGTAGGCAAGGTCCGAGGCGGTGCGCACAAAGATGCGCCGCTGAATGACGTCCGAGAGGTAAAACTGCGCCCCTGTGACAATGGCCTGGAGGGTGAGGCAGGCGAACAGCGCGATGGACAGAATGACCAACGCCTGAACATACGGCCTGGACTGGCCGCCGAAGGCCAGATTGCTGACCACGGCATCCACCGCCAGGGGGGCGGCGAGATAGAGGATGCCGGAAAACACCGAGAAGATGAGCAGGCGCCAGATGTCCTCACGCTCCGCCATCAGCAGCCCGATAAAACGCCGAGCCGGACTGATGGTGCAATGATGATCGTGCCCATGACCGTTGCCGCCGCCATTGACGCAATTTTTCCTGGCGGCGGCCAGGACGCTGAGATCCTCCGCAGGGCGCTCCGGCTGCACCACACCGATCTCCACCTCCTCATGCACGCTGGAGAGGCCCAGGGAGCGCGCGAGCTCGCTGCGAGTGATGGTAACGCGGTGCGTGGGGTGGTCACCGTCGGCGACGCGCAGCCTGAACCAGCCCGCATGGGTGACGACGATCCAGCGTTGTTCCCGGTCGTTCCAAAGAATCACCGGCATGTCGTGATGCGCCTGCCAGATGGCGCTGGAGAGGGGCAGGCGGGCGGGTGAGACGCGCAGATGCATCTCCGCCGCGGCACTGGTCAACTGAGCCAGGGGATCAATGTCCGCCCTCAATGCATTTTGCACGGCTATGCGCGAACGTTCGTGGTCAAACTCGACTCCGGTGATGGAGGCAAGCTGGATGAGGACACGCGGAATGACGGCGGCTGGAGAGCTGATGGAAATGTCGGTTTTTCCTGAGGACATGAAAAAATGGCATCCCACCATGGTGGGAAAAGCAGGTTTGACTATTTCGATATTTCAAACCTCAAATAAGGTATTATCTAATTCATCTCCCATGGCAGCGCCACAACTTAATTATCACCATCTCCGCCTGTTCTGGGAGGTGTCCCGGATGGGGAGCCTGCGTGCCGCCGCCACACGGCTGCACCTCTCCGAACCGACCATCAGCGCGCAAATCAAGGCGCTGGAAAAAGCCCTGGGCAAGCCCTTGTTTGACCGCACTTCCAGGGGCCTCACACCGACAAGTTCCGGACGGCTGATGGCAGACTATGCGGCGGAGATTTTTTCCCTGGGGGCGGACATGGTGCGGGCGCTGCAGGAGCAGAGCGGGAGGCTCACCCTGCGTCTCCACATCGGCATCACCGACTCGCTGCCCAAACTTGTGGCGTGGCGGTTAATACGACCCGTCATGAATACCATCCCCAACCTGCAACTGTCATGCGCCGAGGGGCACACGCAGGAGCTGCTGGGCCAGCTTGCGGCCGGAAGGCTGGATGCGGTGATCTCCGACGAAGGCGCCCCCACGAACATGCCGGT
Source organism: uncultured Prosthecobacter sp. (assembly GCA_964588755.1). Taxonomy (GTDB): domain Bacteria; phylum Verrucomicrobiota; class Verrucomicrobiia; order Verrucomicrobiales; family Verrucomicrobiaceae; genus Prosthecobacter. The sequence continues at coordinate 4,861 of CAZPSQ010000149.1, read as the reverse complement.
GAAGGCTTTTGACCACCGGCTTGGAGAGTCGCAGGTGATTTTTTGCGCGGCCCCTGCCATGGCCCGCCAGTTCAGCCGAAATTTTCCTGCGTCACTCAAAAATGCCCCTGTCCTGCTGCCAGGAGGACGGACCGCATGGCGGCATGAGATGGACCGCTGGTTTGACTCCCACCGCATCCACCCGCGAGTGGTGGCAGAGTTTGACGACCCTGCCCTGATGAAGAGCGCGGCCGCAGACGGCCTGGGTGTGGCACCTGTCGCCGAGATTGTGCGGGATGAGGCGACAGACCGCTATGGTCTGCGCGTCATTGGGCGGCCTGTCCGCTGCGGCTTCTCCTGCCACCTCATCACCCTGGGACGCTCCATGCAGCATCCAGCACTGGCAGTGATCGCCCGTGAGTCAGCGGATGTGTTTCAGGGTCACAAAGCCAAAACGTCACGAACGAAGGACCCTGCCTGACAGGCTGCCACACACAGAGATGCCCCCCTTGGGCAGAGGGGAGTGCCGCCTCAAGGCTTGAACATCGCATTCCCCTTGTCCCCACCGCTGAGGACATAGGCGAGGAGGTCCAAAATTTCCTCCTTCTTGAGCATGGCCAGAAGCATGGGCGGCATGGGGGAAACAGGGCTGAGCTCGATGCTTTTCACCTCCTTGCGGTCGATGTTCACGCGCTGGTTGGGATCTGTGAGGTCGGTGTTGAGGGTGACACCGTCACCACTGAGGTTCACAACGACACCGGTCATGATGGCACCGTCGTTTTTGGTGACGACGATGGGGGCGAACTGCTCGTTGATCACCTTGCTGGGATTGATGATCTGATCGAGGAGGTCGTGCGGGCTGTAGCGGCCGCCGGAGCCGGTGAGGTCCGGGCCGGTCATGCCGCCGGCATTGCCGAAGCGGTGGCAGGCGAAGCAGGCTGCGGCGCCGAACATCTTGCGGCCGTTGTCAAAGCTGCGTCCCTTGAGGCCATCCTTGGCGGCGGCGCTCAGTTCCTCCAGCGTCCACATCGTGGGAGTCCGGCCAACGAACATGGCGCCGACGTTCTCAATGGCGGACTTGGACTCAGGCTTTTTGGCGATGAGCTCGGCGAAGCGGGTGTTTTCCTCCGGCGTGAAGGTGGCAAGAGAGTCCTTCCGAATGAAGTCGATGAAGATGGAGAAGCTGCTGCCGCCCTTGTAATTCGCGGCCTTCAGGAAGAACTCGAGCTGCTGCTGGCGCAGCTCCGGTGTCCAGCCGGTCTTGAGGAAGCGAAGGCTGCGGGCGTATTCGATCTGCGGCTCCTGGCTTTCAGCGGCAGCAATGAGAGCCATGCCCTTGGCGGCGGCATTGGGTGCCTGGAGATAGGCAAGGGTCTCGGTGAGCAGCCAGTTCAGCTCGAAATTGTCGGCGGGATACGCGGGGTCGAGCCTGGCGATGATGGCGGCCACGGTGGCATCGTCGGGATTGCCAAAGCGGTTCAGCACGATCTCCGTGAGGCGCACGTAAGCGAGGCGCTGCTCGGGCGTGAGTTTTTTGAAGTCATGCTTGAGAATGGCGGACCACAGCTTGTCCCGCATGGCGGTGTTCACGACATGGTCCGGCGTGCGATGCGTGGGGCAGACGCCCGTGACGCGAGCGAGGGCGAGGAGGGCTTCGAACTGGGCGGTGGGGTTGGTTTCGGCGAGGGCTTTGGCTTCCCACCCGGCCACGGGCTGGTGCTCCAGCGCGGTGCGGGCGGCGGCGCGGATGTAGCGGTCCGCATCCGCGAGGCCTGCCCAGGCTGCTGCGACGGCTTTGGCATCTTGCCTGCCGTGGAAGGCTTCAAGGCTTTGGCGAATGGACCTGGCATACCCCTGATGACCAGGGGCCGGGGAATGCCTGGAAGCCGTGTCCTCCTTGCCCGCATAGGACACGCGATACAGCCCCGACTGCACCCGGCGGCCGCCGATGGTGAAGTACATGGCACCGTCCTTGCCGATGATGGCATCGCTGACAGGCAGAGGGCCGCCGGTGACGAACTCCTCCTTGGTGGCAGTGTAGGTGGAGCCGCTGGGGGTGAGATGGACCGCGTAGATTTTTCCCCAGCTCCAGTCGAGCACGTAGAAGGCCTCCTGGTACTTGACGGGGAACTTGGCACCGTAGCCGAAGGTGGTGCCGGTGGGGGAGCCGGGGCCGATGTTCAGCGTGGCGGGCAGGTTGTCATAGTAGAATTCGGGATACTTCCCTGCCCCGTTGCGCCAGCCGTACTCCCCACCGCTGACGACATGGTTGATGCGGGTAGGGCGATACCAGGAAGTGTTGAAGTCGTACTCCATGTCCGCGTCGTAAGTGAAGAGCTCACCGTCACGGTTCACACCGGCGTCGAAGATGTTGCGAAAGCCGGAGGCAAAGATTTCCATCTGCTTGCCGTCGGGAGAGACACGATAGATGATGCCGCCAGGAGCCATGACGTGGCGGTTGTGGCCGCGGCCATCAGGCATGCGGGGCAGCAGGTGGTCATCCCCCCACAGCTTGGCCACGGGGGAGCTGGCCGGTGTGGCCTCCTTGTAGCCCTCCGTGGGCGTGGCATTGTTTCCTGTGATGAGGTAGAGGGACTTGCCATCGGGCGTGGGCAGGATGGCGTGCACGCCGTGGTCGCTGCCGGCATCGAAAGCACGCAGCAGCTCGGCCTTGTCCGGCATGTCGTCGTTGTTGCTGTCGGTGACACGATACAGGCCGCTGGTGATCTGCTTCTCGTAGTCGTTGACGCCGAGATAGAGGGAGCCGTAGGCAAAGAGCATGCCGTTCACGGCCCGGATGTCGACGGGCACCTTCTCCACGTTTTCCGGCTTCAACGGCTGGCCTGCGGCGGGCGCGTTGAAACGGTAGAGACCGCCGTACTGGTCGCTCGCATAGATGCGGCCTTTGTCATCGGTGCAAAGATTCACCCATGAGCCCTGCTCGCCGCCGGGGACGGAGTAGAGAAGCTCCACCTTGAAGTCCGGCAGCGTCTTGATGTTGGTGACTGGTGTGGCCACGTTAGCACCGATGGCGGGGCCGACTTCGGCAGGACGGCGGCTCTTGGCTTTGGCCTTGGCACCGGCCTGATCTTTGGCGGGCGGCGCAGGAGGCTGGGCAGCCTTGCCTTTGCCTGCGGGGCGTTTGGCCTCGATGATCTGCGCGTCGCTGGGAATGGCGGATTTTTCAAACGACACCACGCCGCCCTCCGGCAGCTCCTTGAGCATGACGTCCTTGATCTGGACGTTCATCGCCGGACCACGGTGAATCTGGAAGGCGATGAGGCCTTCCAAGGAACGCTTGGCTGGCTCGAAGTCGAGCAGGTCAACGGCGACCTTGCCGTCGATCTTGTGAATCAGGTGATTGCCCTTGGCGATGATGGTGTATTCGTGCCAGTCGGCGATCTCCACCTCCACGCGGTCATGCTCGGAGGCGAGCCAGCGCCTGCCTTCCGGATCAATGACGACGCCCTGGCCGTTTTGCGCGATGATACCGCGCCCGCCCTCCTCATAGACCATGGCATTGTTCGGCCGGGCGGGATGGATGTCGCACTGGTACCCGCCAATGGACCACTTGCCGGCCTGGGGCCGCTCATGGCTGCGGTACTGGATGCCGGTGTTGTTTCCCTTCTGCCTGACCTTGGCGCGCAGCTCGAAGTTTTTCACCACGCCGCCCCGCCAGATGAGGAACTGATTGTGGGTGAGCTGCTCCGGCCCGGTGGTCTTGCCGGTGATGCAGCCGTCCTCGACGCTCCACAACTCGGGATTGCCGTCCCAGCCAGTGAGGTCCTTGCCATTGAAAAGGGGTTTGAAGCCGTCCTGAGCAAAGGCCGGGGAAAGCAGCAGGAAGGAGATGAAGGCGAATCTTTTCATGGTGGTCAACGGGGATAAAACGTGGTGCTTGTACAAACATAGCAGCAAAAGCTGTGTCCGATCTGGCAAGCGCTGGACGCAAGCCGACAGCAGCCGCTGCGGAATAAAGACGGGCAGGCGCGGTCTGTGGCGCGCTCCTGCCCGCGAGGGATGCGATCTTTGGCCGCCGCTAGGCTGCGGCGTAGTCGCGCATGGTGGACAGCATGAGGGTGATGGACAGCGCGCCCGCATCTGGAAAGCCCAGGCAGGCCGCACCAAGGGTCTTGGCACGGCCGAACTGGGCGATCATCGCCTTGCTGGCCTCGGTGCCGTCAGCCGCAGCCTGGGCCACGGCAACGAGCGCCTGGGAAAGCGGCAGGCCGGTGGATTCCCGCGCTTTTGCGGCGGCTGGAGCAAGGGCGTCGATCATGGTTTTGTCCCCGGGCTTGGCGCCGCCACGTTTCATCACGCCTTCAAGCGCAGCCTCCAGCAGAAGCGCGAGACCTTCGGGATCAAAAGTGGCGCGGCCGGAGAGAGCCTTGCCACCAGCGCGAAACACCGTGCCGAAGATCGCGCCTGAGGCGCCGCCCATGCTGGTCATCATGGCGGTGCCCGTGGTGACAAAGACCTGCTCCACACTGCCAGGATCGAGCGGGGAAAGCTGAGTCTTGACGGCCTCCATGCCACGCTTCATTCCTAGCCCGTGATCGCCATCACCGAGGTCTCGGTCGGCCTGGGAAAGCATCGGCTCGGCGGCGATGATGGCATCCGCCACCTGCAGCATCATGAGCCGGACTTGGTTGGGTTTGAGTTCCATGGTGTGAGGAAATGGGGTGGTGGAGTATTGGAATGATGGAGCGGTGGAAGGCGGGCGTGCCGGGGTTGGACCGGCACTCCACCTCCTCCACCACTCCTGGATCTGGGGCTTACTTCTTCAGCTCTTTCGTCTTGAGGTCGTTGTATTTCTCAAAGCCCTGTTCGGCGGTGAGGCCGCCGTGCACCACGCCTTCCACGGCCTGCATCATGGCCACGG